>MGOE01000101.1:0-296 GCA_001797035.1 Chloroflexi bacterium RBG_16_72_14
ACCGCAAAGACCACCAGGAGATGCTTGGCGGCATCTGCTGCCACGAGCACCGGGCAGTGGCAGCGCCGCGCCAGTCGCCATGCTATCGCTGTCACGACGGCGAAGGCCAAGGATACGAAGGTGGGTAAACGAAGATCACCCTGTACGTGTTGATCATTGGAACAATCGTTTCCTTGCCTTCGCCGCCGGGCGCGACATCGAAGTCGATCCCGTCGACGGCCGTGAACGTGCCGAACCGCTTGGTCAGGCCGCGGGCGGAGATGAGGGGCGGGGTCTGGGACGGATCGGGCATCGGC
>MGOE01000101.1:351-1075 GCA_001797035.1 Chloroflexi bacterium RBG_16_72_14
CGCCCCACCCCGGCCCCGCAGCCGGCATGCGCGCCCACGCCTCATGAAGGATCCGCGTGCCGGCGACGCCATACTCACCAGCGCGGGAAGTCCCCGTGCCGGATTGAGGGTCGGCGGTGACGTCCGAGCTCGTCGAGCGCGCGCAGCGGGGCGACCACGAGGCATTCGATGCCCTCGCGACCGCCGCATACCACCGCCTGTACGCGATCGCGAGACGGATCCTCCGCGATGGGTATGCGGCGGAGGATGCGGTCCAGGACGCTCTCGTCCGGGCGTGGCGTGACCTGCGGAGTCTCCGCGACCCCGACCGGTTCGACGCCTGGCTCCACCGGCTCCTCGTCCACGCCTGCCACGACCAGGTCCGCCGCAAGCGGCGGCGCCCGTTCGAGGTCCCCGTCCTCGCCGTCGACCAGCCGTCGGTGGAGGACCGGCTGGGCCAGCTCGTCGACCGGGACGAGCTGGAGCGCGCCTTCCTCCAGCTGTCCGTCGAACAGCGGGCAGCCCTCGTCCTGACCCATTACGTCGGCCTGTCCGCGGCCGAGGTCGGATCGATTCTCGGGATCCCGGCCGGGACGGTCTACTCACGACTCCACTACGGCACCCGGACCATGCGCGCGGCCATCGCGGGCCCGTCCGAGCCGCAGTCCCCCAGCCCGGAGCCCGGACGATGAACGACGTGCCCGACCGCCTGCTCGTCGACTGGCTGACCGACGGCCCCGACCAG
>MGOE01000101.1:1122-5049 GCA_001797035.1 Chloroflexi bacterium RBG_16_72_14
CGGACTCCGCAGCGACCGGGCTGGGCCTTCCCCGAAAGGTGGCTCCCCGTGCAGCTCACGATGCGACCGGCGATCGTCCCCAGGCCGCTGGTCATCCTGCTCGCCGTCGCCCTGCTGGCGGCGGCCCTGGCCGGTGCGCTGCTCCTCGCGGGCTCGCAGAACCGGCTGCGGCCGTTCGGCCTCGCGAGCAACGGCGCGATCATCGTCGACGTCGACGCCCGGCTGTGGCGCGCGAACGCCGACGGATCCAACCCACAGGTGCTCGAGATCGGGCTCGGGCGTGCCTTCAGCCCCGTCTTCTCGCCCGACGGCACGAAGGTCGCGTTTCTGAGTCAGGCCGCCGAGCGCACGCCGATGTCCGTGTTCGTCGCGAATACCGACGGCAGCGGGGCGCGCAACGTCACCGGCGACATGGCGGTCGTCGCCGGGCCGCTCGACAGCGTTGCCTGGTCGCCGGACGGCACGCGCCTGGTGTTCTCGTCGAGCGACGACGGGCGCCTCAGCCTGTACGTCGTCGGCGCCGACGGCACCGGCCTGGCAGCGCTCACGGGCGCCGACGGCAGCCGACGGTTTCCCCGCTGGTCGCCGGACGGCCAGTGGCTCGCCTACCAGCTCAAGCCGTCGGCCGTGCCGGGCGGCACCCACCTCGCGATCAGCCGCCCGGACGGCAGCGACGAACGACGCCTGCAGTCGGTCGAGGACGGCAATGCCTCCTTCGCCGCCCCGCAATGGTCGGCCGACTCGAAGCGGATCGCGTTCTTCCGCAAGGAGGGATACGCCCACGTCGTGGGCATCACCGATCTCGACGGCACCGAGGAGATCGTGTCCGTGCCCGGCGAGGACGCCGTCAACCCCGCCTGGTCGCCCGACGATGCGCACCTGCTCTACACGCTCGCGAACGGCGCGATGGTGATCATCAACGGCGACACGCCGGCGAACCGGGTCACGATCCCGGCGGGCGTTGCCGGCTGCGGGGCCAGCTGGTCCCCGGACGCCACGGTCATCCTGGGCCTCGGCGAGACCTGCACGCAGCTGTTCCGCATCCCGGTCGACGACCCGGCGTCGACGACCCCGATCGACATCCCCGAGGGCCCGATCAACATCGCGGCCTGGCAGCGCACCGCTCCCTAGCCAACGGCCGCCCGGCCATCCCTCCACCACCAACCAGGAGATCCTATGCCTGCAACGAGGTCCACCATGCCCGCGAACCGGCTCCTGCTCCGCGCCGCTTCCGCGGCCCTCCTGGCCCTGGCACTCGTGGCGCCCGGCGTCGCCGCGTCGACGAAGGTCGAGGTCGAGCGCGCCTCCGGCATCAACCTCGACACCCTCGCCTTCGGGGTCACGGCCGCGTGCGGCTTCACAGTCGAGCTCCACTCGGTCGGCCGCGTCGTGATCATCAGCCGCTACGACGACGGGCGGCTCGTGAGCCAGACGGTGCAGATCGTCTACCACGGCTACCTGCTCAACCCGGCGAACGGCAAGACCGTGACCTCGAAGGTCGCCGGACCCGAACACACGACCTACCTCGACGACGGCACGATCGTGTTCTCGGCCACGGGGTCGACGGTCCGGACCGTGCCGGGCGGTGGCCTCGTCAGCGGGTTCATCGGCCGCGACTACGTCGAGCTGGCGCCCACCGGCGAGCTCGACGGGGACGGGCTGCCGATCTATGAGGTCGTGGACGAATCGAGCAGCGGCCGCTGGCTGGGCAACGGCGGCGTCTGCGAGTACCTCGCCTAGGCCAGGCCCACGCCGGCGCCCGTGCAACCGGGCATCGGCGACCTGCCGTCGGACGCGGGTGCGACCCGCGGCGGCCCCGTCCACCTGGGCTACGCGGGCGGGCGTCAGGGCGACGGCGCCCGGGAACCTCCGGTCGACACCACGCTGCCGCCAGCCGCGTCCCCCGCGTGGACGATGTTGTCGAACTGGCGCCACAGGATCGCCACCAGCAGGGCCGAGCCGAGGAAGCCGAACCAGAACGGCGCCGTGATGCCGAACGTCCGCGCGAGCAGGCCGCCGATCGGCGTCCCGACGACGATGCCGCCGAACACGCCGACCGTGTACACACCCGTCACGCGGCCCAGCAGCGCGTCGGGCACCGCCCGTTGCCGGACCACGGTCGACGTCGTGCCCCACACGAAGGCGTGCGCCCCGAACACCACCATCGTCCCCAGCGCGACCGGCTGCGACGTGGTGAGCGCCAGCGACAGGTGGGTCAGCGTCTCGATCACCAGGCCCACCCGCATGATGTCGGCCAGCGAGAACCGCCGTTCGAGGCGGCCGTAGGACACCGTGCCGATGATGCCGCCGATCGCCATCGCCGTCGTCAGCAGGCCGAAGCCCACCTCGTCCATGCCCAGGCGGTCGCCCGCGTACAGGACGAGCACGGACCAGGCGGCCCCGAACGTGACGTTGAAGGCCACGATCGTGAGCGCGAGGGTCCGCATCGGCGGGTGGGCGATCAGCCAGCGCAGGCCCTCCGCCATCTCCGCGCGGAGGCTGGACGAACCGCGCGCCGGTGGCTCTCCGGCCGGGCCAAGGACGATGCGCGAGACGAGCAGCGCCCCGAGGGCGAAGCAGGCGGCGTTGGTCGCGAACGGCAGCGCCATGCCGGCCGCGAACAGGAACGCCCCGATCGGCGGCCCGAGCAACTGGTTGGTGAGCAGGAACCCGCCCTGCAGGCGCGCGTTCCCGATCCCTAGGTCTTCGCGCCGCACGAGTCGCGGCAGCAGGCTGGCGCTGGCCACGTCGGCGAACGTCTCCGCGGTGCCCAGCACGAACAGGACCCCAAGCACGACGGCGATGTTCACCGTTCCCGTCACGATCGTCGCGGCGAGCGCGGCGAGCACGGCGGCCCGGGCCAGGTTCACGCCGGCCACGAGGCGCCGCCGGTCGTGCCGGTCGACGATCGCCCCGGCGGGGACGCCGAACAGCAGCTGCGGCAGGGTCTGGGCCAGCAGCGCCATGGACACGAGCAGCGGGTCGCGGGTCTGCGACGCGACGAGCAGCGGTCCCGCGGCCAGCGCGACGCCGTCGCCGACGTTGCTGGTGACGGACGACGCCAGGAGCCAGCGGAAGCTGCGGCCGAGCCGCGCGGGCACGACGGCCTCGATCGCGGCGGACAGCGGGTTGGGCACGCCGCGGAGGATACCCAGCGGCTACCGCTCCGGCACGGTCCCCGCGTGCAGCGTCACGATGCCGCCGGTCAGGCCCTGCCAGCGAACGTCCACGAGGCCGGCCTCGCCCATGATCTCCGCGATCCGCTCGGGCGACGGGTAGCCCTGGACGCTGCGCACGAGGTACGCATACGCGCTCCCCTGCCCTGCCGCCCGGCCGATGAGCGGGACGACACGGTCGAACCACCAGCGCATGAACCGCGCCAGCCGGCTCCGGGGCCGCGCGATCTCGAGGCACAGCACGCGGCCGCCCGGGCGGACGGAGCGGGCCATCTCCGCGAAGCCCCGGCGGTAGTCGGGCAGGTTGCGCATGCCGAAGGCGATGGTGGCGGCGTCGAAGGCGGCGTCGCCGGTCGGCAGCGCGAGCGCGTCGCCAACGACATACTCCAGCCCCTGCCGGCCGGCGAACCGACGCTGCGCGACATCGATCATGCCGGGCGAGATGTCCACGCCCAGCACCCGCCCGAACTGCCCGACCCGCGCGTGCAGGTCCGCGGCCACCTTGCCGGTCCCGGTCGCGACGTCGAGCGCGGACCCGCCCGGCGCCAGGCGTGCGCCGTCCACCAGGCGCCGCCGCCAGCGCGGCTCCTGGAACGCAGAGATCACCAGGTTCATCGGGTCGTAAACGCCGGCGATGCGGTCGAACATCACCCGGACCTCGGGGGTCGGGGCGGCGTTGCCGGCCTCCGTGGCGCGGCCGGACGGGGTGGTGTCGGGATGCGGGTCGGTCATGGCACGGGCTCCGGGGTGG
>MGOE01000102.1:0-12863 GCA_001797035.1 Chloroflexi bacterium RBG_16_72_14
CGGGCTACTTGAGGGAGCCTACCGACCTCCTGACCGGCGAGACATAACTCACCTTATCGGAAGTGACAAGGCAAGCGGGGGATGGTGGTCGACCTCCGCCAGGGAGTGTCGTGCCCTGGGCGCGAATCATCGCAGTCGAGCGCCCGGTCGGAACTCGCCACGAAGCCAGCGCACGAAGAACATCGCGTGCCGGTGGTAGGTGTCGATCGTTGCCCGCTCGCGGCCGGCCGCTTCGATCACGCGTGCGTACGCGTGCGCCTGCGCCTCAAGGGCATCCGTCGTTACGTGGCCGGAGGGCACCGGCCGGTCGTCGCCGATCACTCCGCGCGGCCGGTACGCTCCGGTCCGCCACTCGAGGAACCGGCGCGCGTAGTCCCAGTAGGAGTGGACGGCGTTTCGACGCATCCCCGCGTCGACGCAGGCCTGTTCGTAGCGGGCAAGCTCGGCCGTCAAGGTCACGTCGTCCCACAGGGCGGGGCTTGCCTCGAACGCAGAACGCGGTTCTGATGCCCGGACGCGTGGTGCGAACGGGTTCTCGATGCGCACATCCCCGTACGTCGTACCGTCCGCCAGATCCTCTGTGAGCAGCCGGGTGCAGCCCGAAGCTGCCGCCGCGGTCACGATGAGCGCATCCCAGTACGAGATGCCCCAGGACTGGCTCCCGCTGATCGCTCCCGCGACGTGGTCGCCATCGATTGGTGTCACCGCCAGCTTGCGCATGTGCGCCACCATCTCCCCCGCCGCGTGCGGCGTGACGGGTCTCGCCAGCTTCCGCGTGACCGTGACGTAGAACTCGCCGAGCACCTGCGTGGAGATGACGATGTCATCGGCCGCTGACGGCGCAATCACTTCCCTCGCCCGCGCCTGCTTCGCGGGCTCATCCCCGTCGACGGCGTAGACCCAGACATTCGTGTCAACGAAGCTGCGGCCGGTCATGCAGCTGGTCCCGTGTCCATGTCCTGCCCTGGTCCCCGCTCCCGGCGTCCGTCGCGGCCGTGAGGTCGAGGAACGCCGTCAGTGCCGCGGTGGTCGCGCTGGCGCCGGCGTATCGGATCAGGAACTCGCCGACGGCAGCGTTGACCGATGTCCCGCGCTCGAGCGCCCGCAGCCGTGCGCGCCGCAGTACGTGGTCGTCAATCGTCACCGTGAGGTTCGCCATTATCAACCTCGTGTAGCACGGCAACAATAATGACGAACGTCGCCCATGTCAAGGTGGTTCGCACGTCTGCTGGTCGGGCGATCACCTTGGCGCGATGCCGGTGACGTCGACGCCGGCTGCGCGCAGATGGGCCGTGACGCGCGCGAGGACCTGGCGGGCGCCTTCGGCGAGTGCGGCAGCCTCATCGGGCCCGTACGCCTCGTCGTCGAGTCCTGGATAGCGGCCGGCCGAACCGGCCTGGGTCAGACTGTCCAGGTCGACGTCCGCGAGGGCGTCTCGCAGTTCGCTGGGTGTCATCAACCGTAGCGCCGCGAGGTCGTGGGTGCGAGGTGGATCGCGGTCGAGCGCGACGATCGCCTTCAGCGCCTTCTCCGCGGCCTGCTGCGCATGTCCAGCGGCTGTTCGCAGTGGCAGGCCGGCCGTCAAGGCCATCTCGGCGGCCTGCAGGTCGCCACTTGCCAGCGCCAGCCAATGCCGGGCCGTCACCGCCGCTTGGGCGCCATGGTCAGCGCCGGCGACGTCGGACGGCTCATCGCTCATAGATGGTCCGTCCGGTCTCCACGGCCCAGTCGATGATGCCTCTCGGCCGGGTGGGTCCAGGCTCGAGGTCGGTTTGCGTCGCGACGACGACGTCCTTCGCGATCGGCAGGTCAGCGAGCGACCGCCGGATGGCAACGGCCGATCGACGGCGGCTCTCGACCGTGTCCAGCACCACGAGCAGGTCGTAATCGCTGTCCGGGCCCGTGGCGCCGCGGGCTCGCGAGCCAAACAGGACGATCCGCACCGGATCGACGAGGCGCACGATGCGGCCGACCATGGCCGGGAGCCAGTCGTCCGCCGCGCTCGAGGGCATGAGCGGAGCGACAGCCTCGATCCGATCCGCATCCGCCTGGGTCGCCAGCGCCCCCGCTCCGCCGAGCTTCGCATCCAGCGCGGCCGGGTCGATGAGGTGCTGCGTTCCCGCCTTCGACGCCGGCAGCTTGCCCTCCCGAATCCACCGTCGAATGGTCTCTGGATTTCGGCCGGCGCGACGTGCGGCCTCCGGGACGGTCAGCATTGGTGTAGCATACTACAACGCTGCGGACGCCAGCTGCCGATCCGTCGCGGTGGGGCGCCGTGAAGGAGCTGTCCGGCCCGCGATCCAGCGCTCGACGTCGGGCCACGTCCAGACCGGACCGGCGGCGAGCGCGGCGACAGGCGCTGGAAAGTCCCGGTGTCGGCGCCGCCAGGACTGGATCGTGTTGATCGATCGGCCCGCTCGAGCGGCGATCTCTGACACGCTGACGAGGTCGGCGGCCGTCGCGCTCGCCCCGTAGGGGGCCGGCGCCTCGGCGAGACGACTCCCCCGTGCGGGCTGGGTTGGCTGCGTCGGCCGGGGGAAGCCCTGGGCGTCGAAGTCCGCGTCGAATGCGAGGGCGGCCCCGATGCCCTCGCGCCGCATCACCTCGAAGCTCACGCGGTCGACCAACGACACGGACGCTCCCCCAGCCCGATGCGCTGCGAGCGCGATTCGATGGAGCGGTTCGTCGACCCAGACGGTCGTCAGCGCCGGAAAGAGGCCGTCCGTCAGCCGCGCGACGGCGTCGCTGCCCAGCCGCCGGCGTGCGAGTGCGAGCGTCTCGACCTCGACGTAGTTGTGGGTCACGAGCTCGGTGGTCGCGATCAGTGCCTCGAACAGCGCGCGGGCCTCGCCGTGATGCCGGTCGTCTTCGTCCAGGAGCGCGAGCAACGCAGACGTGTCGACGAAGACCTTCACCCGTCGGCGTCCTCGAGGTATGCGTCATGTTGCTCCGCGAGGTCGCCGAGGCCCGAGTGGAAGCCACCGATCGCCGCGAGCGCCTGGGCGCCGTGCCGTTGCCGTTCGTCGTCGCGGATCAAGGCGTCCACGGCATCGCGGACGACTGCTGCCACCGGGCGGCCGGACCGCCGCGCCAGGTCATGGAGCGCCCGGAGCTCGTCGTCAGTGAATTGCATCTGCACACGGATCATGTGCGAAATGTACCACCGTCGTCAAGGCTCGTGCCATCATACAGTCTGCCAGCTTGACTAACGCCGATGCACCTGCATGATGTGCACCATCCTGCCTGGAACGGATGGAGGGAGGGAACCATGCTGCTCGCGGAGGCACTCGCCGCCCGCAAGGACGCGATTGCCGAGGCCGATAGCCTCCGGGATCGCCTGGCGGCGGCCGTGCTCCGGTATGAAGACCAGGCGGCTTCGGTCGAGGAGCCGTCGATGCTCGTCGACTCACTCCAGCGAGCGCTGGACCGGTTCGAGGCGCTGACCGTCCGCATCCACCGGACCAACAACGGCACACGCCTCGCGTTCGACGGTCGCGACTTCAGCATCATGGAGGCCATCGCGTTCCGCGAGCGGCTCACGCTCGAGGCCAAGGCCCGGCGGACGGCCGTCGAGGCGCTCGACGGCGCGATCGGAGTCGGGAGGGCCGGCCGCACCCGCAGCTGGCTCGGTACCCGTCGAAGCAAGGAGGACGTCCGGGAGCTCCCGACCGTCGACGTGCAGGCCGAGCGTCAGGCCGCCGATACGCTCTCGGAGACGGTCCGGCGACTCGACCTCGCGCTTCAGCAGCGCAACTGGACGACCGAGCTCCTGGACTAGCGGGGACGCCAGACGCTCGAGGCGCGCTCGGTGGCTGCAGGACCGGATCCCGCCACCACCGAGGTCCCTCGGGGCCTCACGGCAGGGCCGGCCCGCGAGCGTGCCCACCTGGCCCGGTGACGATGGGCCCGACCGCCAGCGATGGCGGCCGATCTTGGATGCCTAGCGGCAGGGACTCGGACTCCCCGGTTAGCGGGTAGTGCGTCGACCGTCGCGGGTCGGGCGCAAGCCCAGTTCGTTGATCTGCGGTCTCCGTGACACGTCAACGGCCGCCCTGCCGTCCACTCGCCTACGGCGTCACCCGGCCGGCCTCGCGTCCGGGCCTCGTCAGCGCCTCCGATGGCGCTAGAACGCGCGGCGCAGGACGATCAGGCCGAGGAAGATGGCGATGACGATCGCGACGAGGGCCTCGGGCGGCAGCGCCGAGATCGTGTTCACGGTGTCCGACACGAACGCTGCGGCCGACGCGCCGACGTCCGTCGAACCGCCGGTCTGACCGCCGCCGGCCGTGCCCGTCGCCTGTCCCACGCCCTGTCCGTACTCGACCATGCGCAGATCATCGCACCGAGCGCAAGGCCCGGGATTGGGCAGGCTTCGTCCGGCGGAGGAGCATCGGGCCGATGGTGCCGTCGCTCAGCCCGGCGCGCGGCAGGCCAGGCCCACGTACAGGGCGATGTCCGCGCCGACGTGGATCCCGATCGGGATAGCGAGCGATCCCGTCCGCCACCGCACCCAGCCACCGGCGGCGCCGACCGCGGTGAGGAGCGCGACGTGGACCGGCAGCAGCGCCACGACCTCGGGCCCCGCGTGGACGATGCCGAACACGAGCGCCTGGGTCGCGATCGCCGCCGTCATCGGCACGAGGCGCCCCAGCCAGGCCTGCATCACGCCCCGGTACGTGAGCTCCTCGAGGACGCCGTTGGCCACCCCGAACCCGACCGCCGGCACGAGCGCGGCGGGCGGCACGGGGAAGTCGAGGGGGCCGAAGAAGGGGCGGGCGACAAGGGGGCCGATGACGAGGCCGCCCACGACCAGGGCGACCAGCCCGCCGGCCGCGACCAGACCCTCCCCCACCCCGAGCCGCGCGATCCCGAGCTCCGCGCGCGTGGACCCGTGTGCGCGCGCGATCGCCGCGACGATGGCGAGGATCACGGCGCCCGCGACGACCCGCCGCAGCGCGATGACCGAGAGCGGGTCCGTGCAGCCCGCCTCGCCGAGCGGCGCGTCAGCGCCCAGGACCCACGGCCAGGCCATGACGAGCCCGACCGGCAGCACGGCCGCCCAGGCGATCGCCCCGGGGCGGCGCGAGGCCCGGAGCGCGACCCAGCCGGCGCCGAGCAGGACCGCGACGAGGGGGCGCAGGTCGGGCAGCATCGCCGCCGCCAGCAGCAGGGCGGGTCCCGCGGCCGCGAGCCCGGCCGCGGGCGTCACCCGCGTCGACACGCGCATCGCACGGGCCCGCGGCCGGGGCACAACGAAACGCCCGAAGGAACCTCCGGCCCGCTCCCCTCCCCGCTGATGCAAGCACCTGCGGTTTGGTCGGCGTTCCTTACGGCCCCTTCGGGCAAGACCAACTGTACGCGACGGGTGGCGTGCCCCACAACGGCGTTATCCACCAGATTCGGGTGATCCCCGCCCCGCGAGCGCGATTGTCCACAGCCCGTCCACCACGGGCCGCCCTCCCCTACCCGGCCGGGTCGCGGTCGAGCGGCCAGGAACGCCCGTCGCGCAGCACCGGCAGCGCGTCCGCGTCGACGCGGACCCCGTCGCCACCCGCGATCCGCCACGTGTCCGCCTCCCCACGCTCGATCCGCTGCGGGCCCACGCCGACGGTGAGCTCGCCGGTGATCCACAGCGTGGTCCACGTGACCGACGCCCCGGCGTCCACCGCGTTGCGCAGCCGGTGGGCGGCCGCGGCGGCCGAGACCGGCGAGCCGGCGACGTCCACGACACCCGCCGGGTCCCAGGCGAGGCCCTCCACGTGGCGCAGGCCGCCCGCCGCGAGCGCGTTGCCGTGGAGCGTGCCGTCGGGCTCCGGGTGCAGGGTGAGCAGCCCGGCCGGCGTCGCCAGCTCGAGGTGCAGGAACCGCCCCGCCGGGTCCGTCTCGAGCAGCAGCGCGTGCCGCAGCCCGCCGGGTCCGGCGACCGACTCGCGCCAGCGGCGCCCCCGCTGTCCCTCGGCGACCGACCACCACGCCAGCTCCCCCGCCGGCGTGAGGCCGTGGCCGGCGCGGCGGACGGGCGCCATCGAGGTGGCGGTCAGGAGGCCGCGGCGTCGCCGGCGAGGGTCGCCCGCCACCGGTCCGCCGACGCCCGCAGCTCCCCGGCCAGCGCGGGCGCCATGCGACCGCGCACCCGGACGTCCCGGTCGCGGTACTCGAGGTCGACCGTGCCCCGCTCGCGGACGCGCGCGAGCAGCTCGCCGGCGGCGTACGGGACGGCGACGTCCACCTCCTCCCACAGCGAGGCGAGGAGGGCCGCGATCTCGGCCCGCAGGGTGTCGAGGCCGAACCCGGTCAGCGCCGAGACCAGCACCGTCCCGGCCACCGCCGGCGCCGGCAGCGAGCCGTCGGCGCCCGGGTACAGGAGGTCCGCCTTGTTGAACGCGGTGAGCCGCGGCTTGTCGCCCGCGCCCAGCTCGTCGAGGACGGTCTGGACGGTGGCGCGGTGCTCCTCGTGGTGGCTGTCCGAGGCGTCCACGATCTCGACCAGCGCGTCCGCCCGGGTGACCTCCTCGAGCGTGGCCCGGAACGCGTCCACCAGCTGGTGGGGGAGCTTGTGGATGAACCCCACCGTGTCGGTGACGATCGCCGTCTGCCCGTCGCCGAGCTTGACCTGGCGCGAGGTCGGGTCGAGCGTCGCGAACAGCTTGTCCTCGGCCCGGGCCACCTCGGAGCCCACGAGCGCGTTGAGCAGCGTGGACTTGCCGGCGTTCGTGTAGCCCACGATGGCGACCGTCGGGTACAGGCGCCGGTCCCGGCCACGGGCCGCCGTCTGGCGCTGCTGGCGGACGCTCTCGACCCGCTCCTTCATCTTCTTGATCCGCTCGCGGATGATCCGGCGGTCCGTCTCGAGCTGGGACTCGCCGGGGCCCCGGGTGCCGATCCCGCCGCCGGTGCGCGACAGGTGCGTCCACAGGCGGGTCAGTCGCGGGAGCTGGTACTCGAGCTGGGCGAGCTCCACCTGGAGCCGCCCCTCGTGGGTCTGGGCGTGGAGGGCGAAGATGTCGAGGATCAGTCGGCTGCGGTCGATGACCTTGACGTTGAGCAGCGATTCGAGGCTCTTCTGCTGCGCCGGGCTGAGCTCGTCGTCGGCGACCAGGATGCCAAACCCCGTCTCCGACCTCGCCTGGGCCAGCTCCTCGGCCTTGCCCTTGCCGACGTACCAGTTGGGGTCCACGTGGCGGCGGTTCTGCCACTCGGCGCCCACCACGTCCGCGCCGGCGGTGGTCGCGAGCGCGGCCAGCTCGCCGAGGCTGTCCTCGGCCGTCCAGCCGGGATCGTCGCCGGTGTCGACGGCGACCAGGAACGCCTTCTCGACGGGCGGCGCGAGGTCGATGGATGCGGTGTTGCGCGGCATGGCGACAGGATACGGGGTGTGGCGGGAGCGAGGGCCGAGGCATTCATGCCGGTAGCCCTCGTGATGGGCTCGAAGGACCTGCGTCCTGAGGGGGGTCGATGCCGAGCTCCCTCGCGCGGAGCGCGACCTCCAGCCGCGAGGACAGCCCGAGCTTCGCCTTGATGTTGGCGGCATGGACGGACGCCGTCTTGGGACTGATGAACAGCGCCTCGGCGATCTCCGGGTCGCTGCGCCCGGCGCCGATCATGCCCAGGACCTCGATCTCGCGGCGCGTCAGCTCGCCATGGCGCATCCTGCCGGATGCCTCCGATCCGCGTGATGGGGCTTCGAGGGCGTGCTCCGCCTCCACGAGCACATCGAGCGGGTCACTTGCCTCGCCGTCGCGGAGCGCCAGCACGACGTCGATCTCCCGGCAGCGTCTCCGCACTCGTGCCAGCGTCCGGTCCGCGAGTTCGCGATCGTCGCTCGCCACGGCCACGACGCCCGCCCGCTCGAGCGCCAACGTGGCGCCCCACAGCCTGGCGGCGAGAAGTGGGTGGCGGCTGGCGACGGAGACGGACATGGCGGCGCGGATGGTGTCGGCCGTCTGCTCGGGCACCTTGAGGTCGACAGTCTCGCGGATCGCGTCGGCCAGCACCGCGCGAGCGGCATCGGACTGGCCCAACCCCGCCAGCGCCATCGCCTTGAGGCCCAAGGCCCACGCCAGCCAGCGATGGCGGAGTTGCTGCGCGAGCTCGACGGCCCGGTCGGCGAACGGTCGGGCGAGGGCAGGCTCCTCGCGGTACAGGTGGGCGATGGCGAGGTTGCCAGCCGCCGCGAGCTCGAACGCCGGCCGGCGCGCCGTCACGGCAAGCTCGACCACGTCTGCGAGCGCGACCATCGCCGCGGCGCTGGACATTCCCTCGCGGGCACTGGCGATCGCATACCTCGCCTGGGCCACGAGGAGGCGCTCGTTGACGTCGTCGTCCGGCCGCTCGAGGCCGGCAATGGCGGCCGCCGCCTCCTGCGCCGCCGCGGAGTCCGCATCGTAGATCGCGGCGTATGCGAGGCTGGTCAGGGCATGGATCATGGATCGTCGGTCCCCGACCGTGGTTGCGACGTCGAGCGCGCGGCGGTTCGTCTCGCGGGCTGACGCCACACCGTGGACGTCGGCGACGAAGCCCGCGTACTTCGTCATCGCGGCGGCGAGCTGCCGCGTCGGCTCCGACGCGAGGGCCGACGTGTGCTCGAACCGCCGGATCCCTTCCTTGAGGCGGTTGCGGCTGTCCCACAGCGGCGCCAGCGAGTCCCACAGTGCGAGCGACGCGACCGGATCGGTCGCGTCGAGCCAGTCGAGTGCCACTCGGAAGTTGTCCGCGTCGGCGTCCAGGTTCCCGAGGAGGTCGATCGCGCCGTCGGCTGCCGCGCGTCGGGCGAGGGCGCCAGCCAGCTCGATCATCCGCCTCGCATGCCTCGACCGGAACCGATCGCGCTCGTCATCGCTAATCCCCCGGGCGACCTCGCCGCGGACGGTCTCCGGCAGGTGGAACCGCATCCTGTCTCCGAGCTCGCCGGTCGGCTCGACGAGCCCGATGGTCGCGAGACTCTCGAGGGCGCCGAGGGCGTCGGCTTCCGGTACCAGCGCCTCGGCCAGCGCGAGGTCGAAGTCAGCGCACACGGAGACCGCGTCGAGGACGTGGGCCTGTTCCACCGACAGCAGTCCACGGGTCCAGCGCAGGATCGCCTCGACCGACCGGCGCTCACCGCCCTCACCCGGACCGAGCGCGGCGGTTCCATGCCGGCGCAGTCGATCCACCATCTGCGCGGGCGTCATCACGCGAAGCCGGGCGGCGGCAAGCTCGATCGCGAGCGGCATCCCGTCGAGGCAGCGGAGCAGCTCGGCGAGGGCGGGGACGGTGGCGGGGTCGAGGGTCGCCATGCGGTGAATCGAGCGAGCCCGTTCGAGGAGCAGCGATCCGGCGGCGGACTGCTCGATGGCCGCCACGCTGTCGTCGGCCGGCAGTTCAAGGGCCCGGACGGGATACTCCACCTCACCTTGCTCACCGAGCGGGACTCGGCTCGTCATCAGCAGCCGCAGGCCCGGGGCGGATGCGACCAGCTCCTTGAGGATGCCGCCGACTCCCGGAATCTGTTCAACGTTGTCGACCGCTAGGGCGACATCGCGGTCGCCCAGCGTGTCCACGACGACGTCGAACGGGTCCCGGCTTGCGGCTGCCTCGATCTGCATGCCGACCACGATCGCCCCGGGCAGGGCGTCGGACGCCAAGACCCGCGACGCATCGATGAACCACGCGCTGCGACCCCTCGCCCGAATGGCGTCGACCACCGCCCTCGCGAGGCGGGTCTTGCCTGAGCCGCCGAGCCCAGTGAGGGTCACCAGGCGTCCACCCTCAAGCCGTCGCATGATCTCGGTCAGGTCATGCTCGCGTCCGATCAATCGTTGAAGGGTCGGCTCGAAACGAGGGCTTCCCACCTGACCGCGACTCCCTCCAGGGGGTCGCCACTCTACATCTCCCGCCGCTCCTCGCGCAGCAGAGCCGGGGCTCCGAACCCGGAGCCCCGGCTCACCGAGGGCGGTGTGTCAGACGAGGCAGATGCCGTCGTAGCTGTGGTTGTCCCAGGTGGTCTGCCCGAGGAACTGGGTCCCGATTAGGAAGTTCGTCTGGTAGAGGTCACCGTAGTAGGAGCGCGTGGCGCCGGCGATCACCCGTCCGTAGGCATCGAGATACTCGACCCAGTTGACCGTCCGGAACTTCACCGTCCCGGGCTTGGAGACGAAGACAGGGATCGAGATCGAGGTCGTCGTCGCCTGCTTGGTCCCGGACGAGGTGGTCCTGACGGCCACCGTCTGCTTGCGCACCGTGCCCGACAACGTCTGCCACGTCCCACCGGAGGCCGCAGCCCACTGCAGCTGGACCGTCCATCGCACCGACGCCGCACGCAGGCTGCCCGGGCGGACAACAGGTCCGCCCGCCCGCACCGCCTGTGCCAGGATCCGAACCGGGTTGACGGAGTAGTCGAGCGTCGACTCGCACCACGTGTATCTCGTGACAATCGAGCTTCCGCTGGTGCCGGTGAGCGTCGCCGCCGCCACGGGCGTGACGCCGAAGCCGAGAAGCAGCACCGTGGCCATCAAGCCCCCAAGTGCTCCACTGATCCACTTGCACATCGTTCTGCCCACCATTCGTCTGGCTATCGAGGTCGCCACCGGACCTCTGGCGCAACGATGTCGTACGCCGGGGCCCCGCTCATCGGGTGCTTCCTTAGGTAGCTCCTCATTCTCTTCTCGCGCGTCGCGTGGGTGCGCGTTGGCGTGCCGGACGCTTGACGTTGGCCCTACCCGGATCGGTGACGCCCTTGGTTGAGGAAGGCCGAGAGCGCCGCCACGGCCGCCGGGGCCGGGTCCTCGGTCGCGTCCAGCACCGCGAGCGACGGCTCCGCCCGGAGCCAGGTCCGCTGGCGTCTCGCGAAGGCGACGTTGCGCTGCGCGTCGAGCGCGATCGCCTCCTCGAGCCCGATCGTGCCGTCGAGGACCGCCCAGCTCTCGCGGTACCCGATCGCGGAGAATGCCGGCAGCGACGGGTCGAACCGCTCGCGCAGCGCGCGAGCCTCCTCGACCAGTCCCGCGTCGAACTGGGCACGGGCGCGGCCGAGGATCCGGCGCCGGTGCTCGGCCGGCTCCACCGCGAGCTGCAGCCCCAGCACCGGCGCGCCGTAGCCCAGTGGCTCGGGGAGCGGGGCGTCGCCCGCGAGCGTCGCGATCTCGAGCGCCCGCACGACCCGCCTCGGGTTGCGCAGGTCCGTCCGCGCGGCGAGGCGCGGGGCGAGGGTGCCCAGTCGTGCGGCCAGCGCCGCGACGCCGTCGCGCCCGAGGTTCGCCTCGAGGGCCGCCCGGACCAACGCGTCCGAGGGCAGCGCGTCGGTGTCGATCCCGGCGGAAACGGCACGCAGCCAGAACCCGGTGCCGCCCGCGAGGATCCCGATGCCGCCCCGGGCCCCCAGAGCGGCGAGCGCCCCGAGGGCGTGGGCGCGGAAGTCGGCGACCGAGTACGGCTGGTCCGGGTCGACGAGGTCGAGGCCGTGGTGGACGACCCGCGCCCGCTCCTCGGCCGTCGCCTTCGCCGTCCCGATGTTCAGGCCTCGGTACACCTGCCGCGAGTCGGCCGACACGATCTCGGCGGGCACGTCGCGCGCGATCAGCCACTCGGCGAGCGTGATCGCGAGCCCGGTCTTGCCGGTGGCCGTGGGCCCGCCGATCGCCACGAGCGGAGCGAGTGCCTGTGACCTCAACGGCGCGAGCCTCAGGTCGTGACCCCCCGGAGTGCGTAGGGCCCCGCGTGCTCGACGCGGACGTCCACGAGGCGTCCGACGAGCGCCGGCGGACCGGCCAGGTGGACGAGCTTGTTCTCGCGCGACCGACCCGCCAGGTGGGCGATCCCCGCCGGCAGGTGCGCGAACGCGTCGCGCGACTCGGCGGTCCCGGCGGCCTCCTCGTCATCGTGGTCGTAGGCCCGCGGCGGGACGACCGTGTCCACGAGGACCTCGGTCGTCCGGCCGAGCCAGGCCCGGTTGCGCTCGTGGCCGATCCGCTCCTGGACCGCGAGCAGCCCCACCAGCCGGCGTCGCTTCTCGGCGGCCGGGACGTCGTCCGCGAGGCGCGTCGCCGGGGTCCCCGGGCGCTCGCTGTAGGCGGCCGCGAACACCTGGTCGAAGCGCACGGTCTCGAGCAGCCGGAGCGTGGCCTCGTACTCGGCCTCGGTCTCGCCGCAGAACCCGACGATGACGTCGCTCGACAGCGCGATCCCGGGCACCGCCTCCCGGATCCGCCCCAGCCGCTCGAGGTAGTGATCGGTCGTGTACTGGCGGCCCATGCGGCGGAGCATCGCGTCGCTGCCGGACTGGACCGGCAGGTGCAGCGCCTCGCACACCGATCCGCAGGCGGCCATCGCCTCGACCAGGCGGTCCGACAGGTCCCACGGGTGCGAGGTCACGAACCGCAGCCGCGGGATCGCCGGGGCGCCGTCCGCGGTCCGCAGGCCGTCGATGGCCCGGATCAGCTCGGCGAGGTCAGGGCGCGCCTCGCGGTCCTGGTGCCGGCCCACCGTCCGGGCGGTGCGCACGTGCGCGAAGCGCGGCTCCGGCGCCAGGTCGTGGCCGTAGCTGTTGACGTTCTGGCCGAGCAGCGTGACCTCTCGGTAGCCGGCCGCCGCCAGGACGCGCGCCTCGTCCAGGATCTCGTCGAACGGGCGGCTCCGCTCGGGACCGCGGCTGTACGGGACGATGCAGTAGGTGCACGTCTTGTCGCAGCCGTAGATGATCGGCAGCCAGGCGCTGATCGCCGATCCGCGGCTGACCGCGCCACCCGCGATCGCGTCCGCGCGCGCCCGAACGAGCCGGGTGGCGTCGGAGACCGCGGCGCCCTTCACGATCGTCGTCGCCGCCGTCGCCGTCGTCGCCGCCGTCGCCGTCGTCGCCGTCGCCCCCACCGGTGCCTGCGCAGACGCGA
>MGOE01000102.1:12925-13579 GCA_001797035.1 Chloroflexi bacterium RBG_16_72_14
GGTGGTGATGACCGGCTGCTCCGCCCGGTTCGACTCCCGGACCGAGCAGCCGGTCATCACCACCCGCAGCCCCGGGTTGGCGGCCTTGAGCCGGTTGAGCTGGCCCTGCCGGCCGATGACCTTCGCCTCCGCGGCCTCGCGGATCGCGCAGGTGTTGATGACCACGAGGTCCGCGGCCTCCATCGACGCCGCCTCTGCGCAACCGGCCGCGAGCAGGCGGCCCGCCACCTCCTCGCTGTCGCTCTTGTTCATCTGGCAGCCAAGCGTCCAGACGAAGAACGACGGCAGCGACCGCGCCTCGGGGCGGAACTCGGCCAGGCGGTCGTCGTCGGGGGCGAACGGCTCGCGGGGACCCGCGGGGCCCGCGGCGGGCGGCGGGACATCGAGCATCGGCAACGGGCGGGACGTCGTCATGACACGCAGATGGTACGGCCTGTCCACCTCGTGGCGGCCGCGGCGCTGTTGCCGGACCCGATACCCTTCCGCGCCATGGACCTGCTGACCGACCCCAACGCCTGGATCGCCCTGCTGACCCTGACGGTCCTCGAGATCGTCCTCGGGATCGACAACGTGGTGTTCATCTCGGTGCTCGTGCAGCGGCTGCCGGCCGAGCTGCGCGACCGGGCCCGGACCATCGGCCTCGGGCTGGCCATG
>MGOE01000102.1:13616-20234 GCA_001797035.1 Chloroflexi bacterium RBG_16_72_14
GTCGGCCTGACCGAGCCGCTGTTCACGATCGCCGACCACCCGGTGTCGGTGCGCGACCTGATCCTCGTCGTCGGTGGCCTGTTCCTGATCTGGAAGGCGACCACCGAGATCCACGAGGCGCTCGAGGGCGCCGAGGGCCATGCCGCCGCCGGTGGCGCGACGGCGACCATGGGCGCCGTCCTGTTCCAGATCGTGCTCCTCGACATCGTGTTCTCGCTGGACTCGGTGCTGACGGCCGTGGGCATGGCGGACGACATCCCGGTGATGATCGCGGCGGTCGTGATCGCGGTGGTTGTGATGCTGTTCGCGTCGGGGCCCATCTCGCGCTTCGTCCACGAGCACCCCACCGTCAAGATGCTCGCCCTCTCGTTCCTGCTGCTGATCGGCGTGACGCTGATCGCGGACGGCGCGGGCCTGCACGTCCCGAAGGGCTACATCTACGCGGCGATGGGCTTCTCGGTGTTCGTGGAGGCGCTCAACCTGACGGCCCGCCGGCGCCGCGAGGGCAAGGCCGTGGCGCTGCACCCGACCTTCGTCAAGGACGACCCGGGCACCGCGTCCGGCTGATCGCCGCCCGGAGCCCGTCGACGAGCGCCTCCGGCATCACGAGCTCCCCGTGGGCCTCCGCGTAGGGACCGATGTCGCCGTGGTAGTCGGTGCCGCCCGTCTCCACGAGGCCGAGCGTCCGGGCCACCGCGCCGACGGCGGCGCGTGTCTCCTCGTCGAACGAGCGGTGGTGGCTTTCGAGGCCATCGAGGCCCTCCGCCATCAGCTCCCGGAGCAGCGGGATGCGCCCGGGCGCATCGTAGAAGTGCGCCAGTGAGGCGATCCCCCCGGCCGCGCGGATGGCACGGATCGCGTCCACCGGGGCCATCCCCGTCCGCGGCACGTAGCCGGGGCGCCCGTGACCCACGAGCCGCTCGAAGGCGTCGTCCACGGTGTCCGCGAACCCGGCCGCGACCAGCGCCCGCGCGATCGTCGGCCGCCCGACCGCGTCGTCGGCCGCGAGGTCCACCCCCGCGACCTGCTCGTCCACCGGCCGCCCGATCGCGCGCAGCCTCCCGAGCATGGCCAGGAAGCGCGTCCGCCGCGCGCCGCGCTGGGCGGCCAGGAGCACCTCGAACGCCTCGTCGCCCGGGTCCACGCCGATCCCCAGCACGTGGAGCTCGCCCTCCGGCAGGCCGAGGTCGAGGCCGCCGACGACGGCGTTGATCTCCACGGCCGGGACGAGGTGCAGGCCGGGTGGCAGGGGCGCCGCGCCCGGGGCCGTGAGATCGCGGTAGGCCGCGAGGCTGTCGTGATCCGCGATCGCGAACAGGCGGACGCCCGCGTGGTACGCCTGGCGGACGAGCTCGCCCGGCTCGAGGACGCCGTCGGAGCGGGTGGTGTGCGCGTGGACGTCCGCAGCGGCCGACCCGGTCACCCACGGCGAACCTGCCGCGCGCGGCTGGTGGCGCCCGGTCATCGGCGAACCATCCGTCCGGGGCTCTAGACCTCGACGAGGCGCTGCAGCCGCTCCACCTGGAGGGCGCGCCCGGTGGCCGGGTCCACGTCGATCTGGCAGGCGTTGAGCACGACCGGGCCGTCGCCCACCTCGAACCGCGTGGGCAGCGCGTTGATGAACCGCGGCAGGACGGTCCGGGGGTCGAAGCCGATGACGCTCCACAGCGGCCCCGTCATGCCGAGGTCGGACTGGTAGGCCGTCCCCCGGGGCAGGATCCGCTCGTCGCCCGTGACCACGTGCGTGTGCGTGCCGACGACCGCCGACACCCGCCCGTCGAGGTACAGCCCGAGCGCGTTCTTCTCGGACGTGATCTCGCAGTGGAAGTCCACCAGGCGGATGGGCGGCAGCGGCTCGGATGCCTCGTCCAGCAGCCGGTCCGCGTCCGTGAACGGGTTGTCGATCTGCTGCATGTAGGTGCGGCCCTGGAGGTTGATCACCGCGAGCTCGGTGCCGTCGAGGGCGTGGTACGTGCCCCAGCCGCGCCCCGGCACGTCGTGGGTGCCGTAGTTGAGCGGCCGCAGCAGGCGCTCGGACTCGTCGAGGAACGGGTAGATCTCGCGCTTGTCCCAGATGTGGTTGCCCGAGGTCACGACGTCCACGCCGGCCGCGAACAGCGCCTCGCACGTGGACACGGTGAGGCCCATGCCGCCCGCGAGGTTCTCGCCGTTGGCGGTGACGAAGTCGATGCCCCGCTCGTCGCGGATCCCGGGCAGGGTCCGCTCGATGGCGACCCGGCCCGGCTTGCCGATGACGTCCCCGATCATCAGGATCCGGCAGGCGCCCGGCGGCCGCGGCGCGTTGCCGTTGGGCGGGTTGCCGAGGCCCGCCCGCTCGCTGCGGGCGCTCACGGGTTGGCGGTCCCCTACTTCGCGTACTCGACGGCGCGCGTCTCGCGGATCACCGTCACCTTGATCTGGCCCGGGTACGTGAGGCTGTCCTCGATCTTCCTGACGATGTCGCGGGCGAGACGGCTCGCCGACAGGTCGTCGATCTCCTCGGGACGGACCAGGATCCGGACCTCCCGCCCGGCCTGGACGGCGAACGAGCGCTCGACGCCGGTGAAGCTCTCGGCGATCGCCTGGAGGTCCTCGAGGCGCTTGACGTACGTCTCCATGGTCTCGCCGCGGGCACCCGGGCGGGACGCGGAGATCGCGTCGGCCACCTGGACGATCGGGGCCTCGATGCACGAGAACTCGACCTCCTGGTGGTGGGCCGCGATCCCGTTGACCACCTTGAACGGCATGTTGTGCTTCTGGGCGATCTGGGCGCCGATGGCGGCGTGCGGCCCCTCGACCTCGTGGTCGACCGCCTTGCCGATGTCGTGCAGCAGGCCGCCGATCTTGGCCGCCTGGACGTCCGCGCCCAGCTCGGCTGCGATGATCGCCGCCAGATGGCTCGTCTCCACGCAGTGGAGGAGCACGTTCTGGCCGTAGCTGGTGCGGTACTTGAGCCGGCCCAGCAGCTTGACCATCTCCGGCGGCAGCCCGGGCACGCCGGCGTCGTAGGCCGCCTGCTCGCCCGCCTGGCGGATGACCAGCTCCACCTCGGCCTTGGCCTTGTTGACGACCTCCTCGATCCGACCCGGGTGGATCCGGCCGTCGGCGATCAGCTTGGTCAGCGCGAGGCGCGCGGTCTCCCGGCGGACCGGGTCGAAGCCCGACAGGACGACCGTCTCGGGCGTGTCGTCGATGATCAGGTCGACGCCCGTCGCCTGCTCCAGGGCGCGGATGTTGCGCCCCTCGCGACCGATGATCCGGCCCTTCATCTCGTCGCTCGGCAGGTGGACGACCGTGACCGTGTGTTCCGCGGTGTGGTCCGCGGCCACGCGCTGCATCGCGGTGACGATGATCTCGCGGGCCTTCTCCTGCGCCTCTTCGCGAGCCCGCCGCTCGATCGAGCGGGCGAGCTTGACCGCGTCGTGCTCCGCCTCGTCCCGGATCGCGTCGAGGAGCATCGCCTTGGCGTCCTCGGCGGACAGGCCGGACACGCGCTCGAGGGCCACCACGCGCTCCTGGCTCAGCCGGGTCAGCTCGCCGCGCTCGCGCTCGAGGTCCCGCTCCCGGTCGTTGATCTTGCGGCTCTTCTCCTCGAGCAGGTCGGCCCGCTGGTCCAGCTGCTCGTCGCGCGCAATGAGACGGCGCTCCAACGACTGCATCTCGGCGCGCTTGACGCGCGCCTCCTCCTCCGCCTCGCGCTGGAGGCGCAGCTTCTCGTCCTTCGCCTCGAGGATCATGTCCTTCTGCTGGGCACGGGCCTCGGCCACGATGCGCGCCGACTTGTCCTGGGCGGACTTGAGGGACTGGCCGGCCCAGGCGCCGCGTACGACGAATCCCACGGCCACGCCGACGGCAGCGGCGAGCACGGCCGCGCCTGCGACGACGAGTGCGTCCATCTTCGGTTCATCCTCCCCTCCGGCCGGGCTTGTGGGCCGGAGGCGTTGTCGAATCGGTATCGGGCTACGCGCGCACCGGGGGTCGCTTGGGCTGTGGGATCCGTGGGCTCGGAGCTCCCCCGGATCACCGTCGGGTTGCGCGGCTCGCCCGGCTGGCGGCCATCAGGTCCGCCGCCGGTAATCCGCGTAGCCTACATCGTCGTCCCGGAACCGGCTCGCTCCCGCCCCGCAACCCGGCTGCCCCCGACGTGCGGCAGGGACAGGTGGCCCATGGACGGCGCCTCCCGATCCCGGACCGCGGGCCGTCACGCCCGCCCACGGCGGGCCGAATGGCGGCCATCGGCGCTGGCGCCGGGCGCTAGATTCCGCGTACGCCCTGGGGACACGCCGTGCCGCAGCCCGTCCATCCCGCCGCCGTCCAGCCGCCCGATCCCGCGCCGCCGACCTCGGCGACCCCGGCGCATCACGCCGCGGCGCCCGCATGGCCGTCCGCCGCGTCGCCCGCGGTGCCCGTCCTGTCCCGGTCCGCCCTCGCCACGCCCGAGCCGCTCGTCCGCGCCTTCGCCCGTCGCGTCCAGCAGGAGGGTGCCCTCGACCTCACCCAGGGCGACTACAAGAACGCCGACTTCGCCCCCCACCCCGAGGTCGTGCGGGCGGCCCAGCGGATCACGCGCAACACGGTCCACAGCTACGGGTCGCCGGTGGGGCGGATGGACCTCCGGGGCGAGGTCGTCGAGTTCGTCAACCGCGACGGCCTGCTCGACTACCCGTCCTCCGACGTCCGGTTCCTGCCCGACGAGGTGCTGTTCACCCCCGGCACCAGGTCCGGCCTCGCGATGGTGCTCGAGGTCCTCGGGGCCGACGGCACCGGCGTCGTCGTGCCACGGCCCAGCTGGGAATACGACTGGTTCGTGGAGCGGGCCGGCAAGCACGTCGTGGAGCTGCCCACGCGCCCGCCGGCGTTCCTCCCCGACCCCGGGGAGCTGGACCGGCTGCTGTCGGGGGGCGGGATCTCCAGCGTGATCATCAACAACCCGCACAACCCGACCGGCCGGGTGTACCCCCGCGACCTCGTGGAGGCACTGGTCGGCGTCGCCGTGCGGCACGGGGTGTACGTGCTGTACGACTCCGTGTACCAGCGGCTCGACTACGTGGGCTCGTTCGTCAACCCCGCCTTCGCCGATCCCGAGTGGCGCAACTGGGTGGTCACCCTGTCCGGCCTCTCGAAGATGGACATGTTCGGGGCCTCGACGGGGGCGCGGGCGTGCTGGGTCGTCCTGTCCGACCAGATCCGGGAGGGCGGCGTGCGCGCCCGCGAGGTGCTCGCGAACCTCTCGGCGTGGCTGATCGCCACGCCGTCGACGCTGGCCCAGGACTGGGCGCTGGCCGCGCTCCAGAGCCCGCTGGCGGTCCTCCGACGCCCGTCCCCGTACATGCGGGCACGGCGCGACTTCATGATCGAGGCGGCCGACGGCCTCGCCCACCTGGGCGTGGAGCGCACCGACTTCGGAGGCACGTTCTACTCGCCGCTGGCGTTCCCGGGGCTGGTCGGCGAGTCGTTCGAGCGGCTGCGCAACGGCGTCCGCGAGCGCGCGGTCGTGCGCGACTCGGTGGACGCCTTCGACCTCCTGCTGGCCGGTGGCGTCGGCGGCATCCCGTTCGCGGCGTTCGCCGGGACCCAGGCCGCGCAGTTCGGCACCTGGCAGCGGCTGTCGTACGGCTCGCGGGACGTGAGCGAGCTGGCGGTGTTCATCGACCGGGTCCGGGCCTGCCTCGAGCGCAAGGGACGCGAGGGCACGGGCACCGGCATCCGCGCCCGGGCGGCGGTCCCGACGATCGAGGACGTCGTCTGGGACGGTACCTGCACGGCGGACGGCTACCCGGCGCTCGACGACCTGGACCCGGTCGCGTTCGCCGCCGCGCACGAGAGGATCGAACCGGGGCCCGGTGATTCGTCGCTCCGGCTCACCGGCACCAAGCACCCCGACTCCACGACGCACCGGGCCGAGCAGCTTGCCCGCGCGATCGCGTCCGTGCCCGACGGGGCGCCGCACCGGGCCGAGGCCGCCCTGACCCACCTCGAGTGGCACCCGCTGGTCGAGGCGCGCCCGGAGTACGAGGAGTCCGTGGCGGACCTGCTCGGGCTGTGCTCCGAGGTCCTGCTCGACTACGAGGGCCGGCAGATCAGCCCGGACTGGCTCGACGTGCCGGAGAAGGTCGTGCTCGCGCTCCTGCGCCACGGCATCGTGCCGGGCGAGGACCGCCACCTGCTGTTCCGCGTCCCGAACCCCTGGCTGGAACAGGACGAGGAGAAGATCTCCCGGATCCTCGCGGCCGTGGCGCGGACCAACGTCCTGTTCCTGCTGGCCTGCGAGCGCCTGGGCATCACGCCGGCTCGCAACGCGATCCACGAGATCACGATCCCCCAGGTGAACTCGCTCGCGGACCTGGGCGCCGTCGTGAAGGTGGGCACGCTCTACCACCAGGCGATGGAGGGGCTGTTCGAGGGGGCGCCGGACCGGGTCGACGCGTTCCTCTCGGCGCGCGTCCCGGCGGCGCGGCGTCCGGACCTGCTGGCGCGCGTGGCGCGGGTCCGCCTCGTGCCGCTGGTCGAGAACGTGGGGGCGCTCGCGCACCTGCCCGAGCTGCTCGAGGCGTTCTACCGCGAGCTGGAGCGGGGCCGCGGCCTCACCGACCGCCCGACACCCGGCTCGTTCGCCAC
>MGOE01000102.1:20246-20379 GCA_001797035.1 Chloroflexi bacterium RBG_16_72_14
GAGCGAGTCGCTGGTGCGGGTGTTCCTCGCGATGTCCGACACCGCCGAGCAGAGCGGCAAGATCGCGACCGACGCCGCGTACACCCTCGCCGTTGCCGCGCGCCCCGAGGCCGAGCGGCGGCTCGGCCGGCTC
>MGOE01000102.1:20391-21356 GCA_001797035.1 Chloroflexi bacterium RBG_16_72_14
GCCGGCGCCGCGGGTCACGTTCCTCGTCGGGGCCGGGCGCGCGGGGTTCCGCGGCGGCTTCGACCCGGACCACGAGGGCGTCATCGCGCAGCTCGCCCGCGCGGACGGCGTCACCGTCCAGGGGATCCGCGCCGACGCGCCGGAGGAGGCCCGGCGCCTCGCGTCGCGGTTCCGCGCGGTCGCCGCCCAGGCGGCCCGGGCGCCGGCGGTCGGCGCCACCGAGCGCGAGTCGCTGCGCCGGCTGCTCGAGGTCGGGGTCGCGGCCCACACGCAGACGCTGCTCCGGATCGCGCCCCTCCTCGCGCCGTTCAGCGGGCTCGTGCCCCAGACGCGGGTGCGGATCCGCGCGACCGGGTCGGTGAACTACGGCCGCTCGATCCCCGAGTACCCCGAGGAGTGGGGCGGCGGCTCCGAGCTTCCCGACAAGCGCGACCTCCGCGACGCGTGGCCGGAGGGGGTGACGCTGCCGCGGGCCATCAACTACAACCTCGGCTGTACGACGCTGGGGCTGCCGGCCGTGGTGAGCGACCTGGCCGCGCTCGACAAGCGGGCCGCGGTGCTCCTCGACCGCCACGTCCCCGGGTACCGCGAGATCATCGCCAGCGAGCTGCCGTGCTTCGTCCAGGAGTCGGTCGCGCTCGTGTTCGGCAGCGAGCTGGCCGAGGCGGTCGCGATGCGCTGCCTGCGGGCCGCCGCGGCCCTGTGGGTGGACGCCCGGGTCCGCGACGACCTCGTCGAGCCCACCTGCCTGTTCGCGATGCTGTACCTGCGGTTCATCGCCGAGGAGGCCGACAGCTGGGACCAGACCAAGGAGCACGAGTCGCTCACGACGCGCGAGGAGGAGCTGCTGCGCCAGACCGGCACCAGCACCTTCGTCGCCCTGTGCTCCGAGCGCCCGGGAGCGCGCTGGAACGTGCTCCAGACGATGGTCGACGCGGAGGAGGCGAGCCTGCTGCTGCTGGCGC
>MGOE01000102.1:21377-31479 GCA_001797035.1 Chloroflexi bacterium RBG_16_72_14
AGCGCGAGTTCGTGGACCTGCGGATCGAGGGCTGGCTCCGGGAGCTGCCGGATGCGCTGGCGCGCGGCCTGCGCCGCGAGTGGTCCGTCCTTCGCGAGCTCGACCGGTCGGAGCTCACGCTCCGTGCCATCGAGCAGCTGATCACGCTCGAGCAGCTCCGGGGAAGCCGGGGAGCCTAGCCTTCAGCCCGATCCGTCGGCGTGCGGCGGGGCGCTGGGACGCCGGGCCGCGGGCGGCGCTCAGTCGCCCGGCAGGAACACCACCGTGTCGATGATCGTGCCCGCGTGGGTCGGCTCCACGACCGTGCCGCGCGACTGGTATCCCTCGAGCGCCCCGAACCCGTGGGCCAGGTACGTGCCCTCCCAGATGTACGGGCCGCCGGGCGTGAAGTGCGCGACCAGCCGGCCGTTCCATCCCCCGTCGATCCCCGTCAGCACGAGGTGTCCGGTCGCGGTGACGACGCCCTCGCCGGTGACCAGGTCCAGGTTGACGCTCACGGTCGCGTGGTTGATCCCCGTGCACAGCACGTCGCCGACGTCGCGATAGTCCGCGGTCCGGTTCCGGCTGTGGTACACGAGATCCTCGTCCACCCATTCCCGGCCGCCCGTCCACTCGGTCAGCATCGTCTCCACACAGCTGACCGGGATCCGTGTCGTCGTGGCCAGGGCCGTTGGCGCGGCGATCCCTGCGGCGATGACGCCCGCGGCGACCAGCGCCAGCCAGCGCTTCATGACCCGTCCTCCCGGGACGCCTTGACGGACGCGCCGCCCACGGTTGCCGCCGGCGAAGCCGCGTCCGTGTTGATGAGTCCGGTCGAGCCCCGTTCCTTCAACGGAGGCCGCGGCGACTACGAGTCCTCGGCATCGTCGTCGCGGCTACCCTCGCCCACGCGTCGCGCCAGCTCGGACGCGATCGCGGGGTCGAACCCGTGGCGCGCGAGCAGCGCATAGGCACGCTGCCGGCGCCGGCGCGGGTCTGCGACTCGCGTGAGCGCGGCCCGGTGCCCGGCCAGCAGGCGCTCCGCCGCCACGAGGTCGGGCTCGCCCTTGCCTTCGGCGCGATCCGCGAGCACGGCGTCCACGATCGCGCGGTCCACGCCCTTGAGCCCGAGCTCGCGGCGGAGCGCGTGCTCGCCCCGGGGATGCGCCCTGTCGCGCGACTCGACCCAGGCCCGCGCGAACGCCTCGTCGTCCAGGTACCGCAGCTCGGTGAGCCGCGCGATCGCGGCCTCGGCCAGGTCCGCCCGGAAGCCGGCCGACGCCAGGCGACGCCGCACCTCGGCGACCGCCCGCGGGCGCGCCTCGAGGAAGCGAGCGGCGAAGTCGACCACGTCGCCCAGGTCCTCGACGGCCGCCCGCCGCTCCCGCCGCTCGGCGTACGTGGGCTTGCGTGGCCGTCGCGGGGTGGCCGCCATCGGCGAGGGCCTATTCGGCCTCTTCGATCCCTTCGACCGGCAGGGCCACCTCGGACATCTTGGCCCGGATGCGCCGGTCGATCTCCGCGGCCAGGTCGTGGTTCGACTTGAGGAACTCCTTGGACGCCTCGCGGCCCTGGCCCAGCCGCGTCTCGCCGAACGTGAACCAGGCGCCGGTCTTGGTGACCACGTCCATCGCCACGCCGACGTCCAGCAGGCCGCCTTCCTTGCTGATCCCCTCGCCGTACATCACGTCGAACTCGGCGACCCGGAAGGGCGGCGAGACCTTGTTCTTGACCACTTTGACGCGCACCCGGTTGCCGACCGACTCGGTGCCGCTCTTGATCGTCTCGATCCGACGGATGTCCAGCCGGACCGAGGCGTAGAACTTGAGCGCGCGACCGCCGGGCGTGGTCTCGGGGTTGCCGAACATGACCCCGATCTTCTCGCGCAGCTGGTTGGTGAACACGAGCGACGTGTTCGAGCGGCTGACCGCGCCCGTGAGCTTGCGCAGCGCCTGGCTCATCAGCCGGGCCTGGATGCCCACGAAGCTGTCGCCCATCTCGCCCTCGATCTCGGCCCGCGGCACGAGGGCCGCCACCGAGTCCACGACGACGCAGTCCACGCCGCCGGATCGGATGAGGGTCTCGGTGATCTCGAGCGCCTGCTCCCCGGTGTCTGGCTGGGATACGAGGAGCTCGTCCACGTTCACGCCGCAGGCGCGGGCGTAGGCGGGGTCGAGCGCGTGCTCGACGTCGATGAACGCGGCGATCCCGCCGCGTCGCTGCGCCTCGGCGATGACGTGCTGGCAGAGCGTGGTCTTGCCCGACGACTCCGGCCCGAAGACCTCGGTGATCCGGCCGCGCGGGATGCCCCCGACACCGAGCGCCAGGTCGAGGGCGATGGACCCGGTGGGGATCGAATCGACCGCCTGCCGCTCTCTCGACCCGAGCTTCATGATCGAGCCGCGCCCGAACTGCTTCTCGATCGCGAGGATCGCGGCGTCAACCGCGCGCCCCCGCTCGGCGATCCCCTTCTCGCCGTTGCGAGCGTCCATGTCCCTGCCGGTCACCGTCATCCTGTCCTCGCTCCTGGCGGCTTCTGCCGACCCGACGGAGCGGGACCCGGTCCCCGCCCGCCCGGCGCGTCAGCCCTCGCCGGACTCCTGTTCGTCCCAGCGGGGCTTGCGCTGCTTCCGGATGACCTCCACCTGCTGGGGAGCCTCGGAAAGGGGCGCGAGGTGCGGCTGGGCGGACGATTTGTCCTTGGGCTTCTTCTTGACTTCCTTGTGGGGGCGATCCCGTGAACCCATTTCGCGCCTCCACGCTCGATGGACTGTACCGACACGGACTTCACGCGGGCTTCGCGGCGACTTCACCGCGACTCATCCGGATCGCGCGTTGGCGCATCTCCGGCAGCTCGACGGGGAAGGTACCGGCGCGCAGCGCGGCGCGGATCCTGTGCATGAAGTCTAGGGTGAAGGTCAGGTTGTGACAAGTCGCCAACCGGTACGCGAGCATCTCCCGCGCCCGGAACAGGTGACTCAGGTAGGCCCTCGAGAACCGGGTGCACAGGGGGCACGGACAGCCGTCCTGGACCGGTCCGGGGTCGTCGCGGAACCGCTCGTTGCGCAGGTTCAGCCGGCCGCCCGGGACCCACAGCTGGCCGTTGCGCGCGACGCGCGCCGGCAGCACGGAGTCGAACAGGTCGATCCCGCGGTGGACGGCCTCGAGCAGGTCCGCGGGCGACCCCAGCCCCATGAGGTACCGGGGTCGCGGATCCCCGTCGAGCAGCAGGACCGTCGCGTCCAGCGTTGCGTCCCGCTGGGCCGGCGTCTCGTCGCCGGCGAGGCCGCCGATGTTGATGCCGTCGAACGGCAGGCCCGCGATGTACGCGGCGGACTCCGCGCGGAGCTCCGGGTCCAGGCCCCCCTGCACGATGCCGAACAGCGCCTGGTCCCTCCGCGTGTGGGCGCGCAGCGAGCGCTCCGCCCAGCGGTGCGTCCGGCGCATGGCATCGACGACGACGTCCCGCGGCGAGCTGGGGAAGACCGGCTGGTCGAACGCGACGGCCACGTCCGGCCCGAGCGCCTCCTGGACCGCGATCGAGTGCTCCGGCGTGAACCGGTGCACCGAGCCGTCGAGGTGGCTCTTGAACGTCACGCCGTCCTCGTCCACGACGCGCAGGTCGCCCAGCGACACGACCTGGTAGCCGCCCGAATCGGTGAGGATCGGTCGGTCCCAGCCCATGAACCGGTGGAGGCCGCCCAGCCGCTCGATCCGCTCGTGGCCCGGCCGCAGGTACAGGTGGTAGGTGTTGGCGAGGAGGATCGTGGCGCCGGCCGCCTCGACCTCGAGCGGATCCAGCGCCTTGACCGTGGCGTTCGTGCCGACCGGCATGAACTGCGGCGTCTCGACCTCGCCGTGGGTCAGCGTCAGCCGGCCCAGCCGGGCGCGCGTGGACCCGTCCGCGGGCGGCGGGACGAGGATCTCGAAGCGGGCGGCGCCGGGCACGGTCAGCGTGCCGGGACGTCTTCCCACAGCGCCGGCATGTCCGGCTCCGAGCGACGTGGGGCCGGGATCTCGTAGCCCAGCGACGCGAGGTGGGCGCGCGCGGCCTCGGTCGCGATCCGTCCCTGCGGGGTGCGGTCCAGGAACCCGAGCCGCAGCAGGAACGGCTCGTACACGTCCTCGATGGTCTCGGACTCCTCGGCCAAGACGGCGGCCAGCGCCTGCACCCCGACCGGGCCCGACTGGAACTTCTGCACGATCGCGGCCAGCAGCTTGCGGTCCGTCGTGTCGAGGCCGAGCGAATCGATGTCCAGCACGGTCATCGCCTCGTCCACGGCCTGCACGTGCACGCGGCCGTCACCGTGCACCTCCGCGTGGTCCCGGACGCGGCGCAGGAGCCGGTTCACGATCCGCGGCGTGCCCCGCCCGCGGTCCGCGATCAACCGTGCGGCGTCGCCGTCGATCTCGACGCCCAGGATGCCCGCCGAGCGTCGGACGATGGCCGCCAGGTCGTCCTCAGCGTAGAAGTCGAGGCGGTACGTCATCCCGAACCGGTCGCGCAGCGGGCCGCTGATCCGGCCGGCGCGCGTGGTCGCCCCGACGACCGTGAACGGCTTGAGGCTCAGGCGCAGGCTGCGCGCGCTGGGCCCCTTGCCGATCATCACGTCCAGCGCGAAATCCTCCATCGCCGGGTAGAGGATCTCCTCCACCGCCCGGTTGAGCCGGTGGATCTCGTCGATGAACAGGACGTCCCGCTCGTCGAGCGCGGTCAGGATCGCCGCCAGGTCCCCCGCCCGCTCCACCGCGGGCCCGCTCGTGTAGCGGACGTTGACGCCCAGCTCCCGGGCGATGATCGTCGCCAGCGTCGTCTTGCCCAGGCCGGGCGGGCCGTACAGCAGGACGTGGTCCGCCGCCTCTCCCCTTCCCTTCGCCGCCTGGAGCAGCACCGACAGGCTGGCCTTGACCTCGCGCTGCCCGATGTACTCGTCCAGCGTCCGCGGACGCAGCGAACCCTCCACGGCCAGCTCGCCGGGGTCCACCGCGCCGGCCGCCAGGAGGCTCAGGGCGTCGTCCGTCATCGGGCGGAGTCTAGCAGGTTGCGCACGCGTTTGGTACAGATGTTCGATGCGCCGACAGCGGCGAATCGGGGTGCGCGCCGTCGTGCGGCCGGGCGGGGACTCCCGGTCGCCCCATGCGCGCCCCAGAGTGTCGACGAGGGGTTCTCGGGTCCCCGACTCGACCGCGGAAGGGTCGATCCGGCGTCCGGGCGGAGACCCACAGGCCCCGGGCGGGCCGTCGGCCCGGCGGCGTGGCGACCTGCAGTCCCCGACGTGCGAGCTGCCGGCCGGCGCCGAATCGCACCCGCGGGGCGTCCAGGATGGCGGCGTCGAAACTGCTGCACTGCGCGCCGGCCGTTCAGGCGGAGACAAGGCGACGCCGTGAGACCATCCAGACCGGGAGGCCGCACACCGATATGGATCCGGGACCCGCTCAGTCCCTGAGCAGCGTCCGGAGCGCTGCCTTGACGCGCTCCTCCAGGCCGCTGTCGACCGCGGCGTCGGCGAGCGCCAGCCGCGACGCCTCGCGCGCCTCGCCCAGCGAGTAGCCCAGCGCCTGGAGCGCCGCTACCACCTCGCCCTCGGACGCGCTCGCGAACGCGGCCGCCGATCCTGCGGCCACGCCGGCGGCCGAGACCTTCTCCTTGAGCTCGAAGATGATCCGCTCTGCGAGCTTCTTGCCGATGCCCGGGATCGAGACCAGGACCGCCTGGTCCTGCTGGAGGATCGCGAGCTGGAGGTCCGCGGTCGGCCGCGAGCCCACGATCGCCAAGGCGACCTTCGGCCCCACGCCGGTCACGGTCAGGAGCAGGTTGAAGAACCCGAGCTCCTCGGGCGTGCGGAACCCGAACAGCGCCTGCTGGTCCTCGCGGACGAGGTGGTAGGTGTGGAGCTTGAGCGTCCCGCCCGCGCCCGCCGACGCGAGCACCGACGGCGCCGCGAACACCCGGTACCCGATCCCGCCGACCTCGATGACGAGCGAATCGGCGGCGATCGCGCCGACGCGACCCTCGACCGATGCGATCACGGGCCGCTGCCTCCCCGGCCCGGCTAGCGCTTGCTGCCGGTGCGCGACGTCGGCGCGCCACTGCCCGACGCGGCGGCCCTGGCCTCGGCAGCGGCCCTGGCCTCGCGCGCGAGCGCCTCGCGCACCGAGCGCTCGTAGGGGGTCTCGCCGCGCACGATGGGTGCCACCGCCGACCGGTCCATCACGGGCGCCGTGGCACCGGCGCTGCCGGTGACGCGATCGCCGTCACGCTCGCTGTTCGCGATGCAGATCGCGGTGGCCAGCGCATCGGCGGTGTCGTCCGGCGTGGGGACCTCGGGCAGCTGCAGGATCACGGTGACCATCCGGCCGACCTGGCCCTTCTCGGCGTTGCCGTATCCCGTGACCGCGACCTTGACCTCGTTGGGCGTCGCCTCGCGAACCGTGACGTCCGCCTGCGCGGCGGCGAGCAGCACCACGCCTCGGGCCTGTCCGACGGCGAATGCGGTCTGCGCGTTCCTCGAGAAGAACAGCCGCTCGACGGCGACGACGTCCGGCTTGTGCATCTCGATCAGCTCCGCGACGTGCGCGTGGATCGCGTGCAGCCGGTCCGGGAGCGACGAGTCGGGGCTGGTGGTGAGGCACCCGAAGTCCACGGCGCGCAGCCGCGAGCCGGTCCGTTCGACGACACCGTAGCCGAGCGCGGCGGTCCCGGGGTCGATCCCGAGGACGATCACCCGGCGACCTCGGCCATCAGCTCCTCGGGGATGTCCACGTTGGCGGTCACCCGCTGCACGTCGTCGAGATCCTCGAGCAGCTCGACCAGCCGGAGGGCCTTGCGCACGTGGTCCGCGTCGAGGCTCACGGTCTGCCTGGCGATCATCGCGGACTCGGCGCCCTCCACCGCGACCCCGGCCCCCTCGAGCGCCTTGCGCACGGCCTCGAGGTCCCCGGGATCGGTGTAGATCTCGATCGGGTCCGCGTCGGTGTCCACGTCCACGGCGCCGGCATCGATCGCCGCCAGCGCCACCTCGTCCGCGTCCACCCCATCGCGCGGGACAGTGATCAGGCCCCGGGGCTCGAACTGCCACGCGACGGCGCCGCTGCCGGCCAGCTGGCCTCCCGTCTTGGCGAAGATCGAGCGGACCTCGGCGGCCGTCCGGTTCCGGTTGTCGGTCGCCGCCTCGACGAGGACCGCGACGCCACCCGGACCGTAGCCCTCGTACACGATCTCCTCGTACTGCTCCGCGTCGCCGCCACCGGTCGCCTTCTCGATCGCGCGCTTGATGTTCTCGGCGGGCATGTTGATCGAGCGTGCCTTGTCGATCGCGAGCCGCAGCCGGTAGTTGGCGTCCGGGTCACTGCCGCCGGCGCGCGCGGCGACCGCCACCTCGCGCGCCACCTTGGTGAACATGGCGCTGCGCCTGGAGTCGTTGACGCCCTTCTGGCGCTTGATCGTGGACCACTTGGAATGTCCGGACATCGGCCGGGAGTATACCGACTATCATCGAGGCGTCGGGGTTCACCGTCCGGCGCGCGAGCGCTTTCATCGTCCCGTCGTCCCGGACCCCGCGCATCGCAAGAGCTGCGCATCCCTGCGCCCACCGTCCCGTCGCGGCCGGGCACCGGCCGACGGTCGAACCAACCGAGAGGAACCGCGCGCGATGACGTTGAAGAGCCACGACCTCGCCCACATCCGCAGCGTCGTGCTGGCCGGTCATGCCGGCGCCGGCAAGACGACGCTGGCGGAGCAGGTGCTGTTTCGAGCCGGCGCGATCCCGCGGCTGGGCAGGGTGGACGACGGAACGGCCCACCTCGACTACGAGCCCGAGGAGCAGAAGCGGCGCCAGTCGCTGAGCCTCGCGGTCGGCACGTTCGAGCACGGCGAGCACGAGATCACGGTCGTCGACACGCCCGGCTACCCGGACTTCGTGGCCGAGATGATCCAGGGGTTCCACGCTGCGGACGCCACCCTGTTCGTGATGGACGCCTCGGGCGGCATCGAGGCCGGGCTCGAGACGGCGGTCTCGGTGGGCCGCGCGACCAACACCGCCGCCTGCTTCGTGCTCAACAAGTGCGACCGCGAGAACGCCGACCCGGGCCGCGCGCTCGACGAGCTGCGCTCGACCTTCGGCAACAAGATCGCCCCCCTTCACCTCGCGATCGGTGCCGCCGACGCGTTCTCCGGGTACGTTGACCTCGTCCACCGCAAGGCGTACCGGTTCGATGGCGGCAAGGAGGTCGAGATCCCGATCCCCACGGAGCTGGCCGACGAGGTCGCCAGGCGCCGGGACCAGCTGCTCGAGGCCGCGGCCGAGGCGGACGACGCCGTGTTCGAGAAGTACCTGTCCGAGGAGGAGATCTCGGACGCCGAGCTCGACGCCTGCCTCCACAAGGGCGTCCGCGAGTCCGTGCTGGCGCCGGTGCTCGTGGCCTCGGCCGCCAAGGGGATCGGGCTCAACGCGCTGCTGGACGCGATCGTCCGCTACCTCCCCTCGCCCGAGGAGGAGGGCCCCTACGCCGCCACGGACAAGGCCGGCAAGGACGTCAACGTCGACGCGGCAGCGTCCGGCCCGCTCCTCGTCCGGGTGTTCAAGACCGCCGCGGATCCGTTCGTCGGCCGGCTGACGTACCTGCGCGTGCTGTCGGGGACACTCAAGAGCCAGGCCGGCGTGTACAACGCCACCAAGGGCGAGGACGAGCGGATCGGCCAGCTGCTGTTCCTGCACGGCAAGGAGCAGGAGGCGACCGGCGAGCTCAAGGCCGGCGAGATCGGCGCGGTCGCAAAGCTCGGCGTGACCGAGACGGGCGACACGCTGGCGGCGCGCGACAACCCGCTGGTCCTGCCCGGGATGACCTTCCCCGAGCCCACCCTCCAGGTGGCGATCGAGCCCCAGTCCAAGGGCGACCTGGACAAGATGGGCCCGGCGCTCCAGCGGATGCTCGAGGAGGAGCCGACCGCCCGGGTCGAACGCAGCGACACCGGCGAGCAGGTGCTGCGCGCGGTGGGCGAGGCCCACGTCGCGGTGATCACCGAGCGGCTCAAGCGCAAGTTCGGCGCCGCCATCCTCACCCGCACGCCCACCGTGCCCTACCGGGAGACGATCCGGGGCAGGACCCAGGTCCACGGCCGGTACAAGAAGCAGACCGGCGGCCACGGGATGTTCGGCGACGTCTGGATCGAGCTCGAGCCCAACCCGGGCGCCGGCGTTGAGTTCGCCGAGAAGGTCGTCGGCGGTTCCGTGCCGCGTGGCTTCTTCGGCGGCGTGGAGAAGGGGATCCGCGAGGCGGCTGCCGAAGGCGTGTTCGCGGGCTATCCGCTGATCGACTTCAAGGCGACCCTCTACGACGGCTCGTTCCACGCCGTGGACTCGAACGAGCTGTCGTTCAAGATCGCGGCCTCGATGGCCCTCAAGGACGGCGTGCTGCAGGCCAAGCCGGCGCTCCTCGAGCCGATCATGGCGGTCGAGGTCCGGGTGCCCGAGCAGTACATGGGCGAGGTGAACCGCGACCTCAACGGCAGGCGCGGCCGCCTCCTCGGGCTCGACTCGGTCGGCGGCATGCAGGTCATCTCGGCGCAGGTGCCCCAGGCGGAGCTGTTCTCGTACGCGACGGAGCTTCGCTCGCTGACCGGCGGGCGCGGCACGTTCAGCGCCACGCTCGACCACTACGAGGACGTGCCGGCCCACCTGGCCGAGAAGATCGTCGAGGCACACAGGAAGGAGATGGCCGAGGGGCACTGACCCTCGACGGGATCCACTGGGGACAGCGTGGACGACCAGCCCCGGGCCTCGGGCGGCTCGCCGGCCGACGACCCGTGGACGGCCGGCGGCTCGCCGTCCGACGACCCCTGGCCGCAGCCGCCGCCCCCTCCGCCGCGGCTCCCGCCTGCGCCGCTCCCGCTCCGGCCGCCGCCGGGTGCCTGGGCGACCGTGGACGACGGCCGTCCGCCGACCGTCGGGACCTGGCTCTCGTCGGGCCCACCGGCACGGCGCGTCGAGCTCGTCGCCGGGCGCCGGGTGGTGGCGTGCCTCACGGCCGCCGCCGTGATCGGCGCGCTGCTCCTGATGCCCGGCATCGCGGTCGGCCTCGGCACGCTCCGATCGCTGCCGCTGAGCATCGCGGGAACGGACGC
>MGOE01000102.1:31644-35783 GCA_001797035.1 Chloroflexi bacterium RBG_16_72_14
CCGGAGGGCGTCCCGGGCGGCCTCCCGTCCATGCGCCGCTCCACGACCGCGGCCGTCGTGCTCGGCGTCGGCGGGGTGGCCCTGGCCGCGATCGGCGAGGCACAGTGGGTGGGCGCCTCCGACGGCCTCGCCACCCGTGCCGGCGGGGTGGTCGCGATCGCGGGTGCCGCCAGCGTCGTGGGGGGCGGTGTCCTGGTCGCCTCCATCCTGCGCGCCGTCGAGTGCCGCGAGATCGAGGCCAGCCGGAGGCGCGAGGGCGGGCGTGTCGCGATGCCCGGTGGACGATCGCCGGCCCTCCTCGCGCTGGCCTCCGCCGCGCTCGTCGTCGCCGCAACGGCGCCGTTCGCGCTGCCGGAGGCCGACGAGCCGGACTGCGACCTGGACGCCTCGTGGCGATGCCGGGTCGTGGCCGTCCCCGCCGACCACTTCGACCCGGACCCGCGGCCGGACCTGGTCGAGGTCGCCTATGCGGTCCACCCGGCGACCGCCCCCATCCCGGGCCGACCGCGACAGGTCCTGGTCCTGGCCACGGGGGGTCCCGGGGCCAGCGGCCTGTCGGACGGGTCGTGGTCGGTGAGCTGGCTCAGCCCGCGGATCACGCAGGCCTTCGACGTCGTCACCTTCGACGCCCGCGGCGTCGGCCTCTCGGGCGGCGTCGACTGCCCCGTCGCGGCGTCCCGGTTCTACGAGCAGACGCAGCTGGCCGAGACCGTCGCCCGGACGTTCGTCGACGGCTGCATCCGCGAGGCTGGCGTCGCCGAGGGCGACCTCGGCCGGTATGCGACCGCGCAGGTGGTCGAGGACCTGGAGGCGATCCGTGCGGCGCTGGGCTCGGAGCGGGTCACGCTCTACGGCGTGAGCTACGGGACGGTCGTGGCCCAGGCCTACGCGGCGGCCCATCCCGACCGCCTCGACGGGCTCGTCCTGGATGCGCCGATCGATCGGGCGCTCAGGCCGGCGGACATGTGGGTCACGGCGGCGCGCGGCTTCGAGGCCACGGTGGACGCGACCCTTCGGGCATGCGAGGCCGACCCCGACTGCCAGGATGCGCTGCCCGACCCGTCACGGACCCTCGAGCGCGTGTTCGAGCAGCTCGACGCATCGGGGCGGCTGGACGCTGACGTCCGCCAGCCGGACGGCCGGACGCTGCACCTGGCGCTGACGCGCGCGCAGTTCGACGAGCTGTCGTTCGCCGCGATGTACTCCACGGTCGACCGCATGTCGTGGCTCCGGGCGCTGGCCGCGTTCGACCACGGCGACCGACGGGGGCTCCTGCGCCTGTACGACGCCTGGTACGGCGGCACCCGCGACAGCGACGATGCATCGTCCTTCGCGTACTACGCGACCTGGTGCGCGGACGTCCGCGCGTCGCCCACGGATCGCACCGACGACCTCGACGCGTACCTCGACGTCGCGCTCGATGCCGGGGTGCGCGACCCGGGTTCGCTGGGGGTCGCCGCCGCGGTCGCGCCGTGCGTGTTCTGGCCGGCCCAGCCGGCCTCGTGGCAGGTGCCACCCGAGGCCACCGGCGTACCGACGCTGATCCTGGCCTCGACCGTCGACCCGGTGACGCCGGTGGCCGCGGCCCGGGCGATCCTGGCGCGGCTGCCGGACGCCCGACTGATCGAGACCCGAGGGGGTGGCCACGGATCACTCGGCAGCGAGTGCCCGAACGAGCGGATGGCCGAGTTCGTCATCGAGGGGCACCTGCCGGTGGCGGACACGAGCACCTGCCTGGGCGCCGTGATCGAGCCGTTCATCCCGCTCGCGCGCTCGCCGGCGTCGTCGGCGGCGGACGCGGTGACAGGGGTCATCGGCGAGCTCATCGCGCATCCGATGGTCCTGGCCTGGGACGGCGTCGACCCGATCACCGTCGGCTGTTCCGACGGCGGCCTGGCGACCCTCGAGGGCACCGGCGACGGCTGGCGGACGACGGCGACGCTGCGCGATTGCGCCTGGGCCACCGACGGGGCCCTTGATGGCTCGGGGTCGCTCGACCTCGTCACCTGGGACGCGGACATGTCGTTCCAGTCCGCGCGCGGCGACCTGCGGCTCCGCTCCGAGGGGGGCGTCTGGCATCTCACGGGCGTCTGGGACGAGCAGCCGGTGGACGAGGAGCTCTAGAGGCCGAGCTGGGGACCGTCGACGTTCGGCGCCTGCCACCACGCCGCCCGTGCCCCGGCGAAGCGGCACGGCGCGTCCGTCGTCGCGCGCCCGCAGGGTCAGGCGTCGAGCGACTGGGCGTCGCCGAGCGCGCGGACTGCCTCCGCGAGGTCGATGCGCCCCTCGTAGATCGCCCGCCCGACGATCGCGCCGCCGCAACCCGCGGCCGCCACCGCCAGCAGGTCTGCGACGGTGGTCACGCCCCCGGACGCGATGATCCGGCCCCGGTCGAGGGCGACCAGCGAGCCGAGGAGGTCGAGGTCCGGGCCCGCCAGCAGCCCGTCGCGGTCGATGGCGGTCACCTCGAACGTGGCGACCCCGGCGTCCGCGAGCCACGCGACCGCGTCCGCGGCGGGGAGCCCGGGCGAGCCCTCGCGCCAGCCTTCGCCCAGCGCGAGACCGTCGCGAACGTCGATCGACGCGACGATCCGCTCCGGGCCGTGGTGCTCCACGAGCCGGGCGGCGAACCCGGGGTCCCGGATCGCGGCGGTGCCCACGGCCACCCGCGCCACTCCTGTCGCGAGCGCTCCCGCGACCGCCTCCGGCGTGCGCAGGCCCCCGCCGAGCTCCACGCGCAGCCGGCCCAGGGTCTCGGCGACGATCATCGCGGCGAGGTCGAGCTGCCGCGGTTCCCCCGCCCGCGCGCCGTCGAGGTCCACGACGTGGATCCAGGACGCGCCGGCATCGACAAAGCCCCGGGCGACGAGGCGCGGGTCCGCACCGTACGCCGTCTCGCGCCCGAAGTCCCCCTGCCGCAGGCGGACCACCCGCCCGCCACGGAGGTCGATCGCCGGCAGCAGCTCGAAGGTTGACACGGGGTTCACTGCCCTGTTAGCGTTTTAGCACGCTACTACGGTAACATGCTATGAGACTGGCGCACCGGGGGTGCGCGGCCCTGCGGCAAGGGTCGCACGCTCGGTGTCCCGCGAGCAGGAGGACCATCACCCGTGGCCGACGACTGGCGCACCCCCGAAGCCGAGGCGCTGGTGGACGCCATCGTCCGGCTCGACACGCGTGAGGACGCCGAACGCTTCCTGCGCGACCTGTGCACCCTCGGCGAGCTGCGCGACATGGCCCAGCGCTGGGCCGTGGTCCGGCTGCTGGACGCCGGGATGCACTACGCGGAGATCTCGAGACAGACCGGCGCCAGCACGGCGACGATCACCCGGATCGCATCCTGGCTCAACCACGGCGAGGGCGGCTACCGGGGCATGCTCGACCGCCTCAAGGTATCGGACGGCTCGCTCCCCTACCCGACCGGCACCGAGCGATGAGGGAGCGCCTCCGCCTCGCCGTCCCGAACAAGGGACGGCTGGTCGAGCCCACGCTCAACCTGCTCCATGACGCCGGTCTCGTGTTCGAGGAGCACGATCGGAGCCTCGTGGCGCGGGTCCAGAACCACCCGCTGGACATCCTGTTCGTGCGCACCGGCGATGTCATCGAGTTCGTCGCGGACGGCGTGGCCGACGCAGGCGTCACGGGCCTCGACATCCTCGCCGAGTCGGGCGTGGACCTGCCGCGGCTGCGCGACCTGGGCTACGGCCGCTGCCGGCTGACGGCCGCGGTGCCGGCCGACTCCCCGTTCCAGTCCGTCGAGGACCTGGCCGGGGTCCGCGTGGCGACCTCCCATCCCAACGTCGCCCGCGCGTTCTTCGCCGGGCAGGGTATCCGGGTGGAGGTCATCTCGCTGTCCGGGGCGGTCGAGGTCGCGCCGCGGCTCGGCCTGGCGGACGCGATCGTCGACCTCGTCTCGACGGGATCCACGCTGGCCATGAACGGCCTGCGCCCGGTGGGCGACATCCTGGCCTCCGAGGCGACCCTCGTCGCGAGCCCGACGGCCACCACGCAGCGGCCCGACGAGCTGGACGGCATCGTCACGATGCTGGGCTCCGTCATCGCGGCGCGCGGCCGCAAGTACCTCATGATGAACGCGCCGGCCGCCAAGCTGCCCGAGCTCGAGGACCTCCTGCCCGGCC
>MGOE01000102.1:35796-36137 GCA_001797035.1 Chloroflexi bacterium RBG_16_72_14
GGTGATCCCGCTCGCCCACGCCGGGATGATCGCGATCCACGCGGTCGTGGGCGCCGACGAGGTCTGGGGCCTGCTGCCCCGGCTCAAGGGCGCCGGCGCCTCGGGGATCCTCGTCCTGCCGATCGAGAAGATCCTGCCGTGACCGCCCACGTCGCCTCCGCCGAGGTCACGCTCACGCGCCTGGACCTGCGCCGGCCGGATGCCGCGGCGATCCGCGCCCGCGACGCGCTGTTCCGCCGCGGCGCGGTGCCCGATCCGGCCGTCCGCGAGGCGGCCCGCGCGATCCTCGCCGACGTCCGCGAGCGCGGCGCCGACGCCGTCCGCGAGGCGGGCGCCCGGTT
>MGOE01000102.1:36152-36386 GCA_001797035.1 Chloroflexi bacterium RBG_16_72_14
GCCCGGACGGGCGGCTGCTCCTCGAGCGCCGCGAGCTCGCGACCGCCCGTGACGCCCTCGGCCGCGAGGCCCGGGCCGCCCTCGACACCGCCATCGCCAACATCGGGCGTTTCGCGCAGGCGCAGCGGCCCGCCTCGACCCGCACGACCATCGTCCCGGGCGTCGAGATCGAGCGGCGCTGGCTCCCGGTCTCGCGGGCCGGCGCGTATGTCCCCGGCGGCACTGCACCCTACC
>MGOE01000102.1:36401-41087 GCA_001797035.1 Chloroflexi bacterium RBG_16_72_14
TGTCCGTCGTGCCGGCGCGGGTGGCCGGGGTCGGCGCGACCGTCGTCGCCTCACCGGCGGACCGCGGCGGCGACGTCCACCCGGGCCTGCTGGGCGCCGCGGGGCTGCTCGAGGTGGACGCCTTCCTCGTCGCCGGCGGCGTGCAGGCGGTCGGCGCCCTCGCGTACGGGCTGCCCGAGGTGGGCCTGGTGCCCATGGACCTGATCGTCGGACCCGGCAGCGCGTGGGTCACCGCGGCCAAGGTCGAGGTCGTGGGCGAGGTCGCCATCGACATGCCGGCGGGGCCATCCGAGGGCCTCGTCCTCGCCGATGCCTCGGCCGACGTCGTCACCGTGGCCGCGGACCTGATCACGCAGGCCGAGCACGGCGTGGACTCGCCGGCCCTCCTGGTGACCCCGGACGAGGCGTTCGCGGACGCCGTGGAGCGCGAGGTCCGCCGGCGCCTGGCCAGGGCCGCGCGCCGCGACATCCTCGGTCGTGCGCTGGCCGATCACGGTCGCATCGTGCTCGTGCCCGACGTCGAGGCCGGGATCGCGTTCGTCAACGGCTACGGCCCGGAGCACCTGTCGGTCGAGGTCGCGGACCTCGAGGGTGCCGTGGCGGCGATCCGCAACGCCGGCTCGATCTTCGTCGGGCGGTGGTCGCCGGAGTCGGCCGGCGACTACGCCTCGGGCGCCAACCACGTCCTGCCCACCGGCGGCCTGGCCCGGGCCTGCGGCCCGCTCGCGGTCGGGACGTTCGGCAAGTACAGCCAGGTCCAGCGGATCACGCACGACGGGCTGGCCGCCCTCCGTCCCGCGATCCGCACCCTGGCCGAGGCCGAGGGCCTGCTGGCCCACCGCGACGCCGTCGAGGTCCGCTTCGCCGACGAAGGCGACGCCGTCGAGGGCCTGGGCGACGGTGGCAGCGGCACGGACGATGGGGCCACCCGATGAGCCCCAGCCCCGTCACGTTCTCGTCGCCGGACAAGCCGGCCTCCTACAGCTGGGAGGCGACGGATGAGGGCGTCGCCGAGCGCTATGGCCTGCCGATCGAACAGGTCGTCCGGTTCGACCTCAACACCTCGCCCACGCCGCCCCGGCTGGTCGCCGGGATCCTCGCCGGCTGGCGGTTTGAGACCGGCCTCTCCGAGTACCCGCCGGGCGACTACCGGCGGCTGGTCGAGGCCGCCGCGACCCGCTACGGCGTCGGCAGCGACGAGGTCGTGCCCGGCGCGGGTGCGGACGAGATCCTCGACATGTGCGTCAAGGCGTTCCTGCCCGCCGGCGCCACGGCCGTCGTCCCGGTGCCCAGCTACGCGATGTATCGGGTGGTCACCGAGCAGCGTGGCGGGGTCGTCCGACCGGTGCCACGGCTGGGCCCAGGTCGGGGCTTCGCCATCGACGAGCCCGCGGTCCGCGCCGCCGCCGCCGACGCCGCGCTGCTCTGGCTGTGCAGCCCCAACAACCCCACCGGCCTCCCGGAGCCGGCGGGCGTCATCGAGCGCCTGCTCGCCGACCTCGAGGCGGATGCCGCCGCGGCCGGCCGCGACCCCGCCGCCGTCGTGGTGGACGAGGCCTACGCCGAGTTCACAGGCGAGTCCGTGATCCCGCTGCGGTCCCGGTTCGCGAACCTGGTCGTGGTGCGCACCGCGTCGAAGGCGTATGCCCTGGCCGGGCTGCGGGTCGGCTTCGCGGTCGCCCAGCCGGCCACGCTCGCCCGCGTCGCGCTCTACCGGCCGCCCGGCTCGGTGAGCACGATCTCCGAGACGGTCGTCACCCGGGCGCTCCAGGACGGCGAGGAGATGCGCGAGAACGTGGTCCGCGTGGACCGCGAGCGCGGCCGGCTGGCGGCCGGGCTCGAGGCGGCGGGCTGGCCCCCCTACCCGTCGGTGACCAACTTCGTCCTGTTCGATCTCGGCACGCCCGCTCGGGCCGCCGCGATCGCCGAGCGCCTGATGCGCCGTGGGCTCGTGCCCCGGACGTTCGGTCCGGACCACCCCCTCGCCCATTGCCTGCGGATCACCGTCCGCGCCGACCACGAGAACGACCGCCTGATCGATGCCGCGCGCGCGATCGCCGAGGAGGTTTCCGCATGACCACGCCGCTCGGCACCCTGGCCGTCCTCGAGCGCGACGCGAGGCGTGTGCGCGTGATCCGGCGCACCCGCGAGACCGAGGTGACGATCGCGCTGGACCTCGATGGGACCGGGCGGGCAGACGTGTCCACCGGGATCGGCTTCTACGACCACCTCCTCTCATCGCTCGCGCACCACGGCCTGTTCGACCTCGAGGTCCGGGCGACCGGCGACCTCGGGGTCGACGAGCACCACACGGTCGAGGACGTCGCGCTGGTGCTGGGATCCGCGTTCGCCGAGTCGCTCGGCGACCGGGCCGGCATCCGGCGCTTCGGCGACAGCGCCGTGCCCATGGACGAGTCCGTCGCGACGGCCGTGATCGACGTCGGCGGCCGGCCGTACGCGGTGATCGAGCTGCCGTTCCGGGGCGAGCGCGCCGGCGCGCTGCCGCTGCAGCTCGTGGAGCACGCCCTCGAAGCGTTCGCGCGGACGGCCGGCGCCACGCTCCACCTGCGCGGGAGCGGCCGCAACGACCACCACCTCGCCGAGTCGGCGTTCAAGGCTCTCGGGCGGGCGCTGCGCGAGGCATGCGAGCCGGACCCGCGGCGGACCGGGGTCGCGTCCACCAAGGGCTCGCTCGGATGACCGCCGGTCCGCTCGTTGCCGTCGTGGACTACGGCGCCGGCAACCTGGTGTCGATCGAGCAGGCGATCACGGCCGCCGGCGCCCGCGTGCGCCTCGCGGCGACCGCCGCCGCGATCGACGGCGCGGACCTGCTGGTCGTGCCCGGGGTCGGGGCGGCCGCCCCGGCGATGGAGCGTCTCCGTGACGCCGGCCTGGTGGAGCCCATCCGCACCTGGATCGCCGCCGACCGGCCGTTCCTGGGCATCTGCCTCGGGCTCCAGCTGCTGTTCGACGGCAGCGATGAGGACGGCGCGGTGACCCTCGGCATCCTGCCCGGGCGCACCGTCCGCCTCGCCGGCGCGCCGACGCTGCCCCACATCGGCTGGAACCAGGTCGAGCGCCGCCGGCCGCACCCGGCGTTCTCGGGCATCGCCGACGGCGCGGACCTGTACTTCGTCCACTCCTACGCCGGTCTGCCGGCCGGCGGGCTCGACGACGAAGCCGTCGTCGCGATCACCGCGCACGGGGCCCGGTTCGTCTCCGCGGTCGCCCGGGGGCGTCTGCTGGGCGTCCAGTTCCACCCCGAGCGGTCCGGCCGCGACGGGCTGCGGCTGCTGGCCAACGTCGTCGGGCTGGCCGCCGTCGAGCGTGACCGCCGGAGCGCCGCCTGATGCTCCGCCGCCGCGTGATCCCGTGCCTCGACGTCGCCAACGGCCGCGTGGTCAAGGGCACCCGCTTCGTCGACCTCACCGACGAGGGCGATCCACCCGAGCTCGCCGAGCGGTACGCGCGCGAGGGCGCGGACGAGCTGGTGTTCCTCGACATCTCCGCCGCGCCCGAGGGCCGCGGCACGCTGCTCGAGGTGGTCGAGCGGACGGCGCGCCGGGCGTTCATCCCCCTGACCGTCGGCGGCGGCGTCCGCAGCGTGGACGACATGCGCGACGTCCTGCGGGCCGGGGCGGACAAGGTGAGCCTCAACACGCAGGCGGTCGCGGATCCGGACCTCGTGACCCGCTGCGCGGCCCGCTTCGGCAGCCAGGCCGTGGTGGTGGCCATCGACGCCCGCCGGGTCTCGGCCGGCACCGGCGACGCCCGCTTCCCCGCCGGCTACCAGGTGGTGGTCAAGGGCGGACGCGAGCCCGTGGGCCTCGACGCCGTCGCCTGGGCCCGGCGGGCCGTCGAGCTGGGCGCCGGCGAGCTGCTCGTGACGTCCATCGATCGCGACGGGACGCAGACCGGCTTCGACACGGCACTCCTCCGGGCGGTCACCCTCGGGGTCGAGGTCCCGGTGATCGCCTCCGGCGGCGCCGCCGGCCCCGACGACTTCGTGCGCGCGGTCCGTGACGGCGGTGCCGACGCGGTGCTGGCGGCCTCGATCTTCCATCGCCGGCAGGTCTCGATCGCCGAGGTGAAGGCCGTGATGGCGGCGGCAGGCCTGCCGGTCCGGGCCGTCGATCCGGGAGCGGCGGCATGAGCGCCGGGCACCCCGCCGGACCCGTGGACCCCGCCGCGGGCCTCCACGCGTCGGGCGTGGCGTGGGGCGAGGACGGCCTCGTGGCGGGTGTCGTCCAGGACGTGGCGGACGGCCGGGTGCTGATGGTCGGCTGGTTGGACGCCGAGGCGCTCGCCACGACGCTGGACACCGGCGAGGTGCACTTCCACTCCCGTTCCCGCGGCCGCCTGTGGCGAAAGGGCGAGTCGTCCGGCAACGTGCTCCGGGTGCGGTCGCTCGCGCTGGACTGCGACGGGGATGCCCTGCTCCTGGGTGTGGAACCCGCCGGGCCCACCTGCCACCGCGGGACCCGCAGCTGCTTCGACGCCGACGGCGCTCCCGCGACGTGCCCGGCGCAGGGCTTCGCCTGGCTCGAGTCGCTGTGGTCGACCATCGAGGATCGGGCGACCGCCCGGCCGCAGGGCTCCTACACCGTGACACTGCTCGATGGCGGCGTGGACGTCGCCGGCCGCAAGGTCGCGGAGGAGGCCACCGAGGTGCTCCTCGCGGCCAAG
>MGOE01000102.1:41118-50417 GCA_001797035.1 Chloroflexi bacterium RBG_16_72_14
CGCACGAGCTGCTCGTCGGCGAGGCCGCCGACCTCCTCTACCACGCGCTCGTGCTGCTCGCCGAGCGCGGCCTCGAGCCGCGCTCGGTGATCGCCCGGCTGCGCGCACGGCACGGCAACGCGGGCCGCGGCTGACCCTGGGACGGCTGTCAGCCGCCGAGCATGAACCGATCCTCGGATCGCCACGTCCCCGCCAGCGCGACGAACAGCTCGATCGCGTCGACGGTGAACGAGACCGGCAACTCGTGCCAGGCGGGATCACGGCCCACGGCCGGGTCGTCGACTCCGGGTCCCTCGGCGATCGTCACATGCGGCACGAACTCGAAGGGGGCCGGCCGCCCGTACAGCGGCAACGACGGGAACGCGGCGGCCAGGTCCGCCTGGAGCGCCCGGACGGGGACGTCCGGCTCCACCGTCGCGTAGCGCGTGTCGGGCCAGCGGGCCTGCGCGACGAGCCGCATTCGCCAGGCCGGGTGGCGTGCGGCGATCAGGGCCAGGCTCTCGCGTACGCCCACCTCGATCGCGTCGGGCTGGGCGAACGGGTACAGCAGCGTCACGTGCGCCGGCATCCCGTCCTCGGCGTCGGTGACGTGGCGGCGCCTGAGCGCCTCCAGGCCGGATGGCAGCATGGCCCGGATGACGATGGCCGACCGCCCACTGGGCTCGAGCGCGTCCACCGTGACCGCTAGCCGAGCTGGACGCGGACCACCGCGCGGTGTCGCTTGCCCACGCGCACCTCGAACCACTCGCCGGCGATCGGTGGGGGCATCGCGGCCGCCTGGTCCGTGACCCGCTCGCCGTTGACGGTGATCGCGCCGCCCGAGATCAGCCGCCGGGCCTCGCCCCGCGACGGCGCGAGGCCGGTCTCCGCGAGCAGCACGGCCACGCCATCCCCCACCGAGCCCGGGGCCACCGACGGCCCGCGCGTCGCCGCGTGGACGCTCGCGAGCAACGCCGGGTCCGTGATGGGCTCGCGCTGGAACAGCGCCTCGGACACGCGCTCCGCCTCGCGTGCCGCCGCCTCGCCGTGGACGCGTGCGGTGACGTCGAACGCGAGTCGCCGCTGGGCTTCGCGCCGCTCGGGTTGCGCGGCCACCTGCGCGTCGAGCGCCTCGATCTCGTCCCGCGTCCAGAACGTGAACCAGCGCAGGTACGTGCCGACGTCCCGGTCGTCGGTCTGGACCCAGTACTGGTAGAAGGCATAGGGCGAGGTCCGCGCCGGGTCCAGCCACACGGAGTCCCCGCCCTCGCTCTTGCCGAACTTGGCGCCCGAGGGCGAGAGCAGCAGCTTGTAGGCGATCGCGTGCGCGGGGCTCTCGTCACTCCCCTCGCCGCTGGTGCGGCGGATCAGCTCCAGGCCCGCGGTGATGTTCCCCCACTGGTCCGCGCCGCCCATCTGCATCTCGACGCCGTGCTCCCGGTACAGGGTCGCGAAGTCGAACGCCTGGAGGGTCATGTAGCTGAACTCGGTGAACGACAGCCCACGCTCCAGCCGCTGCTGCACCGAGTCCTTGGCCAGCATGTACGGGACCGTGAAGTGCTTGCCCACGTCCCGCAGGTACTCGATCAGCGACAGCTTCGCGAGCCAGTCCAGGTTGTTCGCGATCACGGCCTGGGTCGGGCCGGGCGAGAAGTCGAGGAACCGCTCCAGCTGGGCCCGGATCGCGGCCACGTTGTGCTCGATGGTGGCGGCGTCGAGCAGGCTGCGCTCCGACGACCGTCCGGACGGGTCGCCGATCATCCCCGTCCCGCCGCCGACCAGCGCCACGGGTCTCCCGCCGTGCCGCTGGAGGCGGATCAGGCCGACGATCGGGATCAGGTGGCCGATGTGGAGCGAGTCCGCGGACGGGTCGAAGCCGATGTAGGCCGAGATGCGCCGCCCGGTCGCCAGGCGCGCCGGCAGGCCGGGCGTCGTGGCATGCAGGATCCCGCGCCACTCGAGCTCGGCGAGCAGGCCGGCCAGCGCGGGCGCGTGGTCGGCGAGCGGCGTCGTGGTCATCGGGCCGTCACAGCGGCGGGGCCGGGGCCGTCCATGCCTCGGCCCGAGGTCTCGGATCGGGCGTCCATCCCTCGCATGGTATCGTTCCGCCCGCAATGCAAACCAGCCTCGCCCGGAGGCAGCGGCAGCGCCGGCTCGGCGCGCAGCGGCGCCCCCGCGGAAGCGGAGCCGGCCGCGCCGTCGCCATCGCCCTCCCCCTGTTCCTGTTCTCCACTCTGCTGCTGCTCGGCGTCGGGGTGTTCACGGGGTCCGTCGCGGCCTACACGTACCTGGCCAAGGACCTCCAGGACCCGCGGTCCACGCTGGAGGCGATCTCGTTCACCCAGCAGACGACCGTCTACGACCGCACCGGCGTGGTCACCCTCGCCCGGCTCGGCGACGACCGCCGCGATATCGTGGGCTTCGAGGACATCCCGCCCGAGCTGATCGATGCCACGACGTCCATCGAGGACAAGACGTTCTGGGACAACGCCGGCTTCGACCCCCTCGGCTTCGTGTCCGCGGCGATCGACACCATCCAGGGCAACGATCGCGGCGGGTCCACGATCACCCAGCAGCTGGTCCGCGCCCGCCTGCTCCCGGAGAGCGCGTTCGCGGGCTCGATCTACGAGCGCAAGGCGAAGGAGATCATCCAGTCGATCCGCCTGACCGAGGCCTATCCCGGCGAGGAGGGCAAGAAGGCGATCCTGGAGAAGTACCTCAACCAGAACTTCTACGGCAACCGCAGCTATGGCGTGGCTGCGGCAGCCAACAGCTACTGGAAGAAGGAGCTCAAGGACCTGACCCTCGCCGAGGCGGCCCTGCTGGCGGGCATCCCGCAGTCGCCGACCCGGTTCGACCTGGTCAAGAACGCCGTCGAGGAGACCTACACGGACGAGGACGGCAAGGAGCAGACGCGGCTCGTCGTCCCCGATACCGCCGAGGTCGTCCAGCGGCGCAACTTCATCCTCGACCTGATGAAGACCCGCAGCGTGCTGACCAAGGACCGGTACAGCGACGCCGACTACGAGCTGGCGAAGGCCGAGCCCGTGATCCTCGCCTCGCAGGCCGCCGACCAGTGGCGCGCGCCGCACTTCGTGTGGCAGGTGCGCGAGGAGCTGGGCGAGATCCTGTGCGGGTCCACCCAGTGCGAGGCGATCGACACCGGCGGCTACCAGGTGATCACGACCCTCGACTACAGGATGCAGCGCATCGTCGAGAAGTGGGTCTGGGCGGCGGCGATCGCGCCCAACGTCAAGGACCCCAAGGACGTCAACCGCGTCCTGGCCGCGCGCCAGATCCCCAAGAGCGAGTGGGGATGGATCAGGAGCCTGCGCGGCCACAACATCCATAACGCGGCCGCCGGCGTCACGGACTACCGCACCGGCGAGATCCTCGCCTACGCGGGCTCGGCCTCGTACACCGCCAAGGGCAGCAAGAGGCTCCAGCCGCAGTTCGACGTCCTGTCGGACGGGTGGCGGCAGCCCGGCTCCTCGATCAAGCCGCTCGTCTACGTGATCGGGGTCGAGGACCGCACGATGACCGCGGCCACGATGTTCATGGACGTGGTCGCCAACTTCGCACCCAGCGGGGCCAAGGCGTACACGCCGACCCAGGCCGACGGCCTGGAGCGCGGACCGGTCCGGCTGCGGAACGCCCTCCAGTTCTCGCTCAACATCCCGGCCCTCAAGGCGGGCTTCATCAACGGCCTGGAGCACCAGTTCCAGCGCATGAAGGACTTCGGGCTCAGCTACCCCGCCGGCGCCGTCGCGGTCGCGTCCGAGAGCATCGGGACGATCGAGATCCACCCCATCGACCTGATGAGCGCGTACGGAACGATCGGCAACGGCGGGGTGCTCGTGCCGCACCACACGGTCCAGCGGGTGCTCGACGCCGGCGGCAAGCAGATCTGGCCGGCGACCAACGCCAAGACCGCCGGCACGCGGGTCGTGTCCAAGGCGGCGGCGTACATCATCACGGACATCCTCGCCGGCAACTCGAAGCCGGACGTCAACCCGTTCTGGGGCAAGTGGCGCGTGACCGACGGGATCAGCAGCAGCAAGGCGCGCCCGGCGGCCTACAAGACCGGCACCACGAACGACAACCGCGACGTGCACGCCTACGGCTACCTCGCCGCCCCGTCCAAGGCGAATCTGCCGGCCCTCGTGGCAGGCGTCTGGATGGGCAACTCGGACAACTCGCCCAACGACGGCAAGCTGTCGCTGGACACGTCGGCGCCGCTGTGGTCGGCCATCCTGTCCGAGGTGTCCAAGGACCTGCCGATCGAGGGCTTCGAGCGCCTCAAGCCCAAGGGCCTCGAGACGGCGACCGTGGATGCGTTCACGGGCATGAAGCCCGGGCCCGCCACCCGCAAGACGGTCAAGGAGCTGTTCCTGCCGGGCACGACCCCCACGCGGGCCGCCGACGTCACCGTGACCGTCGACGTCGACGAGGCGACCGGCCTGCTGTGGCAGGAGGGGTGCGCCGGGCCGATGGTGAGCCGGGCGTTCCTCGACTTCAGCGGCGTGGAGAGCTCGTTCCGCAACTGGCAGAAGGCGAACATCAACTGGCAGAAGCGCGCCGCCCGGGGGCCGGGCGTATCGGGTGGGCCGGAGGGCACCCGGACGGCGTACTTCTACGGCGGCTACCCGGCCTTCTACCCGTTCGGTCGCACCTGGGGCGGCACGTTCCCGCCGACCAAGACGTGCCCGATCGCGGAGCCATCGCCCAGCATCTGCGTCGAGACGGACCCCTTCTCGCCGTGCCCCTCGCTGGAACCGCCGCCCAACCCGGGTGGCGGCCCCGGCGGCGGCAAGCCGACGCCGACACCCAAGCCCAAGCCCTGACCCCGCGCGCTGTCAGAGGCGCACGATCGTGGCGCCGTCGCCGCCCTCGCCGCGCTCTCCGGCCCGGAACGACCGCACCAACGGGTGCGAGCCTGCCTGCGCGCGGACCGCGTCGCGCAGGGCCCCTGTGCCCAGGCCGTGGACGATCGTGACCTGCTCCAGCCCGGCCAGCGAGGCATCGTCGAGGTAGCGCGACAGGGCGTCCAGGGCCTCGTCCACCCGGGCGCCGCGCAGGTCCAGCGACGAGGCCACCGTCCTCGCCCGCGACAGCTGCAGCGCCCCAATCCCCGACCCCGCGTCGGCCCGGCCCGATCCCGGCCCGCGCCCGGACGACCGGTCCGGCACGCCATCACCCGTGCCCGGGCCGCCCACCGCGGGCTCCAGGTCCGCCACGGCCACCGAGACGCGCATGCCCCCCGCCTCGAGCGTCGCCCGCGTGCCGCCCTTCTCGAGTGCCGCGATCCGGCCCTCCCAGCCGCCGCTCCGGCTGCGGGCCCGCTCGCCCAGCCGCCAGGTCCGGGGGGTGGCGGGCTCCCGGCGCTCCGCCCGCCGCGGCTCCGGCAGGCGCTCCAGGGTGCCCTCCGCGCGGGCCAGCAGGGCGTCGATCGCGGGGGCCGTCACGGTCTCCCGCTCGAGGCGTCGGCGGAGCCCGGCAACGTCCTCGCGCAGGCCGTCCACGAGCCGCTCCGCCTCCTCGCGCGCGGCCCGGACGGCCTCGTCGCGCTCGCGGCGGGCGCGCCTGCGCTCCTCGTCCGCGGCGCGCAGGCCTTCCGCGGCCTTTGCCTCCGCGATCCGGGCGCGCTCGGCGGCGCCCGCGATCTCGCCCTCCTGCCGGCGGATCGAAGCGAGCGTGGCCTCGAACGCCTGCTGGTTGTCGGTGAGACGGCCGCGTGCGTCCGCCACGATCGGCTCGGGGAGCCCGAGGCGCTCCGCGATCGCGAACGCCTGGCTGCCGCCGGGCAGCCCGATCGTCAGCCGGTACGTCGGCGTGAGCGTCTCGAGGTCGAACTCGACCGACGCGTTCCGGGCCGCCGGCGTCTCGTGGGCGTAGACCTTGAGCTCCGCGTAGTGGGTCGTGGCGGCGACCAGCGCCTGCGACCGGATGAAATGGTCGAGCAGCGCCTGGGCCAGCGCGGAGCCCTCGGTCGGGTCCGTGCCGGCGCCGAGCTCGTCGAGCAGGACGAGGGTGCCCGGCCCGGCGTGCTCGACGATCCGGACGATCGAGCGGAGGTGCCCCGAGAACGTGGACAGCGACTGGGCGATGGACTGCTCATCGCCGATGTCGGCGAACACGTCGCGGAACACCGGCAGGCGCGACCCGGTCGCGGCAGGGACGTGCAGGCCCGCCTGGTGCATCAGCGCGAGCAGGCCGAGGGTCCGGAGGGTGACCGTCTTGCCGCCCGTGTTGGGACCCGTGATCACGAGCGCCGTGTAGCCGTCACCGAGGCGCACGTCGATCGGGACGACGTGGCCGGTGAGGCCCGGGTGCCTTGCCGAGAGCAGGACGACCTCGGTCCGATCCGCGAGCTCCGGGCGCACCCCGTCCAGCTCGGCCGCCAGCTGCGCCTTCGCCGCCCAGAAGTCGAACTGGGCGAGGGCATCGAGCGTCTCGCGCAGGAGGGTCGCGTTGGCCCCCACCAGCGCCGACAGCTCGTCGAGGATCCGGCCCTCCTCCTCCTCCACGGCGGACTGCGCCTCGCGCCACGCGTTACCGAGCTCGACGACGACGAGGGGCTCCACGAACAGCGTCTGGCCGCTGCCCGAGGCGTCGTGGACGATGCCCTTGACCCGGCTCCGCGCCTCCGCCCGGATCGGCACGACATAGCGCCCGTTGCGGAGCGTGACGATCGGCTCCTGGAGGGCCCCGCCCAGCTCCGACCCGACCAGCGAGTCCAGCCGGCGGCGCAGCCGGTCGTACGCGACGCGGACGGCGACCCGCAGCGGCCCGAGGCGGGGCGACGCGGTATCCAGCAGCTCGCCGACCGGGTCGAAGCTGCGGCCGAGCGTGCTGCGCAGGGCGGGCAGCGGGTGCACGCGCCGGCCCACGTCCCGGAGCAGCGGGCGGCGCTCGTCGGCGAGCGACGTCGCGAGCCGGGCCGCGGCGTCAAGCGTCTCGGCGATCTCGAGGAACTGCTGCGGGTCCAGCCGCCCGCCGCGCACCGCCCGCCCGACCCAGGGCTCGATGTCGTGGGCGGCCCCGATGCCCACGCCCGGCCGCTCCTGGAGCAGCTGGCGGGCCTGGTCGGTCTCGTCCAGCGCGCGGACGACGAGCACCGGGTCCGCGGACGGCACGAGCGCCTCCGCGAGCCGGCGCGACGGCGGGAACGACGTGCGCTCGGCGAGGCGCTCCCGGACGGCCGGGAACTCGAGGAGCGCGACGGATCGGGCGTCCATCGTCAGGCGCGGGTCCGCGGCCGCGCGGCGCGGATGAGCACCGCCGCGGCCCGGGAGAACGGCTCGGTCACGACGTTGAGGCAGTGGTGCATGCCGCGGACAAGGGTATCTGGACAGGGGCAGGGTCGCTCGTGGGTACCGGACCGCGCGATCAGGCGGCCGCGGCCGGGGGTGATTCGGCTCTTGCCGCTCGCACGCTGCACGGGTTGAGTCTCCGCATGGACCGGTCATGCACCAGCTGCCAGCAGCCCACCGTGGGGCGGAACGCGCGGGCGACGTTCTGCTCCACGGCGTGCCACGACGCGGTGGGCGGCGCAACGAGCCGGGAAGCGCTCCTTGCCGGTGTCGCGACGCGCGCGCTTGCGCTTCCTGGGATGCCGAACCGTATCGATCGGCAGATCGTCGGGGCCACGCTGCTGGTCAAGCTGCTGCTGCTGGGCTTTGGGGTCGTCGTCGTCGCGCTGCTCGGCGGCGTGATCCATCCGTACCCGCTCGGCGGCCTCGCCGCGGACTCACGCCAGCTGTTCGAGCCCTGGGTCCGCTGGGACGCCAGCAACTACCTCGACGTCGCCGTCTTCGGGTACCGCGGCAACCTGATCGTCTTCTTCCCGCTCTACCCGTGGTTGGTCGGTGCCCTCAACGTGGTTGTGGGCGACCCGACGATCGCAGCGTTCATCGTCAGCGGTGTCGCTTCGCTGTTCGTGGGTCCGATCCTGTTCCGGCTCGTTGCGGCTGATGAGGGTCCGGCGATCGCGCTCCGCAGCGTCTGGTTCTTCCTCATCTTTCCCACCGCGTACTTCCTCCACATCGGGTACGCGGAGGCCCTGTTCATGGCGCTGGCCCTGGGGTCGATGCTGGCCGCGCGCACCGACCGATGGTGGTGGGCCGGCGTCCTCGGCGCCCTTGCAGCCCTTACCCGGGTGAACGGCGTTCTCCTCGTCCCGGCCCTGGCGGTCGAGGCCGTGATGCAGTGGTGGCCGGAACGCCGCGGGTGGCGGTCACGCTGGCTCGCGATCGGCATGGTCCCGCTGGGGTTCCTGGGCTACCTCGCCCTGAATCAGGCGGTCTACGGCAACCCGGTGGCATTCCTGTCGATCCAGGCCGCGCTGTGGCATCGGTCGCTCAGCCCACCGTGGGTCGGGATCGGTGCCCTGTTCGACCCTGCGGTCCGGGCGCCTCTGGCCTGGATCGCGGAGCTGGCGTTCGTCGCCCTGGCGCTCGTGGGGGTGATCGTGTCGGCGTTCCGCTTCCGTCCCACCTGGACGGTCTGGATGGCCGGCAATCTCCTGCTGTTCACGAGCACGTCGGTCGTGTTGAGCGTGCCGCGCTTCTCGCTGCTCCTGTTCCCGCTGTTCGTCTGGTTCGCGGTCCTGGCGCGCTTCCGTGGCCTGGCCGTGCTGATCACCCTGCTGTCACTGAGCGCCCTCGTCCTGTTCGCCGGACGCTTCGCGCTCGGGACCTGGGCCTTCTGACCGGAGTGCGCCGGGCGTCCCGGGCCGTCCCCGGTCCCTGCCCACCGCTACGCGCCGCACGGCCTCGGGGTCCACGAACCGCCAGGGCTTGTCGGCCCATCCTGGACCCGCGTGCTCCACCCCGATCCTCGGCGTGGCCACGAACGCCACCGGAGGCTCGCCCTCGGGCGGTAGCTCCAGGCGCAGCGCTGACGCCGGGTCGAGGAGGGCCACCCCGTTGTCGCTGCGCTCCACCCCGAATGCTGCCGCCAGGTTCGCCGGCCCCACCGCGAGCCGGGCGTCCGGCACTCGCGCCAGCCTGGAGGCGGCAGCCTCGGGGTTCTCCCGGTCTCGACGCCGGTAGGCGATGGCCCGCTCCGCCCGCGCAGCCCGCATGGCCTGCGCGCCTTCCAGGGGCACGACTGACCGGAGCAGGACTGCCGCCGCGACGCCGTCGGGGCCGGTCACGACGTTGGCACAGACGTGCCCGTAGACGAGGTACACGTAGGCGAGCCCGGGCGGCCCGAACATGACCCGGTTGCGCGCCGTGGGGCCCATCCGGGCGTGCGACGCCCGGTCCTCCTCGCCGAGATACGCCTCCACCTCGACGATGCGGCCGATCCGCGGCTCG
>MGOE01000102.1:50426-61423 GCA_001797035.1 Chloroflexi bacterium RBG_16_72_14
CCGTCACGGACGAGCCGCGCACCGATCAGCGCGCGGGCCGCCGCGAACGTGTCAGCGGCGAGGACCTCGCGGGGAAACGGCCGGACCGGTGGCGGCCCGCCACCACCCCCGGAGCCCCCGGTCACCCGATCCCGTACAGCTGCTTGATCGTGTCCGGCAGCAGGAACGAGGTGAGGCTCACGAAGTTCGGGATCAGCTGCGAGTGGAGCAGGTCACCGGTTCCCGAGCTGTTGATCATGTCCCAGAAGCCGCGCAGGAACGGCAGCTCGTCCTCGTCGACCGGGAAGTTGGTGAGCAGGAAGAACTGGTCCAGGATGATCATCACGAACATCAGCAGCAGGAACCCCTGGATCACGCCCAGGACGCCGCCGATGATCTCGTCGACGACCGGGTACTTCGCGAACAGGGGTGCCTTCCTGTAGGTACCCTGGATCACGAGCGAGAAGGCGACGACCGCCGCCACGAACACGGTCAGGAACCCGATCATCGCGGCGTACTCGCGCGGGAACTGGCTCCAGTTGTCGCCCAGGAACTCGCCCAGCGGGACGTGCAGCTGGGCCGCCAGGAAGAACGAGAACACGATCGACAGAATCCCGACCACGCGTCGGACCGTGCCCTGGATGAAGCCCAGGATGAAGAACCCGAACAGGACGAGGACGACCAGGACATCGGTCAGGTTGACCGAGCTCAGGAACTCCGTGACGTTCACCCACCCAACCCTCTCGACGGCGGCCGCACCCCGGACGGCCGGATCCCGTGTGGAAGCCTAGCAGCGGCCGCTCGGCGGTAGCAATGGGGCGGACGCCCCATGACCGCCCGAATCCGCCCCATCAGGTGCGCAGGCGCCCCCCGACCGCGGGCAGGGCGCCGAGGACGGCGGCCACGGCGGCGTCGATCTCCGGCTCCGTCAGCGTGCGGTCCGGCGCCCCGAAGCGCAGCCGGTATGCGAGGTTCTTCTCGTCCGTCGCGAGCGGGACGCCGCGGTAGATGTCGAACAGCCGGACGTCGCGCAGCAGCGCGCCCCCGTGCGCCACGAGCAGCGCCTCGACGCTGGCCGCCGGGGTCCGCTCGGGCACCACGATCGCGAGGTCCCGTTCCACCGCGGGGAAGCGGCCGACGACGGGCGCATGCTCAGGGGCCAGGCGGCCGGCGGCGAGCCCCTCGAGCGACAGCTCCGCGACCAGCACGCGCTGGGACGTCCGGAGATCCCACGTCTCGACGACGTCCGGATGCAGCTCCCCGACGATCGCGCCCAGCCGGCCGGTGATCGTCGCGCGGGCCGTGCGGCCGGGGTGGAACAGCGGCTCGGCCGTCTCGGCCTCGTAGACGGGCCGCCCGAGGCCCAGCCGGTGCGCGAGCAGGTCGAGGATTCCCTTCGCGTCGTCGAGGTCGTAGCGCCGCGCCGGGCGGTTCCATGCCCGCGGCTCGGCGGCGCCGACGAGCGCGAACCCCAGGCGCCACCATTCCCGCGGCACATCGCCGGTTCGCCCGTACCCTTTGCCGATCTCGAACACGGCCACGTCCTCGGTGCCGTGCCGGAGGTTCGTCCCGACGACGTCGAGGAGGCTGCCGACCAGGTGACGGCGGAGCAGCGAGTGATCCCGCGACAGCGGGTTGGTGACTCCCACCGGATCGCCGCCGGGCTCGGGCTCGCCGCCGACCGAGGGCACCTCGCGCCGCAGGACGAACGTCTCGACATGGCGCGGCGACACGAGCGCCGTGGTCACGACCTCGGTGAGGCCGGCGCCGGCGAGCGTGTCGCGCACGAGTTCCCGCACCCCGAGCGGCGACGGCCGGTAGTCCGGCATCTCCGTGTCCGGCGTGACCGAGGGCACGAGCTCGTACCCGCGGACGCGGGCGATCTCCTCGGCCACATCCGCCTCGATCGCGATGTCGCGGCGCCAGGTGGGCACGAGCGCGGTGATGGCGCCGTCGGCCTCGGGCGCCACCGAGAGCACCTCCGGTTGGAGCGCGACGACGACGGGCACGTCCGCCGCCGCCTCGGTCTCGATGCCCACCCGCGACAGCAGCTCGCGCTGCTCGTCCGAGCCCAGGCTCGTGCCCAGCAGGCGGTTGATCCGCGCCGGACGGAAGGCCACGCGCGACCGCCCGGGCTCGGACGGAGCCGTGTCCAGGCGGCCCGGGGCGATCTCGCCGCCGGCCCAGGCGCGGACCAGCTGCGCCGTGCGATCCGCGCCGAGTCGCGCCAGCCTGGCCTCCTGCCCCTTCTCGAACCGGCTGCTCGCCTCCGAGCGCAGCGAGAGGCGCTGCGCCGTGCGCCGGATGCTGACCGGATCGAACACCGCGGACTCGATGACGACGTCGGTCGTGGCCTGCGACACCTCGGAGGTGGCGCCGCCCATCACACCGGCCAGCCCGAGCACACCCACGGGGTCCGCGATCAGCAACATGTCCGGGGCCAGGACGCGCTCCACGTGGTCGAGCGTCTCGAGGCGCTCGCCGTCGGTCGCCCGCCGCACGACGACCGTCGCCCGGCCGTCCGCGCCGGCGTGGACGGCGGCAGCGTCGAACGTGTGGATCGGCTTGCCCAGCTCCAGCATCACGTAGTTCGAGGCGTCCACCACGTTCGAGACGGGCCGCTGGCCGGCGGCCAGGAGGCGCATCTGGACGTGGTCGGGCGACGGGCCGACGGTCACGCCGCTCACCCACCGCCCGACGAACCGGGTGCACAGGTCCGGGTCCCGGACATCGACCGCGAGCCGCGCCTCCGTCGGGGGCCCGCTCCCCTCCTCCACCGCGATCTCCGGCTGCCTCACGGGCCGGCGGGTCGCGGCCGCCACCTCGCGCGCGAGCCCCAGGATCGACAGCGCGTCGCCGCGGTTGGGCTTGACGTCCACGTCCAGCACGACATCGCCGAACAGGTCCGCCAGCGGCACGCCCAGCGGGCTGTCCGCGGGCAGGATCAGGATCCCGTCGGCATCCGCGGTCAGCCGGAGCTCCTCCCCGGAGCACAGCATCCCGTTGCTCACGACGCCCATCTTCTCGGCGCGCTCGATGCGGCGGTTGCCCGGCAGGACGGCGCCCGGCAGCGCGACCGGGATGCGCTGGCCGGGGGCGATGTTCGTCGCGCCGCAGACGATCGAGAGCGGCTCGCCCCCGTCGCCCAGGGTCACCGTGGTCAGCGACAGCCGGTCCGCGCGGGGATGCCGCTCCACGGTGAGCAGCTCGCCGATGACGACCTGCTCCCAGTCCGCGCCCCAGCGCTCGACGTGCTTGACCTCCATGCCCAGCAGGGTGAGCCGCTCGGCCAGCTCCTCGGACGTCAGCTCGATGTCGACGAACTCGCGCAGCCAGGACAGCGGCACTCTCATCGGAACGCTCCCAGGAAGCGCAGGTCGTCCTCCATGTACAGGCGCAGGTCCGCGACCTGGTGCCGGAGGTTCGCGATCCGCTCCACGCCCATCCCGAACGCGAAGCCCTGGTAGCGCTCGGGGTCGATGCCGCCGTAGCGCAGCACCACCGGGTGGACCATGCCGGCGCCCAGGATCGTCATCCAGCCTGTCCGTGAGCAGGCGGGGCACTTCTCGCCGTCGCAGATGACGCACAGGATGTCGAACGCGACCGACGGCTCCGTGAACGGGTAGTAGCCGGGCCGGAAGCGGGTGGGCCGGTGGGCGCCGAACATCGCGTGGGCGAACTGGTCCAGCAGGCCCTTGAGGTCCGCCATCGACGTCCCCTCGTCGACCATCAGGCCCTCGACCTGGAAGAACTCGGAGGCGTGGCTGGCGTCGACCGCCTCGTAGCGGAAGCAGCGACCGGGCAGCAGCGCGCGGATCGGCGGCCGCTCCTCGTGCATGACCCGGATCTGGCCCGGGCTGGTGTGGGTCCGCAGCAGCAGGCCCTCGACGTCCAGGTACAGGGTGTCCCACAGGTCCCGTGCCGGATGGTCCGGCGGGATGTTGAGCATCTGGAAGTTTGTCCGGTCGTCCTCGATCTCGGGGCCCTCGTAGACGACGAACCCGAACTGCGCGAACACCTCGGCGATCTCGCGCGCGGTCTCGATGATCGGGTGCAGCGAGCCCCGCCGGATGGGGCGACCCGGGGTCGTGACGTCCAGCGCCTCGGTCGCTAGCCGGGCCGCCAGCTCCGCCCCGCCCAGGCCGCTGCGGGCCTCGTGGAGGGCCGCCTCGACGGCGGTCCGGACCTCGTTGGCGATCGCGCCCACCTTGGGCCGGTCCTCGGCGGGCAACGCGCCGATGCCGCGCAGGATCGCGGTGAGGTCGCCCTTCTTGCCCAGCACGCCCACCTCGAGCGCGTCGAGCGCGGCCGTGTCCGGCGCGGCGGCCGCCGCACCCACCGCGCGCGCACGCAGGGCCTCGAGGTTCCGGGTCAGCTGGGCGAGATCCATGGGCGGTGTCTGTTCCTGGTCGGGCGGCGGATGCGGTGGTGGGTCAGGGTGACGGCGGTCCGCGGTCGGGCCCCGTGAATCATGAACCCTCGAGCGTCGGCGACGTCGAGGGTTCCATGGGCCTTCCGAGGTCCGAGGCGACGCTCCCGCGAGCCATCGGCCCGAGGATTCAGGCGCCGCGAGCGACCTCGGCGATCCGGCCGAAGGTCGGGGCGTCGCGGACGGCGAGGTCGGCGAGGATCTTGCGGTCCAGGTCCACCCCCGCCTTCTTGAGACCGGCGATGAGCTTGCCATAGGTCATGCCGTTGAGTCGAGCTGCGGCGTTGATCCGGATGATCCACAGCTCGCGCATGTCGCGCTTGCGCTGCTTGCGGTCCCGGGTCGCGTACGCCAGCGCGTGCATCTGGGCCTCGCGGGCCCGCTTGATGAGCTTGCGGTTCGTCCCCGTGCGGCCCTCGGCGGCGCTGAGCAGCCGCTTGTGGCGCTTGTGGGCGGTGACGCCCCGCTTGACGCGTGCCATCGATCGCTCCTAGACGTTCGGCAGGAGCCGGCGCAGCTGCTCCTGGTGCTCGGGGCCCACGATCGCCTTGCCCGCGTAGCGACGCGTCCGGCGCGAGGACTTGATCTCGAGGTGGTGGCCGCGCCAGGACTTGACGCGGTAGAACTTCCCGCTCCCGGTGACGCCGACGCGCTTCTGCGTCCCCTTGTGGGTCTTCATCTTCGGCACGCTGGGCTCACTCTCCTGCTGGCGTCGCCTCGACCGCCGGAGCGGTGACGGGCGTCGGTTCGGGTGCGGGTTCGGGTGCGGTCGCGGGTGCGGGTGCGGGTGCGGATGCCGGTGTCGGTGCGGGCGCCGCCGGTGCGGGCGCCTCCGCGGGTGCGCCCGCCTGGGCGGTCGTCCTGGCCTCGCCGTCGGCCCTGGCCCCGGCGGCCCGGTGCTCGTGGACCCTCGGCTTGTGGACCGAGGCGAGCGTCATGAACATCGACTTGCCTTCGAGCGCGGGTGAGCGATCGATGGTGCCATGGTCCTTCACGGCCTCGCCGAACTTGGCGAGGAGGGCCCGGCCGATCTCCGGGTGCGTGAGCTCCCGGCCCCGAAAGCGGACGGTGACCTTGATGCGGTCTCCGTCCTCGAGGAACTCGATCGCGCGATGGACCTTCGTGTCGAAGTCGCCGACGCCGATCTTCGGCGTGAGACGGACCTCCTTGAACTCCACCGCGCGCTGCTTGCGCTTTGCTTCCTTCTCGCGCTTCGTCAGCTCGTATTTGTACTGCCCGAAGTCGAGGAACTTGACGACCGGAGGGGCCGCCGTGGGAGCGACCTCCACGAGGTCGAGCCCCCGCTCCTGCGCCATCGCCATGGCCTGGTGCGTCGGCATGACGCCAAGCTGTGAGCCATCTTCGTCGAGGACCCGGACCTGGGGGACACGGATCATCTGGTTGATGCGCAGGTCTCGGCTGATGACGTGGTTCCCTTTGTTCGATCAGGTGAATTCGCGGCGCGCACGGGCATGCGCCCTGCGCGGTCGCCGCGGGAGGATAGCACAGGGGTTCGCCGCGACGCCACAGGAGGAGCCGGATCGATGGGTTCCGGCCCGTGCCCGGGGAGCCCGGGTCGCCGGCACGCCACAGGCGGGGGTTGGACTGGGACCCGGGGACCCTGCCCGGCGCCTTCGGAGACCGGAGCAATCTCCGGCTGGCGACCCGGGCACCCCGGTCAGCCCGGGCGCTCGGCGCCCGGGCGACCCGCAGTCCCTCGCGCGCTCCGGTCGGAGGGCGACGCAGCCGGCTACGCCACCCGGCGCTCGCGGGCCTCCGCACCCAGCCGCGCCGCGAGGTCCGCCCACGCGACCCCCTGCTCCTGCGAGCCGTCCCGGCGGCGCACGGAGGCCGTCCGCGCCTCCACCTCACGGTCGCCGAGGATGAGCATGTACGGCACCTTCTGGCCCTGCGCGAGGCGGATCTTGTTCTGCATCCGGTTGTCCGAGTCATCCACCTCGACGAACCGCAGGCCGCCGGCCTTCAGCGCGTCGGCGAGCTCGCGGGCGGCGTCTGCGTGGCGGTCCGCGATCGGGATCACCACCGCCTGGACCGGTGCGCACCACAGCGGGAACGCGCCGGCGAAGTGCTCCGTGAGCACGCCGATGAACCGCTCCAGCGAGCCGTAGATCGCGCGGTGGATGGCCACCGGGCGCTGCTGGGTCCCGGCCTCGTCGATGTACGTGAGGTCGAACCGCTCGGGCAGCATCACGCGGTCCACCTGGATCGTGGCCGTCTGCCACTCGCGTCCGAGGGCGTCGGTGATCTGGATGTCGATCTTGGGCGCGTAGAACGCGCCGTCCCCGGGCTTGACCCGGTACTGCAGGCCAGAGCGCTCGAGCTCGGCGCGCATGATCGCCTCGGTCTCCTCCCAGATGGCGGGGTCGCCCAGCGCCTTGTCCGGCCGGGTGCCGAAGGTCAGCGTGGGCTCCAGCCCGAACCACGAGTACGACTCGCGGATCTCGCCCATCAGCCCCTCGATCTCGGCGGCGATCTGGTCGGGCCGGACGAAGATGTGGGCGTCGTCGGTGACGAAGTGCCGGACGCGGGTGAGGCCCGACAGGACGCCCGACAGCTCGTTCCGGTGCAGCACGCCGTACTCCGAGAGGCGGAGCGGCAGGTCGCGGTACGAGCGCAGCCTCGAGCGGTAGATGAACGACGACTCGGGGCAGTTCATCGGCTTGAGGCTGAACCACTGGTCCTCGACGTCGACCAGGTACATGCCGTCGCGGTAGTGCTCCCAGTGCCCCGAGCGCTCCCACAGCTTCTGGTGGACCAGGGGCGGCGTGTAGATCTCCTGGTAGCCGCGGCGGTCCTGGAGCTCGCGCATGGCATCGCGCAGCGTCTGGTACAGCCGCCAGCCCTTGGGGTGCCAGAACGCGGCGCCCGGGCTCACGTCGTGGAAGCTGAACAGGTCGAGCTGCACGCCCAGCTTGCGATGGTCGCGCTTCTTCGCCTCCTCGCGGCGCCACAGGAACTGGTCCAGGTCCGCCTGGGTCTCCCAGACCGTGCCGTAGATCCGCTGGAGCATCGGGCGCTTCTCGTCTCCTCGCCAGTACGCGCCGGCGACGGCGAGCAGCTTGAACGGACCGATCCGGCCGGTGGACTCGACGTGCGGACCCTTGCACAGGTCGCGGAACGGGCCGTGCTCGTAGAACGTCGTGGGCGGCATCGGCGTGCCGGCCTCGGCGGCCTTCGCCGCCAGGTCGTCGAGGATCTCGACCTTGAACGCCTGGCCGGCCCCGACCTCGAGCGCCCGCCCCTCCTCGAACGGCACCTCCCGGCGGACGAACGGGTGATCGGCGGCGATGCTCTCGCGCATCCGTGCCTCGATCGATTCGAGGTCGGCCGGGGTCAGGGGCCGCGGGAGCTCGAAGTCGTAGTAGAAGCCGTTCTCGATCGCCGGGCCGATGCCCAGCCGGGCGCCCGGGAACAGGTCCAGGACGGCCTCCGCCATGACATGCGCCGTGCTATGGCGCATGGCGTCGATGGGCGCGTGGGCGCCCGCGTCCAGCAGCTCGTCGGCCGAGCCGCGCTCCGGCGCCTCGAACTCCGGCTCCTCGTCTTCCGCCGCCACCGCGGCGCCCGCCTGATCGTCTGCCATCGCTTCGCTCCCGAGAATCACAGGACCTCTCGTCCCGACAGGACGAGAGGTCCGACCTCCCGCGGTTCCACCCGCCTTCACGGCCGCAGCCCCGTTGCCGGTGCCCCGCCGTGCGCTCGTGCCGCGCTATCGGGCGGATCCCGGGCCGGTTCGCCGGCCGCTCACGGGTGGTGCCTGTGCCCGGACGAGTCCCTGCCGCGGCTCTCAGCTCGGTGGTCGCGGCTCTCTGGCGGGTGCCGGACGGGCGTGTCCCGGTCGACGCTGTGTGGTGGGCGATACTGGACTCGAACCAGTGACCTCATGCATGTCAAGCATGCGCTCTAACCAGCTGAGCTAATCGCCCTTCGGGCGCGGAGGATAGCACGACCACACCCTCCGACGAGCGCTCTTGAGCTGTCCGCTTCGGCATTCCCCCGCAACGCGGGCCAATGGCCTCCCACCGTCCCCTTGAAGCGGTCGACAGGCGATCCGGGCCGGTGCCACTGCCGGCCCCCACCCTTCCGAAGGAAGCTCGACAACGACCGTTGGCAACCGCGACGCCCGCAAGGTGGCGCTGCAGCGCTGGATGAGGATGAGCCGTCACGCGAGGTCGAGTCGGGGCAGCAACGGCTCGATGACGTTCACAATCCGCGACCCTGATGCCAACATCGCCATCGCCTAGAGAGATCATGTCGTGTTCATCGAGCACGCGGCCGATCTTGTTCGGCGGCTTCGTCCCAGTCGGTGCGCTACGAAGACCGGGCCGCCAACCTTCAGCGGCGCCTACTCGGTAGACAGCATGTGCGGGCTGGCGACGTTCCCGGACCTGCCGCCTCGCACGTTCGCGGGCAACCGGAAGCGCCGCCTGACGAGCGGACTTCACACGTGATGTCAATAATGAGCGACACAGAGACAAACAGTCCTATACCATTGCCGTGAGGACACGCTGTGCGGGTACGCCTATTCGAGCGGTGGACATCACGCACTTCCGAGGCTCGCCGCACCTGCAAGTTCCAGCAGCGAGGTCCGCATGTTACACCACACTCGAGGGCGAAGCCGTAGCGGCTGGGCGCGCGCCGCGTTGGTCGCCACTACGCTCACGATCTCGTTCGCCATTCCTGCGTCGGCAACCCACAGCGTGCCGCATGACCCGGAGGTGTTCTGGGACAACGACGTCGACGGCATCGCAGAGGCAAGCGACTCCATCGTCAGGTATCAGAAGGGCGGGGGTGGTTGGACGACGGCGAAGACAAACCGGGTGACGGAGGCCTTCGCGACCTGGAACAACAACACTGACTTCAATCCGTCGCTGGTCGCGAGCTCCGTCAACGTGATCTACATCGACGGGAGCCCAGCCGTCGCCTGCGGCTGGCAGGACTGGAGCGAACCGCCGCCAGGAACGATCGCCGTCAACTGCGTGAAGTATACGATTCGAGGCTCGTACTACCAGATCACCAACAGCAAGATCTACCTGAACGAAGTGCAGTACAGCTTCAGCTGGGCCACTGGAACGCCCGCTTCCGGGTTGTTCGACGGCCGAGGCATCGTAACCCACGAGACCGGTCATTCGGTGCTGCTCGTCGACCTATACGGCGCGGGCAACTGCCCACCAGGTCCGACGATGTGCGGTTTAGTTGGGAAACCTGAGTCATACAACTTGCGGTCGCTGACGGCCGACGACATTAGCGCGGCCAACTCCGTGTACCTGCCGTAGGCGTCGGGAGACTGGTGACCGATATGAAGTCCATGCGATCCCCTCTCCGCGAAGCGCTGATCTCAATCGCGATCCTTGGCGCCGCCGTCGCTGCGCTGGGCCTCGGGGGCAGCCGGGTCGCGGCGTCCTCGCCACTTATGGACGCCCTCGCTGCCGAGTCAGCCGAGTGTTTCGTCATGGCCAACGTATTGCTCGATCAGGACCTGTTGGATCGAGCCGCGTTGGTGAACATCGACCAAGGCTGGGCCGTAGACCAGCTCATCTACAAGGGCTCGGCCAGCGAGGCGGCGGCGGCCTTTGGTGGCGAGCTCGTCGCCTGGGATCCGCGCGAGGCTGCCGTCGGCGCTCTCGACAAGCGTGGTAACCGGGTCATTCTGAGCCTTACGCTCTTACAGATCGGGGAGGCGACTGTCTGGGTTCACACGGGTAGTGCGCGCGGGGTCGCCTGCGACAGCGAACCCTGATGGCGTCGGAACAAGCACGAGGCGCGGATCGTCCATTCCGGCGGGGATGCTCGCCCCAGAGAGCCTTGGGAGCGCTCACAGCCCAGATGAAACACGTCGTGTTTCTGGTAGCCGTGTTCACTATGGTCGGCAGCACATCTGCGTGCGGGCCGGTCAACGGCCAACTAGAGCTGGTCGGCGAGATCTCGTCGGAGGCTCCGGTCGCGTTGACCGTTCGCCTTGGTAGGCCGGATGGCTCTGTTGTGGGCGAATACCGAGTCGACTCGGAAGACGCGCACCTCGAATTGCCCGCCGGCAGCTACCTAGTGACCGGCGAAGTGCGCCCGATCGAGATCATGCTGGACGCCGAGCCGGGCACGTGGACGTTCGCGCCGGCCCGCGGCGGAATCGCGACGGGCGGTAAGCCGGGGGCCCTTCACGCAACGTGTCAGTCCACCGTCGGCGTTTCGAGCGGCGGATCGATCCGAATCGTCGTCAAAGCGGGACCCAACGCCTGCGAGATCCGGCTCCGTCCCGGGTGAAGCCAGGGGCATGCTTGCGCCCTGGTTGCTGCCAAGGGGACTCCCCAGATCCCGCAGGATAATCAAGCACCCCTCGTTCGGGCCGTCACGTTCGGATCGAGGGAGGCTACACCGCTGGGGGGCTAGACGCATGTCAAGCATGCGCTCTAACCAGCTGAGCTAATCGCCCTTCGGGCGCGGAGGATAGCACGATCGCACGGACCGACGACCTCGAGCTCATCGACTGTGGCGACGGCCGGCGGCTGGAGCGATTCGGCAGCGTGGTGGTGGACCGGCCGGCGCCGGGGGCGGTGATGCCGGCGATCCT
>MGOE01000102.1:61449-61774 GCA_001797035.1 Chloroflexi bacterium RBG_16_72_14
CGCTCGCGCCGGACGAAGGCCCGGGCGTCGTCCACGAGCCAGCGGATCGGCCGGTCCGCGAGGCCGGACAGCTCGGCGTTCCGGCGCGCCCAGGCGAGGGCCGGGCGCGAGGCGTCCACGTGCGCCACCCGGGCCCCCGCGCGAGCGCAGGCCAGCGTCGCACCGCCCGTGTACCCGAACAGCGACAGGACCTCCGGCGGGCGCTCGAGCACCTCCGCCGCGTGGGTGACGGTGGTGCCCAGCCATCCCCACGTCCGGACGTGCTCGGGGAACACGCCCACCTGGCCCCCGGCGGCCGGCCGGCACTCGAGCGTCAGGCCCCCGG
>MGOE01000103.1:0-1016 GCA_001797035.1 Chloroflexi bacterium RBG_16_72_14
GCGTGGACACCTACGCAAGCCGCCTGATGAAGCTCGTCACCCGTGACCGCGAGAACGGAGACTTCCGACGCCTGCGCGAGGCGCTCGAGCGGCCCGCCGGACGCTGATGCCAACACGCATCGGTGGACGGTCGACTGACATGTGGGTCCTGGAGGTCAACTCATGAGAACGGGCACGCTGATCAGGTGGAGCGGCTTGGCCCTGCTCGTTTGGGCAGCGCAGCTGATCGTCAAGGACTTCATCTTCGCCTTCACGCACGGCACCACCGAGTCCGCCATGGGCGACAGGATCTTCGGGCTGAACAGCAGCCAGTACTCCGTCGTGTGGACGCCCTTTGCCTTGCTTGGCGTCGCCGGCCTGACCGGCCTCTACGCCGTCGTCTCGTCTCTGATCGGCAGGGCTGGCAAAGCCAGCCCTGCTGGTCGCGATCGTCGGCCTCGCGCTGTCGTTCGTCGGGGGAGTGATGCAGTTCTGGATCCTTGATGTCGACACGTACTTCTACTCGCCGCTTGTGCTTGGCGGATGGATCCTGTGGCTCCTTAGTCTGCTGATCGCAACGACGGGTCTCATCATCGCGGGGTTGGACATCGCGAGAACGCACGCGCTGCTAGTGTCTCGCGCCGGAATCGGCTTGCGTCTTGCGGACCGCCCTGGCGAGGATCTCGTCGGCGGTCTTGACCCAGGTGAAGGGCGTCGCGCCGGCGTTCCACTCGCGGGTGAAGCGCTCGATCGCCGCGGTGAGGACGCGGACGTTCTCGAAGCTGCCCCGCCGGATCGCCTGGCGAGTCAGGATGCCGAACCACGTCTCGACCTGGTTCATCCAGGACGCCGAGGTCGGGGTGAAGTGGAAAGTGAAGCGCGGGTGCTTCGCCAGCCACGCCTGGACGTCGGGGGTCTTGTGGGTGCTGACGTTGTCGAGCACGACCTCGACCTCGCCCCGGGGGTAGGTCCTTGCGAGCAGCCGCAGGAACGCCAGGAAGTCGTCGCCCGTATGCCGCTCGCGGGCCTGGTTGGTG
>MGOE01000103.1:1068-1306 GCA_001797035.1 Chloroflexi bacterium RBG_16_72_14
GTAGTCGTGGGTGTGCCGTTCGACCTGCCCCGGCCGCAGGGGCAGCATCGGCTGGGTCCGGTCGAGCGCCTGGATCTGGGTCTTCTCATCGACCGAGAGCACGATCGCCCGCTCGGGCGGCGCGAGGTAGAGCCCGACGACGTCGGTGATCTTGGCCACGAGCTCCGGATCCCGGCTGTACTTGAACGTCTCGGCCCGGTGGGGCTTGAGCCGGCCCTCCGTCCACACCCGCCCGATC
>MGOE01000103.1:1326-5242 GCA_001797035.1 Chloroflexi bacterium RBG_16_72_14
CTGCTTCGCGAGCCGCGCCCGGCTCCAGTGGGTCGTCGCCCCGGGCGGGGTCAGGGTGGCCGCCAGGATCTGCTCCCGGACCTCGCGGCCATACGTCCGGGGCCGTCCCGGGTGGGGGGCGTCGGCGAGCCCGGCGAGGCCCTGCTCCTTGAACCGGCGCCGCCACAGCAGGACGGTCGGGACCGACACCCCGAGCTCGTCGGCGATCTGGACATGGGCGGCGCCCTCGGCCGCCCGAAGGATGATCCGGGCGCGCATCACGGTGCGCTGCTCGGTCGTGCCCGCCCGGGTCATCGCACGGAGGGCCTCAGCTTCGGACTCGCTCACAGCCAACGGAGGCGCGGGATGAGCAGCCATGCATCGGACACTACGCCGATCCGATTCCAAGAATCAAGCCCATTGCGGCGTGAGACACTAGTAACCCTCGTTGAACTCGAAGGCGTCGCAGTGGTCGTGCTCGAACGTGACCTGGGCGTCACGCGGCGCCACGGGGTTGGCGCACGCGCCCCAGTCCGACCCCATCGGCCCCTCGATGGGCAAGTAGAACCGGCAGAACAGGCACTGGTCCTCGTGCCACTCGCTTCGCGGCGTCTTCTCGATCCATCGCTTGTGGATCGCGCTCCGCGCCGCCGCGTCGGTGTCGATGCGCTGGGCCATGCCGCCGAACCTCCTGGACACAGCGTCGGGCTGTGGTCGGTCGCAGTCAACGGCCATTCGCTGTCTTCTACCGCAGATGCCGCACAGGCGCCTGCACTCGCTTGACATGTGACCGCTGAGTCACGTATTGTCCGCGGCGTGGATGCCGAGGTCTTCCGGGCGCTGGCCGATTCGAGCCGGCGGACGCTGCTGGACAGTCTATTCGAGCGTGATGGCCAGACGCTGGGAGAGCTGGAGGCGGCGCTGCCGGGGATGACGCGGTTCGGCGTCATGAAGCACCTCCGTGTCCTGGAGGCGGCCGGGCTCGTGACGAGCCGGAAGGTCGGGCGGGAGCGGCATCACTACCTCAACCCCGTCCCGATCCGCCGGATCCACGACCGGTGGCTGGACCGCTACCGGATCCGCGCCGCCGACCTGCTGGACGATCTGCGCGCCACCCTGGAGGGCGAACCGATGACCACCACCGACCTGGCCGAGCACGCCGCCGAGGCACCGCCCGCCCACGTCTTCGCGACCTTCATCCGCGCCACGCCGGAGGCGATCTGGCGGGCGCTCACAGAGAGCGAGTTCACGCTCCAGTACTACTACCGGAGCACGGTCGTATCCGACTGGCAGCCGGGCTCCGCGTTCCACTACGACATCGACGGCGAGTCCGTGCTCGAAGGCACGATCCTCGAGGCCGAGCCGCCTCGCCGCCTCGTGACCACGTTCCACGCGACCTGGGACGAGGGCGTCGCCGCCGATGCGCCCTCGCGCCTGACCTGGGAGATCGAGGACGCCGGCCCGGGCGTATGCAAGCTGACGGTCGTCCACGACGGCTTCATCCGCCGTGACGAGACGTACGGGCAGGTGGGCGGCGGCTGGCCGTTCATCCTGGCCGGCCTCAAGACGCTGATCGAGACCGGGACGCCGCTCATGGGCGGCGCCACGGACGCGGAGGCGAACGTGCACGGCTGATCGCGGACCGGGGCGGGCGACGATCATCGATGCCGCACCGGCTCGGGTCGCCGCCCGCGCCGCTACGAGCCGGACGTCGCCTCCTCGGTCTCGGGGGCCGGCACCGGCAGCCGCTGGCCCCGCCCCTTGCCGCGCCGGAACGCGACCGCGAACGCGATCGTGACCGTCATGAACGAGATCGACGCGAGGTTGGACAGGATCAGCGCGGCGTTGCCGATCGACCAGCCGTAGGCCAGCCACAGCACGAAGCCTGCCTCGAGCAGCGACAGGTACAGGAGCGACACGTCCCGGCTCGATCGGGTGTGGAGCATGCGCCGGATCTGGAGGAACGGCGCGGCGGCCATGAGCACGCCGGCGATGGTCGCAGCGATGGCAAGGATCTCGGGGGTGGTCACGCCTTGCCCTGTGCCCGGAGCTCGGCCTTGCGGGCCCGCTTGCCGGCCTGGTACTCGGCGAGGGCCTCCGGCGAGTCCACGTCGCCCAGCGTCGGGTGCTTGGGACGGACCTCGTCCCAGCCGGCCGGCCTGATCCCGTACCGGTTGCCCAGCAGCGCGACGATCGTGCCGGCCTTCATCTCGCCGATCCCGGGCAGCGCGATCAGCCGAGCGTGGAGGTCCCGGGCGTCGGCCGCCTCGGTCCACACGCGCGAGGCGTCACCGCCGTAGCCGTCGGCGATCGCGGCGCACAGGTCGCGGACGCGCTTGGCCATGTTGCCCGGGAAGCGGTGGAGCGCCGGCGGCGTGCGGAATGCGGCGTCGAGCGCCTCGGGATCCATGGTCGCGATCATGGCCGCGTCGAGGCCGCCGATCCGGCCGCGGAGCTCGAACGGGCCGGCGAACGCCTTCTGGACGGTGACCTGCTGGTCGAGCGCGAAGCCGATCAGCAGCGCCAGGGGATCGCGCGCGAGCAGCGCGTCGGCGTCGGGGTGGCCGGTGAACGGGAGGTGGTCGGGCGGGACGGGGAGGCTCATGGACGCATCGTACGCGGCTACCATCCGCACATGCCGAATCCGCCCTTCGCCGATGCCGCCGGCCGCCGTGCCGTACGGGCCGGACGCCTGCTCGATGTCGAGTCGGGCGCCGCCCTCCCCGACCGGACCCTGCTCACCGCCGAGGGCCGCGTCGAGGCCGTGCTGGGCCCGGACGACGGCCTGCCCGACGGCACGCCCGTCCTCGACCTCGGCGGGCTGACCGTCCTGCCCGGGCTGATCGACACCCACAGCCACCTCGTCGGCGAGGTCCAGACGGCCGGCGTCCCGGCGACGACGACCTCGCCCGCGCAGGAGGCGCTGATCGGCGTCCGCAACGCGCGGGCCACGCTGGAGGCCGGGTTCACCACCACTCGTGACCTGGGCGCGTTCCGGGCGTTCGTGGATCTCGCCCTCCGCGACGCGATCGATGCCGGCGACGTCGAGGGGCCGCGGATGCAGGCCGCGGGTGCGTACATCACGGCACCCTGGGGCGGCGGCGACGTGGTCGGCCTCGCCCACGACATCCGGCTGCCCGGCGACCTGCGGTTCGGGGTCGTGACCACGCCCGAGGAGGTACGCGAGCGCGTGCGACGGCTGCTGATCGGGGGCGCGGACGTCATCAAGTGCATCGCCACGGGCGCCGTCCTGACCCGGGGCGGCGTGCCCGGCGCCCCCGAGCTGTCCGAGGAGGAGCTCCGGGCCGCGGTCGACGAGGCGGCCCACTACGACCGGTTCGTGGCCGCCCACGCGCACGGGGCGGAGGGCGCGAAGCGGGCGATCCGCGCCGGCGTCCGGTCCGTAGAGCACGGCTCGCTGCTCGACGACGAGGCGATCGCGATGCTCGCCGATACGGGCACCTTCCTGTCCGCCGACCTGTACGACGGCGAGTGGGCGCTGGAGCACGGCGCGGCCGAGGGCTGGCCGGCGGACACGATGCGCAAGCTCGCGTACACCATGGACACCGGGGTCGAGGTCGTCCGCAAGGCGGTGGCGCGTGGCGTCCGGATCACGTACGGCACGGACTCCGGCGTATACCCGCACGCGCTGGTGGCGAGGCAGCTCGCCTGGTTCGTGCGCTGCGGGATGTCGCCGCTCGCGGCGATCCGCTCCGCGACCACCGTCGCCGCCGAGTGCCTGGGCTGGGCCGACCGCGTGGGCTCGCTGGCGCTCGGGCGGTTCGCGGACCTGGTCGCGGTGGAGGGCGACCCGCTCGCCGACGTGACCCTCCTCGAGCGGCCGGTGGTCGTCGTGAAGGGCGGCCGGGTCGCGCTCGACCGGCGCTGAGGCCGAGGGCGCCGCGTGCTGCTGGGCATCGACCACCTCGTCATCGCC
>MGOE01000104.1:0-13304 GCA_001797035.1 Chloroflexi bacterium RBG_16_72_14
GACGACGCCCCCTGGGCAGAGGCCGTCGCCGTGGCGCCGATCTGCCTCGAGCACCTGCTGGCGCTCGCGAGCCATCGGCCGGCGTCCGCGGCCTGGCCCGCGATCGAGGCCCGGCACCTGGCGCGCCTGCATGCCCTCCGCGACGAGCTGGACGCCTTCGCGCACGCCTCGAGCCACGACCGCCGGCACCTGCTCACCGACGGCCTTCGGGCATCGGTGGATCTGGCGGCGGACCTGCTGGACGGCACCGGCGCCGAGCGGCAGCCCGTCCGGCGACGCGGTCGCGAACCGGGCTGAGCGACCCGGAACCCCGGCGCGCCGGCCTCAGCGCAGGCCGAGCGAGGCGAACAGCTGCCCGTCGCGGCCCTCGAACACGAACCCGTGCTCGGCCAGCAGGTCGCGCATCGGGTGGTTGTCCTCGGACAGCCTGGCGATCACGCGCTCCGTGCCCTCCTTGCGGGCGACCGCGATCGCGGACCGGACCATCTGGGTGCCGATGCCACGCCGCTGCCACGCGTCGGCGATCACGAGCGTGAGCTGCTTGTCCTCGGTCGCGTGGACCCGGGACAGGCGCACGACCCCGGCGATCTCGGGCCCGCCGGCGCCCGGCGCCTCCGCCACGAGCGCGATCTCGCGGTCGTAGTCCACGAAGCAGATCCGGGTCAGGCGCTCGTGCGCGGTGCGCTCAGTGAGCGCGAGGTCCGTCCCGTATCGCGCGCGGACCGTCCGGGCCGAGAGCGAGGCGTGGAACCGGGCCACGCCGGGCTCGTCCTCGGGGCGGATCGGGCGGACGGCGAACGGCACGCCGTCGGTCGTGGCGTAGTCGCGGGCGTAGTCGTAGGGGTAGGGCCGGATCGCGAGCCGCGGCAGGTCCTCGTCCGGGACCGAGGCCGGGTGCAGGACCACCCGGGCGTCGAGCGCGAGGATGCGCTCCGGGGACGCGAGCAGCGGGTTGATGTCGATCTCGGCGATCCGCGGCTGCTCCGCGACCAGCTCGCTGAACCGGACGAGCAGGGCGGCGAGGACGTCGGTGTCGATCGGGCGCCGGCCGCGGACGCCGCGCAGCGCGGTGGCGATCTTCGTCCGCTCGATGAGGCGGCGGGCGAGGGTCGTGTTGAGCGGCGGCAAGGCCAGCGAGCGGTCGCGGAACACCTCGACCAGCTGGCCACCCATGCCAAACAGGAGGACCGGGCCGAACTGCGGATCTGGGGTGCTGCCCACGATCAGCTCGTAGCCCGTCCAGTTGATCATCGGCTGGATCGTCACGCCCTCGAAATGCTCGGCGCCCACCTTGGCGGTGACGGAGTCGCGGATCTTCTCGAACGCCTCCACGACCTGCTCCGGCGTGCGGAGGTTGAGGCACACGCCGCCGACGTCGGTCTTGTGGGTGATCGTCCGGCTCAGCAGCTTGGAGACGACCGGGTACCCGATCTCGTCGGCCGCGGCCACGGCCTCGTCGGGGGTGCGCGCGATCTCGGTGTCGGTGATCGGGATGCCGTATGCGGCCAGGACCTTCTTGCTCTCGTACTCGGTGAGCAGCGTCCGGCCCTCGGCGGCGACGACGGCGATGATCCGGTCGACCTCCTCGCGGAACTCGCCGCGCTCGGGGGCGACCGGCAGCGTCGGCGTCTCGTACAGCGCGCGCAGGTTGTCCGCGTAGCGCCACAGGTGGTTGAACAGCACGCACGCTGTGTCGGGGTAGGCAAACGTCGGGATGCCCGCCTCGCGCAGGACCGCGGCACCCTCGGCCACGTCCTCGCCACCCATCCACGACGCGAGCACCGGCTTGCCCTCGATCCGGGCGTACCTCGCCAGTGCCCTGGCGGTCGCGGTCGGGTCCGTCATCGCCTGGGGCGTGAGGATCACCAGCAGGCCGTCGGTCTCGGGGTCGGCGGCCGCGACCTCGAGCGCCTTCGCGTACCGCTCCGGCGGCGCGTCGCCAATGATGTCGATCGGGTTGTTGTGGCTCCACACGGCCGGCAGGACTGCGTTGAGCCGATCCATCGTCTCGGGCGTCAGCTCGGTGAGCTCGCCCCCGCCGGAGATCAGGGCGTCGGTGGCGAGCACGCCCGGGCCGCCCGCGTTGGTCACGATCGACAGGCGCCGGCCGGCGGGACGGGGCTGCTTGGCCAGGATCTCGGACACCTCGAACAGCTCGCTGATCGAGTCCACGCGCAGGACGCCGGCGCGCCGGAAGGCGGAGTCGAGCACGTCGTCCGACCCGGTGAGCGAGCCCGTGTGGGATGCCGCCGCCTTGGCCGCCTGCGCCGTGCGGCCCGGCTTGATGACGATGATCGGCTTGGTCAGCGCCACCTCGCGGGCCGACGACAGGAAGGCGCGAGCGTCGCCGATCGTCTCCATGTAGATGACGATGCTGTCGGTGTTGGGGTCGTCGCCCAGGTAGTCGATGACGTCGCCCCAGCCCACGTCCAGCATCGAGCCCAGCGACACGATCGAGCTGAAGCCGACGTTCTCGTGGGCGGCCCAGTCCAGGATCGCCGTGAGCAGGGCACCCGACTGGGAGACGAACCCCACCCGCCCGGGCCTGGCGATCCCGGCCGCGAACGTCGCGTTGAACGCCCCGACCGGGTTCATGATCCCGAGGCAGTTTGGCCCGATGACGCGAATCCCGTAGCGGCGCGCGACCTCGAGGACCTGGCGCTCGAGCTCGACCCCGTCGGGCCCGATCTCCTTGAACCCGGCGCTGATGATGATCACGCCCCGCACGCCGGCCAGCCCGCACTCCGCCATCAGGCCCGGCGCCGACTTCGCGGGTGTCACGATCACCGCGAGGTCGACCGGCTCGCCGATCGCGCCGATCGAGGCGTAGGCCTTGACGCCCAGGATCGCGGGCCGGGTGGGGTTGACGGGGTAGACCGTGCCACCGAATGGCGACGAGAGGAGGTTCCACAGGATCGTCCGGCCGACCGAGCCCTCCTTCTCGGTGGCGCCGATCACGGCCACGGAGCGCGGGTGGAAGATCGCGTCGAGCGGCTGGCGCTCGACCCCGAGGATGTCCGACGAGGCGTCGGCGATCGGGGCGGGGGTCTGGACGGTCATCGGAGACCTCTGGCGGGCGCCGAGGACGGCGCGGTTGGACGCGGATGACGGCGGCCACGCGCAAGCGCGGACGCGCACGGCAAGGGTCCGCCATGGGGACGACATCGGCAAGGGGCCGCGTGGCCGACCTGACGGCCGAAGCGGCCCCCGGCGAACGGGCCGATGCGCCGGTCGGCGGGTGGCCTCCGGCCCCGGGCGGGCGCGGCGCCCGGTCAGCCGCCGGACACCGCCGGGATCACGTGGACGTCGGCACCGGGTGGGACGGGCGTCCGGAGTGTCGCCCGCTCGCCCGCGACGAACACGTTGAGGTGCGTCCGGATCGACGGCCCCGCGTCCAGGAGCCGGTTGCCCAGCCCCGGCACGCGGGCGTCCAGGTCCGCGATCACCTCCGCCACGGTCACGCCGCGGGCCTCCATCCGCCGCTCGGTGCCGGGGAACAGCGACACCAGCGAGCGCGGCAGGTGGACGACGGCCGGCGGCCGGCCGTCAGTCAACGACCGCGGCCTCGACGGACCAGATCGGCGGCAGGTGGTCCGCGAGCAGCGACCACGTCCGTCCCTCATCGCCGCTCCCGTAGAGCTGGCCGGTGCTGGTGCCGAAGTAGACCCCCACCGAGTCCAGCCGGTCCACCGCCATCGCCTCGCGCAGCACGCCGAGGTACGCCCCGTCCTGAGGCAGGCCGTCGCCGGAGCGGACCCAGGTATCGCCGCCGTCGTGCGTCCGCCACACGGCCGCGGCCGCGTCCGGCATGAGCCGGCCCTGATCGGGCGTCGTGAGCGGGATCGTCCAGGCGGTCAGCGGGTCGCGCGGGTGGGCGGCCATCACGAAGCCGAACTCCGACGGCAGCCCTGCCGTGATCTCCTGCCACTGCCGCCCGCCGTCCAGGCTGCGGTACACACCGCAGTGGTTCTGCTGGTAGAGGTGGCCGCCCGCGTCCGCCGCCAGCACGACCTTGTGGACGCAGTGCCCGAACTCCGGGTTTGGCTCCGGGTTGAAGTCCGCGCGCACGCCCCGGTTGCGGGTCTCCCACGTCGCCCCGCCGTCGCGTGTCTCGAACACGCCCACGGCGCTCGCCCCGACCCACATCCGGTCCAGGTCGTCGGGGTGGGGGACGATCGAGTGGAGGCACAGGCCGCCGTTCCCGGGCTGCCACTCCGGCCGCGTCGGGTGGTTGGTCAGCCCCTCGACGTGCTCCCAGGTCCGGCCGCCGTCCCGGCTGCGGAACAGGCCGGCCGGCTCCACGCCCGCGTACACGCTGCCGTGGGCCCCGGTCACATTCCAGATCCGGGCCACCTTCGGTCCGTCATCGCCGTACGTGAGCCCCTCGCTGGAGTGGGTCCAGCTGGCGCCGAAGTCGTCGCTCCGCCACACGGCGGGGCCGAACCACGGGCTGCTGCCCGCGGCCAGCAGAGCGCCGGTCCCCGGCTCAACGGAGATGTCGTTGACGGGCCAGCCGTCGCACAGCGGCCCCCGGAGCCGCCAGTCGCGGCGGCCCGCGTCGCCGTCGAGGATGAAGGCACCCTTCGACGTACCGACCAGCACCGAGACCCGTTGGGACATTCGCGCTCTCCCTTCCGCGGACCCCCGGCCCGTCTCCGTGCCGCGCAGCCTACCGCGCCTCGCGCGGTCCGTCGCGCACGGCCAGGCCACGGCCGCCGGCAGTCGGCGGGGGACACGAGCGCCGGGCGGCGCCGGCTACCCGATGCCGAGCCAGGCCGCGACCTGGTCGCGGGTCGGGATGCGGCCGGCCATCACGACCGTGCCGTCGATGACCAGCCCGGGCGTCGACAGCACGCCGCGCGAGGCGATCTCCGCGTAGTCCGTCACGTGGCGAACCTCCGCCTCGAGCCCGGCCTCGTGCACGACCTCGCGGACGATCTTCTCGACGTACTGGCACTTCTGGCAGCCGGATCCGAGGACCTCGATGACGTGCATGCCGGACTCCTTCAGGTGAGCAACAGGTTGAAGCCGTAGCCGACGGCGAGGATCCCGGCCGCGACGACCGCGACGAAGGCCGCGAGCAGGCGCGGCTTCATCACCCGTCGCAGGATCACGAGCTCGGGGATGGACAGGGCCGTGACGGCCATCATGAACGCGAGGGCGGACCCCAGGGGCAGTCCCTTGCCGATGAGCGCCTCGACGATCGGGATCGTGCCGGCGGCGTTGCTGTACAGCGGCACCCCGAGCACGACCAGCGCCGGCACCGCGAACGGGTTGTCGCGGCCCCCGATCGACACCACGAGATCGGTGGGGACGAAGCCGTGGATGAGGGCGCCGACGGCGATGCCGGCCACCACGAACGGCCACACGCGGCGGACGATGTCCACGGTCGAGCGCCAGGCGTCGCGCAGGCGCTCGTCCATGGTCGGCCGCGTCTCGCCGATGCCGGCGCCCGCGCGGATCGTCCAGACGTCGTCCTCCACGTACCGCTCCAGGCCCAGGCGGCCGATGACGAGTCCCGCCCCGACCGCCACGACGAGGCCTGCCGCCATGTACGCGAGCGCGATGCCGGGCCCGAACAGCCCCCACAGCAGCACCAACGCGACCTCGTTGACCATGGGGCTCGAGACGAGGAACGCGAACGTCACCCCGAGCGGCACGCCGGCCTCTACGAAGCCGATGAACAGCGGCACGGCCGAGCACGAGCAGAACGGCGTCACGATCCCGAACCCCGCCGCCGCGACGGTGCCCGGCAGCACGCCCCGCCCGGCGAGGGTGCGGCGGACGCGCTCCGGCGACACGAAGGAGCGCAGGAACGACACGATCGTCACGATCCCGGTGAGCAGCAGCAGGACCTTCGGGACGTCGTAAAGGAAGAACGCGACGGCGTCCCCGAGGTGCGTGCCGCGCTCGAGGCCCAGGGCGTCGTGCGCCAGCCAGTCCGCGAGCGGCAGGTTGACGAGCCACCCGGCGACCCAGGCCAGGCTTGCCAGCCCCACCACGAGCCCCAGTGGCAGGCGCGCCGGGCGTGCGGCGACGATCGTCATCCGATGACCTCGCGGAGCGCCGCCAGCGCGCGTCCGACGGCCGCCTCGTCGCGCTCGTAGTACAGGAACCGGGCGTTCGCCTCGTGGCGGGCCGCCCGCACCAGCCCCGCCTCGCGGAGACGCGCGAGGTGGTTGCTCACGTTGTTGTCGCGCTCGCCCAGGGCCGCCGCCATCTCGCACACGCAGTGCGGCCCGTCGGCGAGCATGCGCAGGATCCCGGCGCGCGTGCGGTCCGCAAGCAACCCGGCGACGCCCACGGCATCGGCCACGTCCGGGGCCGGCAGGTCGAGGCGCGGCTCGCCGACGACCGGCAGGGGCGGCCTCACGCGACGCCTCCGCCCATCACCGGCAGGGCCCGGACGCCGAACAGGCGCGACGCGAGGCGCATCGCCGACCAGACGAGGAACAGCATCACCGGCACCTCGATCAACGGTCCCACGACCGTGGCCAGGGCGACGGTTGGCGAGAACGCCGTGATCGCAATGGCGATGGCAATCTCGAAGTCCCGCCCCGTGGCGTTGAACGCCACCGCGACCGCGTCGCGGTACGGGAACGCGAGCCGCCAGCCGACGAGCAGGACGACGAAGAACATCAGGATGAAGAACAGCGTCATCGGGATCGCCATCTCGAGGACGATCGCCGGCCGCTCGAGGATCAGGTCGCCCTTGAGCGCGAACATCACGATCAGCGTGAACAGGAGGCCCAGGATCGAGACCCCGTTGAGGACGGGCTTGAGGGCGTCCATCCCCGCCTCGCCGCTCCTGCGGACGACGGCCATGCGGGTCGCGACCCCGAGCACGAGCGGCAGCCCCAGGTACAGGACCACGCTCTGGGCGACGATCCAGACGTCGAACGAGATGTCGCCGATCAGCAGGCGCGCGTAGACCGGGATCAGGAGCATCTGGGCGACCGAGTTGAGCGCCACGAACACGAGCGCCATCGGCGTGTTCCCCTTGGCGAGGAACGTGAAGATGATCACCATCGCGATGCATGGGGCGAGGCCGTACAGCACGAGGCCGGTGCGCAGCTCCGGGTCGGCGACGAACAGGTTCGCCAGCCCGAACATGAGGAACGGCGCGACCAGGTAGTTGGACGCCAGGACCACGGCCAGCTGCCGCGGCGAGCGGAAGGCGTCGCCGACCTCGCCCAGCCGGACGTTGGTCATCGCCGGGTACATCATCGCGAACAGCCCGATCGGGACACCCAGGCTGATCGCGTTGGGCACCGTGAGCTCGAACGTCCCCGCCGCAATGGCCTTGATCGCGTCGATCGGCGGCGTCAGGGCGAAGTCGCTGATCCGAAGGGCGTTCCCAACGGCGATCCCCACGGCCATGCTGAACACCACGAACAGGGGGAGGAGGCGGAAGTCCTCCAGGCGCGTGAGCACGGATCTCATCTGGGCGAACACCTCAGCGGGACGTGAATATCTCACTGGCGGCTGAGATGTTACAGGGTCGATGGTCATTGCCGGGGGTCCGGACGGCCCGGGCCGGCCGCTCGCCCGCCCTGCTCGCCCGGCCTGGGTGCGCCGCTTGACATTCAAGCGACTCGAAGGTCTACGCTTGGGACATGAAGGTATCGGAGCTTTCTCGTCTCGCCGGCACGGCGCCCTCGGCGGTCCGCTGGTACGAGGCGGTGGGCGTGCTGCCTCCGGCCGGACGGCAGGCGAACGGCTACCGCGAGTACGGCGAGGGCGACCTGGCCCGGCTCCGGCTGGTGGTCGCGCTCCGGCGCCTGGGACTCGCGCCCGTGGACGCCGGCCGCCTCGCCGGCCTGTGCCTCGAGCGCGGGTCCATCGACCGGGACCTCGCCCCGGTGCTGGCCGAGCAGCGGGCGGCGATCGCGCGCCAGCGCGAGGACCTGGACCGCCTCGAGGGCGAGCTGCTGGACCTCGAGATGACCGTCGCGGCCGCAGGTCGCGCGGCCCGAAAGGAGCTCGCCGTGACCCCGATCCGCGTCCTGTTCGTGTGCACCCACAACTCCGCGCGCAGCCAGATCGCCGAGGCCCTGCTCCGGCGCTACGGTGGTGCCGACTTCGAGGTCCATTCCGCCGGTACCGAGGCGACCCGGGTCAATCCGTACGCCATTCGTGTCCTCGCGGAGCAGGGGATCGACTGGTCGCAGGCCCGGAGCAAGGTCATCACCGAGTTCCTCGACCAGGAGTTCGACTACGTCATCACGGTCTGCGACCGCGCCCGCGAGACGTGCCCGGTGTTCCCGGGGTCCACCAACACCCTGCACTGGGGGCTCGATGACCCGTCCGAGGTGGAGGGGACGGAGGAGGAGCGACTGGCCGCCTTCCGGCGCACCGAGCTCGAGGTGTCGACCCGGCTGCGGCCGTTCATCGAGGTCGCCCTGCGGGCTGCCGGGCGTCCGCGGGGTTCGGCCGCCGTCACCTGACCCCGGCGTCAGGTGTCGAACCTGACCGCCAGGTAGCCCACGGTCCGATCCGCCGGGCCGCCCGCATCCGCAGAGGTGGCGGAGGCAAGCCGCACCGCCCGCGTCGCGCCCATCGCCCGCAGCGCCGCCAGGCCGAGCACGGCCGGCTCGATCCCGCACATCCCACAGGCGAGGCCCCGCGTCCCGGCGGACCGGACCGCGTCTTCGCGCTCGGCGAGGTCGTCGGGATCCACGGCCAGGATCGGCGGCAGGAGCGCCTCCGTCACGCGCTCGCAGGCGGCTGCCGCCGGGTAGTGCGCCATGTCGGTGCTGATCGCGAGCACGACCGGCTCGCCGGTCGCGCGCCGGCCTGCGAGGAGCTCGCCGAGTCGCCGCCCCGCGTCTACCGCCCAGGGTCCCCGGCAGGACACAGAGAGCGGGACGATGCGCGCGCCGGGTGCCACGGCCTGGAGCAGGGGCAGCTGGATCTCGATGGAGTGCTCGAGGTCATGGGCCTCGCGGTCCACGAGGAACGGCGGTCCCAGCCCCGTGACGGCGGCGGCGAGGCCCTCATCGACCGCAATGTCGCCCAGCGGCGTCCGCCACGCGCCCGACGGCCAGGCGGCCACGCCGTCGAGCCAGGCGGCCCCGTGGTTCGTCCCCAGCAGGACCACGACCGGCGGCGTGGCTCCGGCGGCAGGCGAGGCACCGGCGCCGGCGGCAGGCGAGAGCCGGCTCCAGGCCGCCGCTGCCGTGACGCCCGAGTACACCAGGCCGGCATGCGGGACCAGGAGGCCGGCCGGCAGGACGGCGCGTGCCGGCTCGTCCACGGCCGGCAGCCGATCTGCGGCCCGGAGGAGCCCGTCCAGGAGCCCGCGGAGGCGGTCGGCGGCGGCCGGATAGAACGAGCCCGAGACCGCCGGCTCGCGGAGCCGCCCCGTGACCGAACCTTCGACCCAGTGGGTCATGTCCTCACCTCGGTCCGTGCCAGCCCGACCCCCTCGAGCGCCCGTCCGCATGCCGGACAGGCGCCCGCGCCCGTCAGCAGCGACCGGCTCCGGTAGCCGGTGCGTTCGATCACCACGTGCCCGCAGCCCGCGCAGCGCGTGTCCTCCAGCCCCAGCTCGGGGGCGTTGCCGACGTAGACGTGCTGGAGGCCCGCCTCGCGGCCGATCGCGGCCGCCCGGGCGAGCGTCGCCCGGGGCGTGGGCGGGACGTCGAGCATCCGGTGGGCCGGGAAGAACCGGCTCACGTGCCACGGGGTCGCCGGCCCGAGCGTGTCCACGACCCAGCGCGTGAGCGCCCGCAGCTCGGCGTCGGAGTCGTTGTGGCCGGGGATCACGAGCGTGGTGACCTCGAGCCAGATCCCTGCCCGGCGCATCGCGACGATCGCCTCGAGCACGTGCGCGAGGCGCGCCCCGCACAGCCGCCGGTAGAAGGCGTCGTCGAACGACTTGAGGTCCACGTTCGCGGCGTCGAGGATCCCGGCCAGCAGGCCGACCGCCTCGGGTGTCGCGTAGCCATCGGTGATGAACAGGTTGCGCAGACCGGCGGCGCGCGCGAGGCGGCCCGTGTCGAGCGCGTACTCGAGGAACACCGTCGGCTCGACGTAGGTGTAGGCGATCGACGACGCGCTGGCCCGCCGGGCCGCGGTCACGACGGCCTCCGGGGACATCGGGCGCTGCGGGATGTCGAGACCCAGGCGCGGCGCCTGGGCGATCTCCCAGTTCTGGCAGAACGTGCAGTGGAACGGGCAGCCGACGGTGGCGATCGAGTAGGCGAGCGATCCGGGGTCGACGTGGAACAGCGGCTTCTTCTCGATCGGGTCGAGGCCCGCGGCGGCCACCGCCCCGTACGCGAGGCAGACCAGCTGCCCTGCGCGGTTCTCGCGCACGCCGCAGATCCCGCGCCGGCCCGGCCGGACAAGGCACCGGTGGGCGCACACGCCACAGCGCACGCTGCCATCGGGCAGCGCGGTCGCGAGGACGGTGGGGACCGGATCGCTCCGGGTTCGTTCCAGCAGCGGCATGGACGGCTCCGGGCCAAGTCTCTCGCGTCGGGTGCCGGCGCCACAGTGCCGGCCGGTCCCGAATCGAGGCGCAATCGCTCTCGGTTCCGGCCGGGCACGCGAGCAGGATCGGGTCGTCGCGAAGGAGCGATGTGATGGCGCCTACCCTCGAATCTCCGTCCACGACCCTCGACGAGGCCGGCCTGCCGCCGCCGGTCACCCTCACGCCAGACGAGCGGGCGGCGCTGCTCGACATCGCCCGCGTCGCCGTCGCCGTCGCCGTTCGCGCCGCGCCCGTGGGCGGGCTCCGGGACGCGCTGGCCCGCCACCCTGCGATCGGACGGCGCGCCGCCGCGTTCGTCACGCTCACCGAGGACGGCGAGCTCCGGGGCTGCGTGGGTCACATGGACGCGGGCACGCCGGTGGCCGATTCGGTCGTCGAGGCCGCGAACTGGGCCGCCCTCGGCGACCCGCGATTCCCGAGCGTCCGTGCGCAGGAGCTGCCGCGCCTCCACCTCGAGGTGTCCGTCCTCGGACCGCTGGTCCTCCAGGCGGATGCGTCGCGCTGGCGACTGGGCATCGACGGCATCGTCGTGGAACGCGGGAGCCGGCGGGGACTGCTGCTGCCGGAGGTCGGCCCGATGCTGGGCCACGACCGGACGGCGATGCTGGACACCGCCTGCCTCAAGGCCGGCCTGCCTGCCGGCGCCTGGCGCGACCCGGGCACGACCCTGTACGCGTTCCGGACCGACCGGTTCGGCGGCCCGGCGACCGTCGACGCCCCGGAGGCGTAGACTCGGGCCCGCCCGGAGGTGCCCGAATGTCCAGCTCCGCGTCCTTCCCCGGCTTCTCGCCCGACGCGATCCAGTTCCTCGTCGACCTCGCGCTCAACAACGAGCGGGCGTGGTTCATGCCGCGCAAGGCCGAGTACGAGCGGCTGCTCAAGGGGCCGATGGAGCAGCTCTGCATCGCGCTTGATGAGCTGTTTCGGGCGCGCAGCATCCCGCTCCGCGCGGACCCCGCGAAGTCGCCGTTCCGGATCTACCGAGACGTCCGGTTCTCCAAGGACAAGCGTCCCTACAAGACCGCGGTAGCGGCAAGTTTCGCCTGGGCCGGCGGCGAGGGCGATGTCGCGGAGGGCCGATCGCACGCCGAGAACGTCCACGCGAGCGGCGGCTACTTCCACCTCCAGCCTGGCGAGATCTACCTCGGCGGCGGCGTCTGGCACCCGGAGCCGTCGTGGCTTGCGGCGTTCCGCCAGCGGGTCGCGAACCGCACGAACGAGTTTCTGGCGATCGTTGAGGAGCCGGCGTTCGTCAAGACGTTCGGTGCGGTCAGTGACGACGGCGAGTCGCTGAAGCGCGTACCCGCGGGCTACCCGGCCGACCATCCAGCGGCCGATCTACTCCGGAAGAAGAACGTCACGTTCGGCCGACGACTCTCAGATGACGAGGCGCTCAGCCCGCGGCTGCCCGAGGTCCTCGCCGACGCGTTCGCCGTCGGCACGCCGCTGATGCGCTACCTGGCCGGCGTCCAGCCGTAGGCGCCCTGCAACACGAACATCGCCGCGAGCTTCCCGTGGGTGGAGGCTGCCACGGCCGGCGACGCCGCGGCCACGGACGAGGCACGGCCGCGCGCCCGGCCCGCGCCCGGCCTGCGATACTCCGCCCATGACGCTCCACCCCAACCCGCCCCGACTCGTCACGGTGGGGCTCGCGGTCGCCCTGGGCGCGATCGGGTTCGTGTACGCCTGGCCGCTGGACGGCCTGATCCCGGTCCTCCAGCCGGTCGCCGACCTCGCAGCCGGGCTCGGGCTCACGCCGGACCGCGAGCTGGGCTACCTCGCCATGTTCTCATCGGCCTGCCTCCTGGTGGCCGGATCACTGCTGCCCGGGATCTAACCGATGAACCGCACCAACTTCGCGCCCACCGCGCGGACCATCATCGTGGCCCTGGTGCTCATGGTGGTCGGTCTGCTCGGCACCTACGGCGCCGTGCTCCCGAACCAGGTGGGCGTGCTCGCGTTCGCCGGCGCCATCGCGCTGCTCCTCCTGGGCATGGTCGTGCGCGGGATCTAGGTTCGCAGCGCGGGGAGCCCAGCGATGCGCGATCTGCATGCGACGGAGGCCGGCTGACGACGGTGGCGGCGCCTGTCCGCACGCTCACCCTCCTGCACCTCAACCGCGCCCTGCTCGCGCGACAGCTGCTGCTGGACCGCGCCGAGACCACCGTCGAGGCGGCCGTGGAGCAGGTGGGGGGCCTCCAGACGCAGTACGCCCCCTCGGGTTACGTAGGACTCTGGACGCGCGTGGCCGGCTTCGGCCGCGACGACCTCACGGCGGCGCTGGAGCGCCGCTCGATCGTCCAGGCCACGCTCCTGCGCGCCACGATCCACATGGTCTCCGCGCACGAGTTCTGGCGCTTTGCGCTCGGCATCCGGCGGGCGCGGCGGGCCTGGAACCTGCGCGTCCGCCCGGACGCCGACGAGGCCACGATGCTCCGCGAGGCCGATCTCCTCCGGGCCGCCCTCGCGGACGGGCCGAGGACGGTGAAGGAGCTGGAGGGTCTCGCGGACGGCTTCCTCGGGCACCTGGGCGTGTGGGTCGACCTCGTGCGCGTCCCGCCCTCGGGCACCTGGGAGCGCCGACGCGCGGACCGTCTCGCCCTCGCGGACGCGTGGCTGGGACCGGAGGACGCAACCGAGCCCGAGGGCGTCGCGCACCTCGTCGGCGCCTACCTGCGCGCCTTCGGGCCGGCGCCCTGGACGGACATCTCGACGTGGGCAGGCGTCCCCGCGGCGGACCTGCGCCGTGCCGGGGAGGATGCCCTGACGCTGGTCCGGTTCCGCGACGAGGCCGGGCGCGAGCTCC
>MGOE01000104.1:13325-19984 GCA_001797035.1 Chloroflexi bacterium RBG_16_72_14
GCTCCCGGACCCGGACACGCCGGCGCCCGTCAGGTTCCTGCCGCATTGGGACGCGAGCCTGCTGGTCCATGCGCGGCGGACCGGCGTCCTGCCCGAGCCGCACCGGCCGCGGGTGTTCAGCTCCAGGAATCCGTTCTCGGTCGGCGTCTACCTCGTGGGCGGCCGGGCGGCCGGGGCGTGGTCGGTGCGGGACGGCCGGGTCGTCACGGACCCGTTCGAGGACCTCGGCGCCCGCGACCGGGACGCCGTGGAGGCGGAGCGCGCCGCGGTGGAGGCCTTCCACGCCTGACGGTCACGCGCGGCGGGTGCCCCCGTGTCGTCGCCGCCACGTGCCGATGACCGCCGCCGCGACGGACGCCATGAGGAACATGACGACCGCGGCGACGTTGAGCGTGCCGCCGAGGCGCCAGGCTCCCGGCAGGTCGAGCAGGTCGCCGCCGACCACACGCACCAGCAGGCCCGCGTGGAGCAAGGCGAGGTGACCGTAGAACACGGGGTGGTAGGGGAGCGGTACCCGGAGCACCCCGGGCAGGATGACGGGCGCGTGGCCGAACACCATCGAGATCACGAAGCCCAGGAAGGCGCCGTGCAGCGCGACGTCGTACGCGGCGCCCGCGGTTACCGGGCCGGCGACCACCCACACCGCGCCCGAGACAGCGAGCCACGCGTATCCCGGCAGCAGGCACAGCGCGATAAACCGCGTGACACCCCGGGCGCGGATCGTCCGCCGGGCGAGGTCGTAGCGCGCGGCCCAGGCCGCGATGCCTAGGAGGCTCGCGCCTGCGAGGCGGATCCCGACCTCGGGTAGCACGAGCACCAGCGTCACGCCCACGATGAGCCCCTCCGAGGCGGCGACGAACGCGGCCCGCGCCCGCGCCGACGGCCGGACCAGCGCGGACAGCTCCAGCCGCTCGCCCATGATCGTCATGACGAGGAACGCCACCAGCCACGGGACGACGACGGGCGTCGACTGGCCGACGGCCACGAGCAGCGCCGCGACGAGCCAGGCGCCGGCGCCCGCCGCCTCAACGGCGAGGTGCAGCGAGCGCTGGAGCTGCGAGAAGGCGACGTAGATCGCCACGAACACGGCGCCGCCGGCGGCGAGTGCGAGCGCCGCGGTGGCCTGGGGCGCGCCCGCGACGAGCGCGACGCCCCCGGCGCCGGTCACCAGCGGCGCGAGGTAACCCCACGGGCGTCCGAGCGCCACCGCCCGCTCCAGCGCGATCAGCGTGCCGAGGAACCCGAGCGTCATCAGCACTCCGTGCGACGGCGCCAGGCGCGCGGCCTCCGATGGCATGGGCGTCCCGATCAGCACCAGCGCCCCGGCGAGACCGGCCACCAGGGCGGCGCCGCCGAGCAGGAGCATCGCGAGCCGGGCCGCCCGCGAGACATCATCGACGTCCACGCCGGACGACGGGAGGCCGGCCACGTCAGCGGCTCCGGAGCGGCGCAGGGATCGGGACGGGAGGGGCGATCATGGCGTCAGCCTAGCCGGAACCCCGTCGCCTTCGCGACCGTCCCGGGCCCATGAAGCACCGACACCTCTTGCCTCTCGCGCTTGCCTCCATGCTCGGCCTCGCGGCCTGCACCGGGGGCGCGGCCACGCCGGCCCCCTCGTCGCCGCCCGCGTCCGCGGATCCGGCCACGGGTCTGGACGGGCGGACGTTCCTCTCGACCGGCGCCACCGGCGCCACGCTGGTGCCGGGCTCGCAGGTCCGGATCGCGTTCGCCGGCGGGAACATCGCGGCCAACGCGGGCTGCAACTCGATGAGCGGCTCGTACACGATCGTGGGCGACCGGCTCGACGTGGACCTGCTGGCGATGACCGAGATGGCCTGCGAGGAGCCGCTGATGGCCCAGGACGGTTGGGTCGCGGCCCTGCTCGACGGGGCGACGATCACCCTCGACGGCGACACGCTCACGCTGGCCAAGGACGGCGTGGCGCTCACGCTCCAGGATCGCGAGGTCGCAGACCCCGACCGGCCGCTCCTCGGCACCCGCTGGGTCGTGGACGGGCTCATCTCCGGCGACGCGGTGTCCAGCGTCCCGCAGGGCGTCACCGCGGCCCTCGTGTTCGCGGACGGGCGGGTGGACGTGGAGGCCGGCTGCAACACCGGCTCCGGCACGGTCAGGATCGACGGCGCGACGATCGTGTTCGGGCCCATCGCCCTCACCAAGATGGCCTGCGGCGAGGCGGCGATGGCGGTCGAACAGGCGGTGACCACAGTGCTGACAGGCGAGGCAGGCTACGCGATCGAGGCCGGGTCGCTCACGCTCACCAACGGCGCCGCGGGCCTGATGCTTCGCGCGGCACCCTGAGCACCGGCCCGGGCGCCGGGCGGCTTCACCCCTGGTCGCGCGCCAGCAGCTGCTCGAAGGGCACCGGGTCGGCGAACGGGTCCGGCCCGGGCTTCGCGTCGCGCGTCACGAGGGCTGTCGCAAGCTCGCGGCCGGCCCGCGCGATCCGATCGGCCAGCGACGGCTCCATCGGGTCCCCGCCCGTGCCCCAGTCCTCGGCCGCGGCGAACACCGCGGTGGGGACCACGGCCGCTCCCAGGTAGACGAACAGCGGCCGCAAGGCGTGGTCGAGGGCCAGCGAGTGGCGGGCCGTGCCGGCGGTCGCCGCCACGAGCACCGGCACCCCGGCCAGCGCGTCACGCTCCAGCACGTCGAAGAACAGCTTGAACAGCCCGCTGTACGAGGCGCTGTAGACGGGCGTGACGGCGATCAGCCCGTCGGCGCCGACGACGTCCTCGATCGACGCCTGCAGGACAGGGCTGGGGAACCCGGTCAGCAGGTTGCTCACGAGGTCCTGGGCGTGGTCACGGAGCTCGATCATGGTCACGCCCGCGTCGATGCCCTTCGCCGCGAGCTCGCCGACGGTCGCGGCCGCGAGCCGGTCCGCCAGCAGGCGTGTCGCAGACGGCTGCCCGAGACCGGCGTGGACGACGACGATCGTGCGCCGGCGGATGGGCGTGGGCGCGTTGGCCATGGTGGGTGGTCGCCTACGCCACCGAGACCGGCGATGCGGCGGCGGCGTCACGGGCGGCCACCAGGCCCGCGTGCGTCGGCGCATCGGGCACGTGGGCGGGCGTGAGCGCGGCGAACTCGCGCCGCAGGACGGGCACGACCTCGCCCGCGAGCAGGTCCAGCTGCTCGAGGACCGTGTTGAGCGGCAGGCCCGCGTGGTCGACGAGGAACAGCTGGCGCTGGTAGTCGCCGACGTACTCACGGAACGTCAAGGTCCGGTCGATGACCTGCTGCGGGCTGCCGACCGTGAGCGGCGTCTGGTCGGTGAAGTCCTCGAGCGAGGGGCCATGGCCGTAGACGGGCGCGTTGTCGAAGTAGGGCCGGAACTCGCGGACCGCATCCTGGCTGTTGTGGCGCATGAACACCTGGCCGCCGAGCCCGACGATCGCCTGGTCTGCCCGGCCGTGGCCATAGTGCTCGAACCGCCGACGGTAGAGCGCGACCATCCGCTGCGTGTGCTCCTTGGGCCAGAAGATGTGGTTGGCGAAGAAGCCGTCGCCGTAGTAGGCGGCCTGCTCGGGGATCTCCGGGCTGCGGATCGAGCCGTGCCACACGAACGGCGGGACGCCGTCCAGCGGTCGGGGCGTGGAGGTGAAGCCCGTGAGCGGCGTGCGGAAGCGACCCTCCCAGTCCACGACGTCCTCGCGCCACAGCCGGTGGAGCAGCGCGTAGTTCTCCACGGCGAGCGCGATGCCGTTGCGGATGTCCTGCCCGAACCAGGGGTAGACGGGGCCCGTGTTGCCGCGACCGAGCATGATGTCCACGCGGCCGGCGGCGAGGTGCTGGAGCATCGCGTAGTCCTCGGCGATCTTCACCGGGTCGTTGGTGGTGATGAGCGTCGTGGCGGTGGACAGGATCAGGCGCTCGGTGCGCGCTGCGATGTAGCCCAGCATCGTGGTGGGTGAGGAGGGGACGAAGGGCGGGTTGTGGTGCTCGCCCGAGGCGAACACGTCGAGGCCCAGCTCCTCCGCCTTGAGCGCCAGCGTGACCATGGACGCGATGCGCTCGCCCTCAGTGGGCCGCCGCCCGGTGGTGGGGTCCGGCGTGACGTCGCCGACCGTGAAGATTCCGAACTGCATCGTGGGTCCCATGTGTCCTTCCGTGTGTGTCAGCATCGGCCGCCCACATCATACGACCGTGATAGTTGCACAGTCAACCATCTGCATGCCCGATACGCTGGGGGACGCGGACGACCGCCCCGTGCTCCGCCCAGCCACCCCCGCCGATGCCGAGGCGATCGCGGCCCTCGTGGACATCGCCCATCGCGACTACGCCGCGCTGATCGGCCGCACCCCGCTGCCGATGCTGGCCGACCACGCCCGGGCGGTCCGCGAGCAGGAGGTGTGGGTGCTCGAGGCGGGCGACGGCCGGCTCGTCGGCGTCATCGAGCTCGTCGCGCATCCGGATCACCTGTGGGTGGAGAACGTTGCGGTCGAAGCGGCAGACCAGGGTCTCGGGCACGGCCGCCGCCTCCTGGTCCATGCGGAAGCGGAGGCGCGGCGTCGCGGCCTGTCCGAGGTGCGCCTGCTCACCAACGAGCGGTACGCCCGGAACATCGCGATGTACGTGCACTACGGGTATGTCGAGACGCACCGCGAGCCGTACCAGGGCACCGACCTCGTCAACTTCCGCAAGGTGCTCGCCGCGACCTGATCCTGCGGGCCGGGAATCGGGGGGTTGACACCGGGCGCAATCCATAACATAGTGGTTATGGATGAGCACCGACCAGCTGAGCACCGTCTTTGGCGCCCTCGCCGATCCCACCCGGCGCGCGATCCTGGCCCGCCTCGCGGATGGGGACGCCAGCGTCCGGGACCTGACCGCGCCGTTCCGGGTGTCGCAACCCGCGATCTCGCGGCACCTCAAGGTGCTGGAGCAGGCGGGGCTCATCTCGCGCAGCCGGCGGGCGACCATCCGACTGAGCCACCTCGAGGGCGAGCCGCTGCGCGATGCCACCGCGTGGCTGGCCCGGTACCGCGAGTTCTGGGACCAGAGCTTCGAGCGGCTGGACGACCTGCTGGCGAGGATTCAGGACACGGAACGGGAAGGGAACGCATGATGGGAGCTCTCGAGGTCACGGCGCCGGCAGGCGTCCCGTTCATCGACTTCAGCCGCGAGTTCGATGCGCCGCGCGATCTGGTGTTCCGCGCCTGGACCGAGCCGGACCTGCTCGTCCAGTGGCTCGGCCCCCGCCGCCTCACGATGATCATCGACGAGTACGACGTCCGCGACGGCGGCCGGTGGCGCTACGTCCACCGCGACTCGGACGGCACGGAGTACGGGTTCCACGGCGTGTTCCACGGCACGCCGCGACCTGAGGGGATGGTCCAGACCTTCGAGTTCGAGGGCGCTCCCGGCCACGTGTCGCTCGACTCGGTGGTGCTCGAGGACCTGGGCGGCCGGACGAGGGTCAGGGGACGGTCGGTCCACCAGTCGGTCGAGGCGCGCGATGCCATGGTCCAGAGCGGCATGGAGGGCGGTCTCCGCGAGGGCTTCGACCGGCTGGACGAGGTCCTCGGCAGCCTGCGCAGCAGGGTCACCTGAGCGGGCCGAAGACGCGACCAGCGGCCCTTGGCACGCAGGTGCCGCGGGCGCGACGGTGTCCCGGTCGTCGGCGTCCCTGCTGGAGGGTGGGACCTTGCGCGCACTGGTCGTCTACGAGTCGATGTTCGGGAACACGCGGGCAGTGGCGCTCGCCATCGCCGACGGGATCGCCGCCCACGTGGCGGTGGACGCCATCGAGGTCGCACAAGCGCCGCGAACGGTCCCGGATGACGTGGCCCTGCTCGTCGTCGGTGGCCCGACCCATGCTCACGGGATGACGACGCCCAGGACGCGCACGGACGCGGCCGAGCGGGCGGGGGACCGCCTGGTCTCCCGCGGGCAGGGGATGCGGGAGTGGCTGGAGGCCGTCAGGCCGGGCCCGGGCACCATCGTCACGGCGGCGTTCGACACCCGGATCAAGGGCCCGGAGCTGCTCTGGGGCTCCGCCGCCAAGGGCGCTGCCAAGCAGCTCGCCGCAGCCGGATTCCAGAACGCCCAGGCCCACAGCTTCATCGTCGAGGGGCCGACGGGCCCGCAGTTCGACCGCCTCCTGACCGGGGAGCTCGATCGCGCCCGCGAGTGGGGCAAGACCCTGGCGGCCGGCCTCGGGGTGCCCGCGCCCGCCGGCTAGGGCTTGGCGCGGGGGGCGACCGTATGCCCCTGCCCGGCGCGACCGGACGCCGCGCGATGGGCGATGATGCGTGCGTGGCGAAGACCGATGCGTCCCCGACGGCCCTGAAGCGCGAGAGCGCCGGCCGGTATGTCACGGGTAACGGCCGGTTCACGGTGGAGCAGGCATCGGGCGGCTGGATGGTCACCGACGCCGAGCATGCGAACGAGCTCGGGCTGCCCCTGGTCCGGGGTCCGTTCGCGACCCTCGCCGATGCCCGGGCCACCGTCGAGGCCGCGCGGTCGGAGCCGGCACCGACGTCCGACCTGGCGGCGCGGATGGCGTCGCTGCCCTCGCAGCCGCGCCCGGCGCGGCGGGCGGCCAAGGCCGGGGTTCCGGCCGTGAAACGCGGAGCACCGGGCGCTCCCGGACTGGCAGCCCAGCCCCCCGAGCCGCCGCGCGCCAGGATCCGCGA
>MGOE01000104.1:19992-20850 GCA_001797035.1 Chloroflexi bacterium RBG_16_72_14
CCCGCCGACGGCGACGGCCTGCGCCGCCTGTGGACCTCGGTGGGCATGGGGTCACTGGGCGACGACGACGCGAGCCTGGCCGTGATGGCTCGGCGCAACCCGGGCCTGCTGCTGGTGGCCGCCGAGGGCGAGCGGATCGTCGGCTCCGCGCTGGGCGCCTGGGACGGGCGGCGCGGGTGGATCTACCACGTGGCGACAGCCCCCGACCGGCAGCGGTCGGGGATCGCGCGACGGCTGGTAGAGGCGGTGGAGGCCGGGCTGCGCGCCGTCGGCTGTCCGAAGGTGAACGTGATCGTCCTCGACACGGCCAAGGACGCCGCCGCGTTCTGGACGGCTGCCGGCTACACGCGCCTCGCGGCGAGCCAGTACGGCCGCGTGCTGGCCGCGGAGGACACTGCGCGTGGCGGATCCCGCTGACCGCGTTCCGGGGTTCGCGGTCCGCCAGCTCCGGCCCGACGAGTGGCAGGAGCTGCGCGATCTGCGGCTGCGCGCCCTTGCCGACGCGCCGGATGCCTTCGGCACGACCCTGGAGGAGGATGAGCGACGCCCGGACACCGAGTGGCAGGCGTGGGCCGGGAACGCGGACCGGGTCGTGATCGTCGCGGAGCGCGACGGCCGGCTGGTCGGGATGGCGTCGGGCGGCCGGGCGCCAAGCCTGGAACGCGCGGCAGGCCTGTACTCCATGTGGGTCGAGCCCGCGGCGCGAGGGACCGGCGTCGCGGAGGCGATCGTGGCCGCCGTGGCGGACTGGGCCGTCGCGCACGACTACCCGGACATCGGCCTGGGCGTCACGGCGGGCAACGCGAGGGCCATCGCGTTCTACGAGCGGCTGGGCTTCCGGGACACCGGCGAGCGCTG
>MGOE01000104.1:20860-22355 GCA_001797035.1 Chloroflexi bacterium RBG_16_72_14
TGCGGGCGGGCTCGGCGCTGGTGATCCAGATCATGGTCCGCCCGCTCCCGTAGGCGGCGAGCCTCGACCCCTTGTGCCGCCCGGTGCCGGCGCCTATCCTGTGCGCCTCGGCGCGTCCCGCGCCCAACCCCGATCCGGCGCTCACGCCGCCGGCGCGATGGGGCAAAGGGGGACCGGATCCCTCGGGACGATCGTCCGCCTCCTCCGGCGGGCCGCGGGAGCGTGAGTCCCGGGCATCGCCGGGCGGAAGGACGCTGACGATGACAACCCACAAGACCTTCAAGCGCCGGGTGCGGTCACGCATGGCCAAGACCGGCGAGTCGTACACGGCCGCTCGCCGGCAGCTGCTGGCCCACGCGGAGCCGGTCACCCCGGTACCCGCCGCTCCGTCGGCGCCGACGTCGGACGAGTCGCTCGTCCGGGCCACGGGGCGCACCTACGACGCGTGGTTCGCCCTGCTCGACGCCTGGGGCGAGGCGGAGCGGGGTCACACGGCGATTGCGGCCTGGCTCGCCGCCGAGCACGGGGTGCCCGGCTGGTGGACGCAGAGCATCACCGTGGCCTATGAGCGTGCCCGCGGGCTTCGGGCCGTGCACCAGATGCCGGGCCGGTTCGAGGTCGGTGTCACCCGCACGCTGGCCGTCGATCCCGGCCAGGTCCTCGGGGCGTTCACCGACGAGCAGACCCGCGAGCGCTGGCTGCCCGGCTCCGGGATGCGGCAGCGGCCGACCACCGCGACCGGCGTCGCCCGCTTCGATTGGCCTGAGCGTCCGTCCCGCGTGATGGTCGCCGTGATCGCGAAGGCGCCGGGCCGGGCGACCGTCAACGTCGTCCACTCCAGGCTCGCCGACGCCGCCGCGGCGGAGGAGCGAAAGGCGTTCTGGCGGGAGCAGCTCGGGGTCCTGAAGTCGGTGCTCGACGGAGGTCCGACGGCCACCAGGTGAGGCGGATGGACGCGGGACCAGTGAGGTTCCAACGATGCGGGTCCTGCATACGCACCTTGGGCAGGGTCCGGCGCATCACGAGCAGCTACCTGAACGTCCTCCACTGGGCAGCGGAACCGATCTCGCGGCATGGAGGCGGTCATGTCACGTCGGGACCTCGCGAACGCGGCGGTCACGCTGGTCGTGACCTTCACGCTCGGCATCACCGCGCACGGAATGGCTCCCAATGCCAGGGCCGAAGGCTGCCTTGGAGCTACCTACCAGCAAGCGGTCAGGCACGCCCGCGGCGCAATCGTGGGTGTCATCTCGAAGGTGGGGGAGAACGACTTCGGCGTCTCGTTCGCGTCGCAGGTGGCGGTAGAGCGCGTGGTGGGCACGAAGTCGGGCACGTTGTGGCGCGGCACGGCATACCCGGGCTACTGCTGGTGCTGCGGCGACGACCCGCCCGAGGTGGGCGCCCGCGTGGTCGTCTTGCTGGACGTGAGGGTCCCGACCGCGGCACCGCCTGGGGACCGGTTCTACACGATCGGAGTCACGGTCACACCGGCCCA
>MGOE01000104.1:22366-26289 GCA_001797035.1 Chloroflexi bacterium RBG_16_72_14
TCGCCAGGGGCGACGCGACCGTCAAGGAGCTGGCCGACCCGTTCGACGTCACGCTGCCCGCGATCTCGAAGCACCTCAAGGTGCTCCAGCGAGCGGGCCTCGTCGAGCAGGGGAGGCAGGCGCAGTGGCGGCCGTGCAGCCTCCGCTCGGAGCCGCTGCGGGACGTGGCGGACTGGGTCGGGCAGTATCGGAAGCACTGGGAAGAGCGTTTCGAGCGCCTGGACCAGCTCCTCCGCGAGCTGCAGGCGCCACCGACCGACGCGAGCACCAACGGCTGAACGGGCGCCACCCGGCGTCCCCGAAAGGGAGGTATGACCCGTGTCCAGGATCACGCCCTGCCTGTGGTTCGACAAGCAGGCCGAGGAGGCCGCCCGCTTCTACACGACGCTGTTCCCCGACAGCCACATCGACGAGGTCTCGCGGGCGCCGGGCGACAACCCGAGCACCCAGGCCGGCGACGTCCTGCTGGTGTGGTTCACGCTGGCGGGCACGAGGTTCACGGCCGTGAACGGGGGACCGCAGTTCCCGTTCACCGAGGCGGTCTCGTTCCAGATCGACTGCGCGGACCAGGCCGAGGTGGACCGCTACTGGGAGGCGCTGATCGCCGGCGGCGGCGAGCCGAGCATGTGCGGCTGGCTCAAGGACCGCTACGGCCTCTCGTGGCAGGTGATCCCCAAGCAGATGGGCGACTACCTCGGCGGTCCCGACGCCGAGGGCGCGGCCCGGGCGATGGCCGCGATGCTCCAGATGCAGAAGCTCGACGTCGAGCAGCTGCGCCTCGCGCACGAGGGCGTCGCGGTCTGAGCCGTTGACGTCGCCGCTCCCGGACGGCCCCGACCCCGCGAGCCGCGGACAGATCGAGGCCGTCCCCGGCGTGGTCCGGGAGGTCCGCGCGGCGGCCGGCGTGGGCGCGCGGCCGGGGGACGAGCGCACGGCACCGGACGGCGGTCCGCGCGCTGGGGCATGATGCCCGCATGGACCCCCTGCCGCCCGACGTCGTCCCGCCTGACGCCGCCGAGGTCGCGCGGCGGGTCCGCGGCATCACCGGCGTCCCGTGGCGGCGGCTGTTCCGCTACCTCCGCCCGCACCTGCGCCCGTTCTCGATCGCGATCGCGGGGCTGCTCCTGGGGTCCGGGCTCGCCCTGCTCGTGCCGCTGTTCGTGGCCGGTCTCGTCAGCGCGGTCGTGGCCGGCGGCGATGCCGTGGGGCTCGACCGGCTGATCGCCGGGCTCGTCATCCTGTTCCTCGCCCAGTCGCTGGGCGGGTTCGTCCAGTCTTACCTGCTGGGCGTGGTCGGGGAGCGGATGGTCGCCCAGCTGCGGGGCGAGCTGTTCGACCGCCTCGTGACGCTGTCGCTCGACTTCCATGGGCGGAACCGGGTCGGGGAGCTCGTGTCGCGCCTGTCGAGCGACGTGACGCTCATCCGCACGATGCTCACCCAGACGACGACCTCGCTGCTGTCGTCGCTGATCGGCCTCGTTGGGGCGGTGGTCATCCTGTTCCTGCTCAGCCCCACGCTGCTTGCCGTCGTGCTGGTGCTGGCACCCGCGCTGATCGCCGTCGCGATCGTGTTCGGGCGACCGCTCCAACGCGTCAGCACCCAGGTCCAGGACGCCATCGCCGCCAGCACCGCGACGGCGGAGGAGGCGCTGTCTGGCATCCGAGTGGTCAAGAGCTACGTCCGCGAGGCCTGGGAGGCGCAGCGCTACGGCGGCGACCTGTCGGGCGTCGTAGCCGCGGGCTCGCGCCTCGCGATGTGGCGGGCGGCCTTCGGCGGCCTGATGGGGTTCCTGGGCTTCGGGGCCATCGCGGCCCTGCTGTGGTGGACCGGCCACGAGGTGATCGCGGGTCGCCTCGCGATCGGGACGCTGACCGGCTTCCTGCTCTACGGCGTCACGATCGGCGGCAGCCTGGCCACCATCGCGAGCCTGTACGGGCAGTTCCGCGAGGGCACCGGGGCCGTGACCCGCGTGTTCGAGATCCTGGACACGGAGCCCACCGTGGTCGACGCCCCGGGCGCGGCGCCGCTGGGGCCGGTGGCCGGGCGGATCGAGCTCGACGGCGTCTCCTTCGCCTACGACGGCGAGCGCCGCGTCCTGCGGGAGGTGGACCTCGACGTCGCCGCGGGCGAGGTGCTCGCGCTCGTCGGGCCGTCGGGCTCGGGCAAGACGACGCTCGTAGGCCTGGTGCCGCGCCTTTGGGACGTGACCGACGGCGCGATCCGGATCGACGGCACAAACGTCCGCGACGTGACCACGGCCAGCCTCCGGCAGCAGATCGGGCTCGTGCAGCAGGAGGCGGTGCTGTTCGGCGGGACGGTGCGCGACAACATCCGCTACGGGCGCCTGGACGCGACGGACGCGGAGATCGAGGCGGCCGCGCGGTCCGCCAACGCGCACGAGTTCGTGTCAGCGCTCCCGGGCGGCTACGACACCGCCGTGGGCGACCGGGGCCAGCGGCTGTCGGGCGGCCAGCGCCAGCGGGTGGCGATCGCCCGGGCCATCCTCAAGGACCCGCCGATCCTGATCCTCGACGAGGCCACGAGCTCGCTCGACAACGAGTCGGAACGACTGGTCCAGGACGCGCTCGATCGCCTCAAGGTAGGGCGCACGACGATCATCATCGCCCACCGACTGTCCACGATCCGGTCGGCGCACCGGATCGCGGTCCTCGACGACGGCTGGCTGGTGGAGCTGGGCACCCACGACGAGCTCCTCGCGCGCGAGGGGCTGTACGCCCGGCTCTACCGCCTCCAGTTCACGGAGCAGCCGGTCGAGGCGGGGTCGGTCGGCGTCTGAGCCTGTCCGGGACGCCGATGCCGGTCGTCCGTCACCTGTTCGACAGCTCCGGCGCGGATGCTCTCGGGGCGCACCTGTGCCGCCCGCGTCTCACCTGAGGTACCAGCAATCCATGACCACCCCCGAACACCGACGGCGACGTCTCGCCGGCCTTGGCCCCCTGCTGATGACCGCCTGCCTCGTGGCCACGGCATGCTCATCCGGCGCCCCGGTCTCGGCCCCAGCGCAGGCGGCCTCGACGGCCGGCACCGGCAGCGCGACCACCGGATCCACCGCCCTGTTCGACGTCTCCATGGTCCATGACATCTCGATCGAGCTCGCGCGGGAGGACTTCGACGCCATGATCGAGGCGTATCTCGCCTCGGGCGACAAGGCCTGGCTCGAGGCGACCGTCACCATCGACGGCGTGGTGTATGAGCGGGTCGGGATCCGCCTCAAGGGCAACTCGTCGCTGCGGGGCGTCGCGGAATCCGCGGAACCCGAAGCGCTCCCGTGGCTCATCCGGCTCGACAAGTTCGTCGACGGCCAGGACCATGACGGCGTCACGGAGCTTGCCGTGCGGTCGAACAGCTCGGCGACCGCCCTCAACGAGGCCGTCGCCCTCGAGCTCCTGGAGCTGGCCGGCCTCAGCTCGCAGGACGCCATCGCGGTCCGCTTCAGCGTCAACGGAGACACGGAAGTCCTCCGGCTCGTCATCGAGCATCCGGACGACAGCTGGATGGCGGACGAGCTCGGGGCCACCGGCGCGCTGTACAAGGCCGAGAGCACTGGCGACTACAGCTACCGTGGCGACGACCCGGCCGCGTACGACGAGGTCTTCGACCAGGAGGCCGGTGAGGACAACGCCGACCTCACCCCACTCATCGAGTTCCTCGACTTCATCAACAACGCGGACGACGCCACGTTCGCCGCCGAGATCGCGGACCGGCTCGACACCGACGCCTTCGCCACCTACCTGGCGATGCAGGAGCTGCTGGACAACTTCGACGACATCGACGGGCCCGGGAACAACTCGTACCTCTACTACGACACGGCGTCGGGGCAGTTCACGGTCGTTCCGTGGGACTACAACCTCGCGTTCGGGGCCCGTCCGACGGGTGGTGGCGGGGGCGACGCGGGTGGGGC
>MGOE01000104.1:26543-28962 GCA_001797035.1 Chloroflexi bacterium RBG_16_72_14
CAGGAGCCGCGGACCTCGTCGACGCCGACACGGTCGCCTCCGAGGCCGGGCAGATCGCCGGCTACTTCTGAGGCCGCGCGTTGCCCGAACCCGCACGGCCTCCACCCGGCGCTGGCGCCGCGCTCAGGCGCTCGCCCGCTCCAGTGCGGGCGCGGGTCGCAGGGCGATCGGCGCCGGCACCGCCGGCTCGTGGATCCGCCCGTCCCGCATCCGGATCACCCGGTCGCAGGCCGCGGCGACCTCCTGGTCGTGGGTCACGAGGATCAGCGTCTGGCCGTGCTCCCGGTTGAACCGCCGGAGCGTGGCCAGGACCTCGGACGAGCGCTCGGAGTCGAGGTTGCCCGTGGGCTCGTCGGCCAGCACCAGCTTGGGCCGGTTGACGAGCGCCCTGGCCAGGGCGACGCGCTGCTGCTCGCCGCCCGACAGCTCGGCCGGCCGGTGCCCGGCACGGTCGGCCAGGCCGACGAGGTCGAGCGCCGCGAGCGAGGCCGTGCGCGCCTCGGCGCCTCCGATGCCCGCGTAGTCGCAGGCGAGCGCCACGTTCTCGAGCGCTGTCAGCGTCGGGACGAGGTTGAAGTCCTGGAACACGAAGCCCATCTCGCGGGCGCGGATCCTGGTCCGCTCCCCCTCGCCCAGCTCGACCATGTCCCGGCCCCCGAACGACAGCTCGGGGCGGGGGCCATGGTTGAGGTCCGGGCCGTGCAGCAGGCCGAGGATGTGCATCAGGGTGCTCTTGCCCGAGCCCGACGGTCCGATGATCGCGACCATCTCGCCGCTCTCGATCGAGACATCCACCCCGCGCAGGGCGTGGACCGTGTTGCTCCGGCCCAGCCGGTAGGTCTTCCGCAGATTGCGGCCGTCGAGGAGCGTCATGTCAGGGTTCTCCGTGTCGTGTCTGGGGGTCATTCGTAGCGCAGCGCCGAGACCGGGTCGAGCCGGGCCGCGTGCAGCGCGGGCATGAAGCCCGCGAGGGCGCCGAGGATGGTCGAGAACAGGACGGCGGTGATCGCGGTCCCGGTCGTGAGGTCGAACAGCACGGTGCCCGACGAGCGGCCAGCGTCGTTGACCAGCGTCACGACGAGCGCGCCGAGGGCGAGGCCGATGGCGCCGCCGATGAAGCCGATGAGGCCGGCCTCGACGACCAGCTCGCGGACGATCCGCAACCGGCTGCCGCCGATCGCGCGCTTGATCCCGATCTCGCGCGTCCGCTCGGCGATCGACATCGCCATGGTGTTGACCACGGACAGCCCGCCCACGACCAGGCTGATCAACGCAATGCCGATCAGGATCGCGTTGAGGATCGCCATCGAGGAGCCGATCTGCTCGTCGAAGTCCTGGCCGGACATGGCGGTGACGTCGGGCAGCTGGGCCTCGATCCGGCGGGCGAGCGCGTCGGGGTCGACGCCCGGCTCCGGGTAGACCGTCATCGAGGTCGAGACCGCGTCGGCCTCGACGCCCTCACGGACCATCGGCGGGAGTGAGGCGACGAACAGCTGCTGGGCAGCCCCGAAGGGCACCATCGCCGTCTGGTCGGGCGCGGTGAGGGTGGGCTCCAGCACGCCCACCACCTCGAACTCGACGCCGCGCAGGTCGATCGTGTCGCCGGCGCCCGCGTCGAGCTTGCGGGCGATGTCCGAGCCGAGGACCGTCACCTGGTTGCCCTCGTCGGCCGCGGTCAGGGCCCGGCCCTGGGCGTACCGGAGGTCGTACGTTTCGCGACCCTCGTCGGAGCCCGCGACGGAGCCCTGGATCATGGGCGGCATGCTCATCGACATGGCGCCCATCTCGTCGTCCATGAGCAGCATGACCTCGGGCACCACGACGTCCACGCCGTCGATGGCCGCGACGAGGTCGGTCGTGGCGAGCGGCATCGGGGCGGACGAGAAGCCGCCCATCCCCGCGTCAGCGCTCAGCGACACCTTGTCGGCGAAGTAGGTGCTGCCGCCCTCGACCAGGGCGTTGATCTTGTTGGCCATCGATCCGAACACGACGAGCGCCCAGATGCCGATCGTGATCCCGAGGATCGTCAGCGTGGTCCTGAGCTTTCGTCGACCGAGGTCGCGCATGGTGGTCCTGTACCTCCTGCCCGATGCGCGGTGCTCGTGGGTACCGGCTGTGCCGCGCGTCGGGTGAACGCCCAGACCGTATGTCCCGGGGGAGGGAAGCGGCCAGCCCGCCACCCGGTGTCTTTCCGCTGGGGGTAGCCCCACTCCGCGGCCGGGGGATGGCCCCCGGCGGGCACCTGACACGCAACTGCAACGCGACGAGCCGCGTGCGGCGCATCCGCGACACGCGCTGAGGCGTACTCCGGGGGGACGCACCGAAGCGGTCGCACGTCCCCAGTCGCGCCCCCGCCAGCACCGGAGGAACCTTCGCATGCGCCCATCCCTGTCCGCGCTCCCAGTGGCCCTCGCCGCCG
>MGOE01000104.1:28975-40823 GCA_001797035.1 Chloroflexi bacterium RBG_16_72_14
GACCCCCGCGCTCGCAACGCGGTTCCCATCCACGATCGACCTGCCGAACGGCTGGGCACCGGAGGGGATCACGGCCGGGCGCGGCACCACCGCATACGTCGGCTCGCTCGTCAACGGCGCGATCGCCAGGGTGAACCTGCAAACCGGCGCCGTGGACGACGGGTTCGTCGACGGTGTCACGGGTGAGGTCGCCGTGGGCCTCGAGTACGAGGCCGGTGCGCACCGGCTGTGGGTGGCCGGCGGTCCGACCGGCGAGGTCCGCGCGTACGACGCCGCCGACGGCACCCTGCTCCAGACCTACACCTTCACCGCGGGCTTCGTGAACGACGTCGTGGCGACCCGCCGCGCGATCTACGCGACCGACTCCGCGATCCAGCAGGTGCTGGTGATCCCGCTCGGCGCGGACGGCAGCCTGCCGGCTCCCGCGGACGCCCTCGCCATGCCGATCACCGGCGACTTCGCGTACGAGGCCGGCTTCAACGCCAACGGCATCGTCGCCTTCGCCGGCTGGCTCCTCGTCGCACAGTCGAACACGGGCGAGCTGTTCGTCGTCGACCCGACGACCGGCCGCAGCGTGCGCATCCTGCCCGAGGGATCGATCACGTTTGCCGACGGGCTGGAGCTCGTTGGCAGCACGCTGTACGTCGTGCGCAACCAGCTCGACGAGGTCGCCGTCTACCGGATCCGCGGCGGCACGGTGGCGTTCCGGGGGACGATCTCGAGCAGCGGCCTGGACGTGCCGACCACGATCGCCTTCGCCGCCGGTCGGCTGTGGGCCGTCAACGCGCGCTTCGGGACGCCGGTCACGCCGGACACGGCGTACTGGATCACGCGGTTGCCGCGCCGCTAGTCGCGGCCGCCTCACACGCTGACCAGGCGGTGGTCGCGGACGCCGTGTGACGTGAATCACATGTGACGTTCGTCACATCGTGCCGATCCGTGCGCCTCTGGTCAGCGGGGGCGCGTCCGCGTCTACTGGGCGAGATCCTGGAGATCGAGCCAGGGACGCGTTGCGCCTGCGAGGTGGCTCAGTCCGTGGGTCCGCAGCCCCAGGGAGGGCAGCGCGATGTCCGTCATCGAGACCGAGAAGCTCACCAAGTTCTACGGCCCCCACCGCGGGATCCTGGATGTCGATCTGTGCGTGGAGGATGGCGAGATCTACGGCTTCCTCGGGCCGAATGGCGCCGGGAAGACGACGACGATCCGGCTCCTGCTCGACCTCATCAGGCCCACGTCCGGGCGGGCGAGCGTGTTCGGGATCGAGACGACCGTCGATCCCGTCGCGATCCACCGGCGCGTCGGCTACCTGCCCGGCGAGTTCGCGCTGTTCGACCGGCTCACCGGTGGCGAGACGATCGAGTACTTCGCCAACCTCCGCGGCGGCGTCGACCCGCTCTACCAGGCGGACCTCGTGGCACGGTTCGACCTCGACCCGTCGCGCCGCTTCAAGGAGTACTCCAAGGGCAACAAGCAGAAGGTGGGCCTGGTCATCGCCCTCCAGCACCGGCCGGACCTCCTCGTCCTCGACGAGCCGACATCCGGCCTCGATCCGCTGGTCCAGCAGACGTTCTTCGCGCTCCTCCGGGAGACCGTTGCGGAAGGCCGCAGCGCGTTCCTCTCGTCGCACATCCTCGACGAGGTCGAGCGGACCTGCGACCGGGTGGCGATCGTCCGGGACGGCCGCCTCGTCGCCGTCGACCGCGTCGAGGCACTCCGTGGCCTCGCGCATCACGAGGTCGAGCTGCGCTTCACCGCCCCGGTGCCGGCATCGGTGTTCGCGTCGCTGCCGGGCGTGAGCGACGTGGTCGCGGTCGACGACCGCCTGCAGCTGCGGGTATCCGGCTCGATGGCACCGGTGGTCGAAGCCGCCGCCGGGCGTGGCCTGATCGACTTCGAGACCCGGGAACCGAGCCTCGAGCAGACGTTCCTCGCGCAGTACGGCCGCGTGGCCGTTGGGGTGGCCAACCATGGCCGTTGAGATCCGGGGCCTGCCGGTCGCGGCGTCGGCCCCCCGTGTCCCGCTTCGCCGCCGGCTCTACGGCCTGGGCAGCATCTTCGGCAAGACCGTTCGCGACTCCCGCGCGGGCATGCTCGTCGTGACCGCGCTCCTGGGCGTGTTGATTGTCGCCGGCGGCATCACGATGTCCTCCACCTACGGCACGCTCGAGGCGCGGCGCGAGCTCGCCGCGATGTCGCAGGACATGCCGCCGATGCTGCGCGGCATGTACGGAAACCCGCTCGACGTCGACACGCTCGGCGGGTTCATCTCGTGGCACTACGGCGCGTACTTCGCCCTCCTCGCCGGGCTGTGGTCCATCCTCGCGCTGTCGTCCGTCCTCGCCGGCGAGGCCCGGCGGGGGAGCCTCGACTTCGCCGTCGCGACCCCCCGCTCGAGGCGGTCGATCGCGCTCGAGAAGGTCGCGGGGCATGCGACGGCGATCGGTCTCGGCATGGTTGTCGTCGCCGTCGTCGCGTGGGTGACCGGGGTCGTCGGCGCCAGGCTGCCGGGCGACTCCATCTCTCCCGCGGCGGCGATCTCGTTCGCGATCGGGCTCGGGATCAGGACACTGGTCGCCGGATCGGTCGCCTTCGCCGTCGCCCCGTTCCTGGGACGCGGAGCAGCGGCCGGGATCGCCGGCGCCCTGATGCTCGGCGGGTACGTGATCCACAGCTACCGGACCGTCGTGCCGGCATTCGACACGCTCGCGGATGCGACCTGGTTCTCGTGGACCGCCGACCACGTCCCCCTTGCGGGCTCCACGGACTGGGCGGGGATCGGCATCACGGCCGTCGTCTGCCTCGTCCTCCTCGCGATCGGCATCGAGGGGTTCGCGCGCCGCGACGTCGGGGTGACGATCCCGCTGCCGGTCCCCCGGCTGCCCCGCGCGCTGCTCGGCGTCCACGGCCCACTCGGACGGTCGTTCGGCGACCTCCTGCCGACGGCGCTGGCCTGGGGCGTCGGCCTCGGCATCTACGGCGTCCTGATGGCCGCCGCCTCGCAATCACTCCTCGATGCGCTCGATGCATCGCCCGCCATGGCCGAGATCTTCCGCAACCTCATCCCGGGCATCGATATCACGACGGCCGCCGGGTTCCTGCAGCTGGCCTTCGCCGAGATCGGCTTCGTCCTCATCGGGCTGGCTGCGGCGACGTTCATCGCGGGCCGGTCGTCGGACGAGACGTCTGGGCGGCTGGAGCTGCAGCTCGCGACGCCCCTGACCAGGGCCCGGTGGGCCGTGGCGAGCGGCGCGGCGGTCTGGATGGCGATCGCGCTCGTCACCCTGCTGTTGGCCGCGTGCGTGGCGCTCGGCGTCGCCTCGGTGGGGCAGGATCCCATGACGCCGGCACTGGGCACGCTCGTGCTCGCCCTCTACGGCGCCGCCCTGGCCGGCATCGGGGTGGGTGTCGCCGGGGTGTCGCGCGCTTCGTTCGCGATGCCCGCGGTCCTCGCGCTCACGATCGGGACGTTCCTGCTCGACCTCCTGGCGCCGATCCTGCGGCTTCCCGACTGGGTCGGACAGCTCGCGCTCACCGCGCACCTGGGCGAGCCGATGGTCGGCACCTGGGATGGCGTCGGGGTGGCGGTCTGCGTCGTGCTCGCGATCGGGGGGCTCGTCGTCGGCGCCATCGGCATGCGACGACGCGACGTGGGCGCCTGAAGGAGGAGCGGGGCATGGGCGATCCATCCGGCGGAGCGCGCCGCTGGCTGCTCCTGATCTACCGGATCAAGGCCGAGTCGTCCGGCCGCCGGACGTACGTCTGGCGGCAGCTCCGCCAGCTCGGTGCCGTGTACCTGCAGCAAGCGGTCGCCGTGCTGCCCGACCGGCCCGAGCTCCGCACCGAGCTCGACCGGCTCGGGCAGCGGATCCGGACCGGGGGTGGCGAGGCCTCGCTCCTGGAGACCGCCTCGCCGAGCCAGGCCTGGGAGGACGAGCTCGTCGCCCGGTTCAACGCGGCGCGCGACGCCGAGTACGAGGAGATCCTCGACAGCGTGGAGAGCTTCGAGGACGAGATCCGCCGCGAGACGCGCAAGAAGCGGTTCCGGTTCGCCGAGCTCGAGGAGGGCGAGTCCGACAGCGAGAAGCTCGACCACTGGTTCGCGCGCGTTGCCGAACGCGACTTCTTCGGGGCCCCGGGCCGGGCGGGGGCCGAGCAAGCTCTCGCCCGGGGGCGCGCGCTCCTGGACGTGTTCACGGCCGAGGTCTATCGCCTCGAGGGGATCGGGCCCAGGACCGACCGGCCGTGAGCCGCCAGGTCAGGCGGGCGTGGCCCGCATCGGGCCGACCACGGCGACGGACCTCGGATGCCCCGGGTCGTAGCGGACGGACACCTCGGTCCCGGGCTTGATGACGGCCTCCTCGTCGTCGGTCAGCATCCCGAGCGCCGGCGTCTCGTAGTCGCCGCCGCCGTCCGGGTGCATCTCGAGCTGGAACGCCACCTGGTGTCGCACGCCCTCACCGATGCCCAGCCGCGAGGTGGACACGCCGGTCCGCCACGCCCGCCGCACGGTGGCGTGCGCCGCCCGGCCCGAGGCCATCAGTCGCCGGATCTGCAGCATCGGTCGCGCGACGAGCCAGAGCCCGCCGGCGATCACGCACAGGAACGAGACCAGGATCGACAGCCCGATCGCCCGCTCGCCGCCTCCGATCGTGAGCGGGAACACCGCGTTCGTGCTCCAGCCGAGCGCATGCCCGATCCAGTAGCCGATCCACGCCCCCACGATTCCGATTGCCACCAGGATGAGGGTGATCACCCAGGCTCGCATCGTGGCACCTCCTTGCGAGATCCATTCAGGTGTCGAATGGTGTCGGACGCAAGAGGCGAATGGATCGAGGCGGGCCACGCGGCCCGCAAGCCTAGAGGCCGTCGCCGTCATGCGTGACCACGGCCCCCAATGGAGGGGTGGGAGGTCGCCGGCGTCAAGGCGCTGCGCCCGGGCCGGTTGCGAACGATCAGCCGATGCCCGATGCCCTCCGCGTCGAGGGGACCAGCAGCAGCGCGGCAGCCGCGAGCGTCAGCGCGAGCCCGGCCGCCACCGGCGGCTGGCTTCCGGCCGTGACGAGAGCGATGAGCGCGCCGAGCACCGCGGCGAGGGCGATCGCGAGCGAGGCCGCCCAGCCCCACGGCCGGCCCAGCCACAGGCCGACGGCCGCGGAGAACGTCGCCGCAGCAACCAGGATCGCGACCACGCCGAGCAGTCCGACAAACGCGGACACGCTCGCCGCCGGAATGACGGCGATGCCGCCCGCGGCGAGCACCAGCAGCAGGGCGCCGACGAATGCGGACCCGGCGCCGATGAGGAACATGAGGACGACGGCGGCGGCGAGGGCCGCGGGACGGGGGGCCACGGGTGCGCTCCAGGTGCGGGACGAGAAACCGATCGCCATCGTCGAGGCTGCGTGCCTCTCGAGCCATGGACGAACGTCGGCCCGCGACCCTGACGTTCGCCGTCGGCTCGACGGACGTCCCGTACCGATGCCTCAGGTGAGGCCGCGCGCGACCCAGGCGTGGGCCGTGAGGACGAACCGGCCCGCGGGGAGCATCGACCGGCAGCGCCCGCGCAGCGCCGCCTGGTGCTCCGGGCCGAGCGCGGCGACGTAGGCGCCGGCGGGCCCGACTCCGCGGGTGAACGGCCCCCACCAGTCATCGAAGCTCGCGTACTCGCGGCTCGCCGCGAGGGTTCCCTCCTCGATGTCTCGGTGACCGGCCGCTGCGAACAGCTCGGCGAGGTGCCCCCGGCGCGTGCCCGCCAGCCGCGACTCGTCGATGACGTCCGGATCGAGCTCGCGCGCCTCCTCCCAGAACGGTCCGAGCGGGCCACGGCCGCCCTCGAAGTCCCAGACGCAGGCCGCGGACACGCCCCCGCTCCGGGTCACGCGCGCCATCTCCGCCAGTCCCGCGACCGGGTCTGCCATGAAGTGCACGACGAGGCTCGCAAGGGTCGCGTCAAACGCCCCATCTGGAAACGGCAGCCGCTCCGCGGCCGCCTGCCGCACGTCGACGCCGGGGACGCGTGTCCGCGCCGCCGCGACGAACGACTCGGACGGATCGACGGCCGCCACTCCGGCGACCCCCAGCCGCTCCGCGAGCACCTCGGTGAGCGCTCCCGGGCCGCAGCCCACGTCGAGGACCTGCTGGCCGGCATGGAGCCCCGCGAAGTCGGCCAGCTGCGGTGCCAGCTGGCGCGACCATCGCCCCATGAACTGGTCGTACGCCTCCGCGGCGACGTCGAAGCCCATCGTCAGGTCGCCGCCGGGAATACGCCCGCGGGCTGCGACCTCGTCCTCGGGCCCGGCTTGGGGTACGCGTTGGCCATCGGCCAATCTTCGCGCACGCCCGCAAGGCCCGGCATCGCCCACGACGGGCGAGCCCGTAAGGCAGGGTGGGTGCGTGTCCGCTCCGTGATTGAGGTAGGACCGCCTCTCGGATGGGATGGCCGCCCGATGGCGCGCGGGCTCGAGGCGCAGAAGATGGCGTCAGTTCCGACGGGGACCCGCCGATACGAAGGAGCCGTGAGATGTACCACCCGCAACTGATGTACGAGCTGGCGAAGCTGCGCATCGCAGAGGACCTGCGTCAGGCAGAACGCGAGCGGCTCGTCCGGCAGGCCGGGTCGATGGAGCCGTCGGGCAGCATCGACAGCGTTCAGTTCCGGGAGCGCCTCACCCGCCTGTTCGACGCGATCCGCCCGTCGATCCGCGACGGCGTCGCGCCCACCGGCGCGTGACATCGCGAACCGCAGGCCGGTCGGGGGCCGGCGAGGAGGGTCCGTGCTGCCGGGAGGTGGCACGGATCCTTCGTGGTTGACGCGTGGCGCCGCAGGCCTAGAGTGACGCACCTGAGTGCGGCCGAATCACGGGCCGCGACGAGGAGGGAGCCGCTCCCATGCACCAGCAGATCAGGACCGTGCCTGCGAAGTCCACGCCGGACCTGCAGGCATTCCTCGCGGTGCTCGAGAAGGCACGCGTCAACATCGAGGCCGCGGGCGGCGGCGACGTCGAACGGGGCGGCGAGTTCGCAATTGCCGTGGCCCACGAGGCCAGCAATCACGCCATGACGGTGCTCCGAAAGGCCGGCTACAAGCCGCGCCTGGTCGACGTCGACCGCTACGCCCTCGCGAACAGCCCCGGCCAGCTGCTCGCCTCCGTGGCGGAGGTGGCCGCGAAGAATGCCAAGTCGGGCCTCGTCATCAGGGATGTCTCGATCGGGGTACCCGACGACGAGGGCCGGATCCAGGTGCAGATCTACTCCGAGGCACCGTAGTCGGAGCTCGTGCGCTCGAGGCCCACGCGAGCGCCCACCATCGCCGCACCCACACGGTTGGTCACGCCGAGCTTGTCCAGGATGTGGGTCACGTGCACGGCGGCAGTCTTGCGCGTGATGAACAGCCGCTCGGCGATCTCACCGTTCGTGAGGCCGGCGGTGACGAGCTCGAGCACCTCGACCTCGCGCGCGGAGAGCCCGAGCGCCATCGCCGCGGCCCGAGGGCCAGCCGGCTCCACTGAGGGCACGCTCGCGACGGGGGATTCGACGGTCTCGGCCGGCCGGGCCGCGGATCCGATGCGAGCCCGTGACGCCAGGGCGGCGACCGCCGCGGCGAGCGGGCGCGCCCCGGCCCCCCCGGCAACCGATCCCGCGTCGCGCAGGAGGTGGGCGACATCGGCCCGGAGTCCGTGGGTCCGGAGCTCGGCCTCGGCGGACCGCAGGCGCGCGTAGGCAGCCGTGAGCGGGTCGGGCACGGAATCGAACGCACCGATCGCCTCCCGCCAGGCGGCCGCACCGCTGTCACCGGTCGCCCGGGCCAGCTCCCCGCGTGCCAGCGCGACGAAGCCCCGCCCGCTGGTCGTCGTGACCCGGGGAGCCAGCCAGTCGAGCCGAGAGCGCAGACGATCGAGGCACGGCGCCAGCCCCTCGAGCACAGCGGGCGAACGCCTGGCCCGAGCCGCCTCCGCGAGCTCGGCGACACCTCGCAGCCCGAGTGCGACGAGCGGCGCCGACCACAGGACGTCGTCGAGGCCGTCGAGTCTCGCGAGACCGGCCTCGGCCGCATCGACTGCCGCCGCGGGCCGGTCCGACCAGGCGAGCGCCTCCGCCTCGACTGCCGCGACATACGCGGCCACGTCCGGGTCCAGTGATGGCAGGTCGATCTCCGAGCGCCACCGCTCGGCGGCCTCATGGTCCCCGCGGATCGCGGCGATCCGGGCCCAGACCGTCGAGAGGTACACCGTCCCGCGCCCACTCGGGTCGAGCGCGAGGCCGTCGTCCGCCGCCTCCACGGCCTCGTCGAGGCGCCCCAGTCGCATCAGCGCGTCCCCGACCAGGGCCGCAAGGTCCTGCCCGAAGCGGCGCTCCAGGCCGGCCTCGCGCGCCTCGACCAACCCGGCCCGTGCCTCGCCGACAGCCGCCTCGAGGTGGTCGGCCGCCGCGAGGTTGAGGGCGAGATTGTGGTGGCCCACGATGAGCATGTCCGCCCGGCCGGCCAGCCTCGCGATCCGGCACGCCTCGCGGAGCTCCTCGATGCCCGCCTCGATCTCGCCCAACGCCACGAGATCGGACCCGAGCATGTTCCGCGCCCGGCTCTCCTCGGCGGGCGCCTCGGCCGCGATGGCGCATGCGATCGCGGCCTCGCACAGCGTGCGTGATTCCGCCCACCGGCCCTCGCCCATGAGGGCCCCGCCGAGCGACCCGAGCACCTTCGCCCGCTCCTGCGTCGGCGGCTCGGCAGGGACGAGCCTGGCCGCCTCGCGGTGCGAGGCAAGGGCGGCTTCGCCGTCACCCACCGCCCACTGCAGGTAGCCGATCCGCGAGTGGAGCAGCCCGGCCGTGACGGGCTCCGCCGACGGGTCAACGAGCTTGAGCGCGGCTCGGGTGAGCTCCAGGGCCCTCGTGAACTCACCGGCCAGGTCCGCGTCGTCAGCGGCCCTGCTGCGCAGGCCGATCCGAGCCGGGCCGTCTGCGGTTCGGGCTGGAAGACGTGGCTCGAGGTCGAGGGCTCGCTCGAGATGGCGGTGGGCGTCCGCGTAGGCATGCACCGCCTCCGCCGCCGCGGCGGCCTCGATCGACCGTGCGTACGCCTCGGCGGCGAGCCCCGCCTCCGCGAAGTGGACAGCCAGCTCGCCTGCGGCGCCGACGGGGCTGGTGTCGGCCAGCTCCGGGCGGGCCTCGAGACGCCTGGCGAACCGTTCGTGGAGCCGGCGCCGTGCACCCGGCAGCAGCTGCCGCTCGACGACCTCGCGCAGCAGCTCGTGGCGGAACCGGTATCGCTCGGTGTCGGGCTCGCGATCGAGCACGCCGTTCGCTAGCGCCGCGCGGAGCGGCTCGTCGATCTCGGTCTCCGGCACTCCGAGCACCTCGGCCAGGAGCCGGTCGTCAACAGGTCGGCCGGCGATGGCCGCCGCCTCGACGACCGTCCTCGCGGCCGCATCGAGGCGGCCGACTCGGGCGAGAAGCACCTCGACGGCTGATCTCGGACCGCCGGCGTCGTCGGTCCCGGCGGCGTACAGCTCCTCCACGAACAGCGGATTGCCTTCCGATCGGCGCCAGATCCGGTCGGCGAATTCGGGTGCGACCTCGCCACCGGCGATCAGGCGCAGCTGGTGTTCGACGCCTGCACGGTCCAGGCGTCCGGGCTCCACGACGGCCGTGAGCGGCGACCGCTCGATCTCGGCGAGCCACGCCAGGATCGGATGGCCGTGCGGGAGGTCGTCATCGCGAACGGTGAGCACGATGGCGAGCCGCTCGTCGGTGAGGTTCCGGGACAGGAACGTGAGCAGGTCGCGGGTCGCCCGGTCGATCCAGTGGACATCCTCGACGACGAGCACGGTGGGTCCCTGCGCGGACAGCGCTCCCAGGAGACCGAGCACCCGCTCGAACAGCCGCGCCTGGGCGAGCCCCGAGGTGAGCAGGCCGGGCGACGGCGGGGCCAATGGGTCGTCCGGCCGGCCACCTGTTCCCGGGTCGGTTCCGCCGGCCCCGAGCTCGGGGACGAGGACCGCCAGGTCCCGCCGCCCCGGTCCCAGGATGCGCTCGAGGGACTCCGGTGCGATGGTTCGCGCAAGCCGGCGCAGCGCCTCGGCGATCGGGAGGTACGGAAGACCGGCGGCGCCGATGTCGAGGCACTCGCCCGAGAGGACGAGCGTCCCGGCCGGCAGCCGCGCCGCCGCCTCGCCGACGAGGCGCGACTTGCCGATCCCGGCCTCGCCCCGGACGACGACGAAGCGGGGGGCACCGGCAGTCGACGCGGCGATCGCCGCCGCGATGCTCGCGAGCGCGTCGTCACGCCCGACGAGAAGAGGACTCGAGATCCGCGCGGGCATGTCAGGGCGATGGTACGGGGCGGCACAATCCCGTCTCGGCGGCGGGGGTGTGGAAGGATCGAGGTCACGGCGAAACGCCGTCCCGGCATCGGGACGGCGTTTCCGTGGCTTGGCTCGGCGCACCGGCTTGCTGGCTCGGCACGCACGGGGCATCACTGCGCGAGGCGGACGCCGTTCGAGCCGCCAGAACCCCGGGAGGCACCGGAGCTGGGGGACTGGGCGGAGCTGTCGGTGCTCCAGCCGTGATCGTGGGTAACCGGCGCCGCGCCGGCGGCGGGTGCGGCCTGGGGCTGGGTCGCCGTCGACTGGCCGAACGCCAGCAGGACAACGAGCGCGATGGCGAGGATGACCGCGCCGAGCGCGGTACCCAGCTGGCGCATGCCCGGGGTCGCCTGGACGGGGCGGGACGCTGCAGACATCTGTTCCTCCCTTGACGCCTGGCGGGCTCCGAAACCTTCGTGCCCCGGTACCGGCGTCTCGTGATGCCGTCATCCTCGGCGCGGTCGAGCGCGGTGTAATCGGGCACCTGACCGACGCGACGCGCGCCACGTACCTCAAAGTCGGTTCGCATGCGGGGGAGGTGCCTTACCGGTCTCACCGCACCGGCGCCCAAGGGTGCTATCATCGATAGCAGAGGTGGATGATGTGAGCCAGCTGATTGTTCGGAATGTCGGCGAGGAGATCGTTCGGGCGCTCAAGCGCCGGGCCGCGCGGCACGGCCGTTCAGCCGAGGCCGAGCACCGCGAGATCCTGAGCGCAGCCCTCCAGGCCGACATCGACCGGGAGTCCTTCAAGGCCTTCCTCGCATCGATGCCCGACGTCGGCGAGGACGCCGACTTCGAGCCCAGCCGCGATCTCCCGCGGCCCGTTTCGTGAGTTGGCTCGTCGACACCAACGTCCTGTCAGAGCTGCGCAAGGGCGACCGGGCGAACGCGGGGATCCGCGCCTGGTTTGACGCGGCGCGCGAGACCGAGCTGTTCACCAGCGTGCTGGTGCTCGGCGAGGTCCGCCGGGGCATCGAATCGATCAGGCGGCGCGACGTCGCGTCTGCGCTCGCGCTCGAGCAGTGGCTCGCCCGCCTGACCACGGGCTTCGCGGACCGGGTGCTGCCGATCGACCACCGGGTCGCCGATCGATGGGGTGCCCTGAACGTCCCCGATCCCGTCCCAACGGTCGACGGGCTGCTCGCCGCCACGGCCCTCGTGCACGACCTCGTGCTGGTCACCCGCAACACCCGTGACGTGGCGCGGACTGGCGTGTCGCTGCTCGATCCGACGACCTAGGGACAGTCGCCGACCCTCTCGCCGGTCACCCACGATGTCGGTCCCGGGGCCGACGGGCACCGACAGGGCCGCCGCTTGACCCGGCCGCCGGGCAACGACACGGCCGCCGCGCAGGATTGACCCGTGGATGGACAATGCGCGCACCAGCGTCATTGAGCATGGGGTGATCGATACATGCGGCGACTTCGGGTGACGGTCGGCCGCGTCCTGGCGGCGCTCGCGATCGGGGCGATCGTGGCCTCGTGCGGC
>MGOE01000104.1:40885-44050 GCA_001797035.1 Chloroflexi bacterium RBG_16_72_14
CACTACTGCGTGTATGCCGGGTCCTCGGGGGCGACCGGCGGGATCGAGTTCGACGTGTTTCCCCACGAGGACGTCGCGTCCGCCGAGGCAACCTACGCGACGGCGACCGGCGAGGGGCCGACCGGCCCGGCGCCGACCGGCGCGACCTTCTCGCAGTCCTCGTTCGCGATCGACGGTGACGTGGCCTACCTTGCCGTCCGCCAGGGCAGGCTGGTGTTCGCGCTGTCCGTCCCCAACGACGTCAACACCGAAGCCGGCCTGGTCGCCCTCGCCAATCTCGTCGTCCAGCGAGCCGGGGCCGCGGCGGGGGAGTAGCGCCCCGCGGTGCGCGCAAGCGTGTGACGTTCAGGGAGCACGACGGCGGCGCGACCGGGCATCATGACGAGGGTCGGGGCCTGCCCGGTGGCGAACGGAGGTCGTGGGTGGACGGCAGGGAGGTGCGCGAAGACCGGGAGCCCGAGCATGACCAGCGGCCGGACGAGACCGCCCCGTGGCCCATGCCGCCTGCCCCACCGCCTCATCCCGGCGCATCTGCGCTGTCTCCCGCACCGCCCAACGCGTCCCGTCGGCCACGGTTCCGCGACGCGACTGTTGCCGTGTCGCTCGTGGTGGTGCTGGTCGTGGTCGTCGGGGGCCTCCTAGGGAGCTTGGGGCGCTCGGCCGGGACACCCGCAGCCACGGGTGGGCCCACCGCGTCGGCCCCCGCAACCGCGGCGAGCACGACCATTGCATCCCCGCCGGTCGTGCAACGGGTTACGATCGCGATCTCGCTGCCGCTGACGGGCGATCCCGGAGTAGGTGCCGCCAGTGCCCGGGACGGCGCCCTGCTCGCCATCGAGGACTTCGAGCTCGACGGCTACCTGGTGCGGACCCTCGTCCTCGACCACGCGGTGAACGGCACCTACGACGAGCGGCAGGGCGCGGACGACATGACGGAGCTCGTGGCGAACGAGGACGTGATCGCGGTCGTTGGACCGTTCAACTCGGCGGTGGCCAGGGCGCAGATCCCGATCGGCAACCAGGCCGGCCTCCTGCAGTGCTCGCCCGCCACCACCAACCCAGGCATCACCAGCGGTCCCGCGGGCGCCGACCTCCGCCGCGCGAACCCTGACCGGATCGCCTTCATCCGCGTGTCCACGACCGACGACTTCCAGGGCCCCGCCCTCGCCCGGTTCGGCTTCGACGAGCTGGACCTGAGGCGCGTCGCGGTCATCGACGATGGCCAGGCCTACGGCGACAATCTTGCCAACGCCTTCGGGTCCGAGTTCCAGCGGCTGGGCGGCACGGTCGTCGAACGCCGCACGGTGCAGGCAGGCATCGATGACGAGGCAGTCGTGGTCGAGGAGCTGCGGGGGTCCGACCCGGACGGCGTGTTGTTCGGTGGGCTGACCATCACGGGCGGGGCCGCGTTCCGCCACCAGATGGGCGTTGCGGGCATGGGAGACCTCGCGTTCCTTGCCGGCGACGGCATCGTGGACGGTCCAGGATCCGTCGGTGAGTCGTACATCGGCCTCACCGGTCCGGCCGCGGCCAACTCGTTCGGGGCGATCGCCGCCATCGCGGAGTTCCCCGGCCGGGACGCGTTCAGCGTCCGGTACCTCGAGGCGTTCAGTACCTGGCCCGGCGCCTACAGCGCACCAGGCCACGCCTGCGCCGAGGTGATCCTCGACTCGATCAGGGTGGCGGCGGCGCGCGGAGTGGTCACCCGCGAGGCGGTGCGTGCCGCCGCGACGGACACGACGCGGACCTTCGACACCGTGCTGGGACCATTGCAGTTCGACGAGGTCGGCGACACGAGCCTGAAGGTCGTCTCGATCTACGGGGTGGATCCGGCGGCCGCGAACGGTACGGGCGACTGGATCTACGACTCACAGGTCACGCTGGGCGGTGAGTGAAGGCCGCGTCACGGATCGCGGCCGGCATCCGGGTGGGATCGGCCAGCCGGACCGGCGGCTGGCCGGGATGGCGGCGTCGGATACGCTGGCGACCGAGGGCGACACGACCCGCCCGGCGAGGAGGAGCGCGATGAGGGCCGCCGTCCGGGACCGCTACGGGCCGCCCGAGGTCGTCCGCGTCGAGGAGATCGACACGCCGACGCCGGTGGGCGACCAGGTGCTCGTCCGGGTGCGCGCCGCATCCGTCAACCGCGCCGACCTCGACGGTCTCTATCCGCGCTGGCAGTTCACCCGGCTGTTCACCGGGGTTCGGGCGCCGCGCGTCCACCGGCTCGGGCTCGACGCCGCCGGCGTCGTCGAGGCGGTGGGTCCGGAGGCCACCCGGTTCGCGCCCGCCGACCGCGTGTTCACCGACCTCTCCGTGTTCGGCCAGGGTGCGTTCGCCGAGTACGTGTGCGCACCCGAGCGGGCGTTCGCGGCCGTGCCGGACGAGATGTCGCTCGAGGACGCGACCACGCTCCCGCACTCGGCCGTCCTCGCCATCCAGGGTCTCCGATTCCGCGACGGCCGGACGGTCGGCGCTGGAGATCGGGTGCTCATCGTCGGGGCATCGGGCAACGTCGGCCCGTTCGCCGTCCAGATCGCGAAGGGGCGCGGGGCAGTGGTGACCGGCGTGACGAGCACCGCGAAGCTCGACGTCGTGCGGTCGCTGGGAGCGGACCAGGTCATCGACTACACCACGACCGACTGGACGCAGAGCGGTGAGCGCTACGACTGGATCCTCGACGTCGAGGCTCGTCATTCCGTCCTCCGGGCGCGCCGGGTGCTCAAGCCCGGCGGCGTCTACGTCTCGCTCGGTGGCCCGACCTCACTCATCTTCGACGGCATGCTCGTCGGCCCGCTCGTGTCCAAGGCGACCGGCCGCGGGATGTCGCTCATGACGTGGTGGAAGCCATTCCGGGCCGATGACGTGGACGCACTCAAGGCGCTGGTCGCCGCCGGCACGCTCGTGCCGCGGATCGACCGGAGCTTCCCGCTCAACGAGGTTGTCGACGCCCTGCGCTACGCCGACTCGGGGCAGGCCCGAGGCAAGGTGCTCGTGATCCCGTAGGCGGCACGTTGCCGGCCGGTGGGGATGGGCTGTGTGCCTGCGGTCAGGCGGGGACGGCGATCGTGCTGTCGACCCGGATCACCGGCGGGTGCTCGAAGTGCTTCTTCACGGCGCACTGCTCCGCGGAACGAACAACCGCGTCCGCGTACCTGGCGGGGA
>MGOE01000104.1:44062-44426 GCA_001797035.1 Chloroflexi bacterium RBG_16_72_14
CAGCTCGATCGTGACCTGGACGTCGCTCACGAGGCGCGTCGCCGGGTCGACGGCCATCCGCTGCACGAGCCGGATGCCGAATGGCCTATTGACAGGCGATCGAAACCGATTGACTCTCGATAGATGAACACGCTCGCCACACGGCTTCTCCGCGTCGCTCTGCTCGTCCTGCTGCTCGGAACCGGGCTCGCCCAGGTACTCCTGCCCGTGTTCGGGTCCGAGGAAGGGAGGCTCTACCCCGAGCTCGCGTACCTCGTCGTCCCGTACTCGGTGGCCGGCATCCTCGCCATCGCATGCGTTCAGGTGGCGCTCTTCGTCGTCTGGCGGCTGTTGTCCATGGTCAACGGCGGGGGCATCTTCACCC
>MGOE01000104.1:44465-44789 GCA_001797035.1 Chloroflexi bacterium RBG_16_72_14
CCTGCGCGGCGGTCGCCACCTTCCTGAGCGCCGCTGTCCTGATCCACCTGCTCTTCTTCGTCGGCGTCGGCGGGCCACTCATTCTCTGGCTGCCCGCCTGCCTCGCCGGCGGGCTGGCGTTCGTGCTCCTCATGGTCGTCATGCGAGGCCTGCTCGAGTCGGCGATCACCGACCGCACCGAGCTCGACGAGGTGATCTGATGGCCATCATCGTCGAGCTCGACGTCATGCTCGCCCGACGCAAGATGTCCGTGGGCGACTTCGCCAACGCCGTCGGCATCACCCCGGCGAACGTCGCCGTGTTGAAGAACGGGCGCGCCCGAGC
>MGOE01000105.1:0-7065 GCA_001797035.1 Chloroflexi bacterium RBG_16_72_14
CGTAGCAGCAGTTGACGGCGATCCGGTAGCTCCAGGCCTCGAACCGCTCCGGGTCGCGGAGGCCCGGCACCTCCCGCCAGATCCTGACCAGCGCCTGCTGCAGCGCGTCCTCGGCCCGGTCCAGGTCGCGCAGGATCCGGTGGCACACCAGGAACAGGCGGGGCGCGGCGTCGCGCGCCAGCTCCTCGTACGCCTCGCGGTCGCCGTGTCGTGCCCGTTCGACCAGTCCGCGGTCCACTGCCACCAGCCCCGTGCGGGGTGACCCGGGGACGCACACCCATATGACGCCCCGGCGGCGCCGTTTCTTCAAGGGCAATCCGGCGGGTTCGCAGCGGAGCCGGAGGACGAGGGACCGCGGGGTCGGGCCGAATGCCACGGGCCGGACGTGGGCGGGAGTGAGATACTCGGGCGCAGAGGCTCCCGATGCGCCATCGATCGCGGCTCCGACTCCCGCTCGCCCCGGTGTTCCTGCTGCTGGGGCTGTTCGTCCTTGCCGCCGCGGGCCGGGCGGCGGGCCCCGAGGTCGTCGTCCTGCCAACGTCGGGCGTCGTGGACAACGTGATGGCCGGCTACCTGGGCGACGGGATCGCCCAGGCCGCGGACGAGGGTGCAGCCGCCGTCGTGATCGAGCTCAACACGCCGGGCGGCAGCCTCGACGCCACGCAGCGGATCACGAGCGCGCTGCTCGAGGCGCCGATCCCGACGATCGTCTACGTCGCGCCGGCCGGCGGCCGGGCGGCCAGCGCCGGCACGTTCATCACGCTCGCGGCCAACCTCGCCTTCATGGCGCCCGGGACCAACATCGGTGCCGCGTCGCCCGTCGGCGGCGGGGGCGAGGACATCGAGGGCACGCTGGGAAAGAAGGTCCTCAACGACGCGATCAAGAACATCACCGCGATCGCCGAGGCGCGCGGCCGGCCGGTGGACTGGGCCGTGTCGACGGTCGAGGAGGCCGCGTCGTACGCGGCGAGCGAGGCGGTCGCCGCGGGCGCGGTGGACGGGATCGCGCTCTCGATCGACGACGTGATCGCGGCCGCCCACGGGCGGGTAGTGGACGTGCGCGGCCGTGAGGTCACCCTCGACCTCGCCGGGGCAACCGCGCGCGAGGTCGCGATGAACCCGCTCCAGGGCTTCCTGCACCTGCTGTCGGATCCCAACATCGCGTTCGTCCTGTTCACGATCGGCGTCTACGGGCTGATCTTCGAGCTCCAGAACCCCAACTTCGTGACCGGCATCCTGGGCGCGCTGGCGCTGATCCTCGCGTTCATCGGCTTTGGCAGCCTGCCGCTCAACCTTGCCGGCCTGCTGCTGCTCGCGCTGGGCGTGGTGCTGTTCGTGCTCGAGACCCAGGTCACCAGCCATGGGCTGCTGACCATCGGCGGGATCGTCTGCTTCGCCCTGGGCGCGTCGGCGCTGTACACGCTGCCGGGCGATCCCACGGGACCGATCGTCGAGGTCGCCACGCCGCTGGTCGTCGTCATGACCACCACGACCGCGGTCCTCATGGGCCTGATCGCGGTGGCCGCCGTCCGGACGCGCCGGATGCAGGCGCCGGCCGGCACGGTCGGGGCCCGCGTCCCGCTCGGCACGCTCGGCCTCGTGCAGGCACCGCTCGACCCTCTCGGCACCGCGCTCCTGGCCGGTGAGCCATGGAGCGCGCGAACCGCGGACGGCCTGCCGCTGCCGCGTGATTCTGCCGTCCGCCTCGTCGGGTTCGACGGCCTCACCGCCGTCGTCGAGCCGTCATCCGTGTACCCGGCCCCGGCGCCCGAGACCCCGGCGCCCGCCGACATGACCTGACAGGGGAGGCACCCATGGAATTCGCCACCGTCCTCGCGATCGCCGCGTTCATCGTGGTCGTGCTGCTGGCGATCCTGTATCTCTCGGTGCGGATCGTGCAGCAGTACGAGCAGATGGTCGTGTTCCGCCTGGGCAAGACCAACGAGAGCATGGTCCGTCCGCCCGGCCTGCGGTTCCTGATCCCGATCGTGGACCGGCCCGTGAAGGTGGACGTCCGCGAGCAGTTCATCGAGGTGCCCAGCCAGACCACGATCACCAAGGACAACGCCCCGATCAACGTCGACTTCCTGATCTACTGGCGGATCGTCGACCCGCTCAAGAGCATCGTGAACGTGGCCTATTTCGCGGGCGCCCTCCAGGGCGTCGCGACGACCACGCTGCGGGCCGTCATCGGCGACATCCTGCTCGACGAGGTCCTGTCCAAGCGGGAGCAGATCAACGAGGTCCTGCGCGCCAAGCTCGACGAGGTGACCGAGCGCTGGGGTGGCAAGGTGACCACGGTCGAGATCCGCGAGATCACCCCGCCCCGCGACGTCCAGGACGCGATGAACCGCCAGCTGTCGGCCGAGCGGACGCGGCGGGCGGTGATCACCGAATCCGAGGGCAACCGGCAGGCGGCGATCAACGTCGCCGAGGGCCAGAAGCAGTCCGAGATCCTCAAGGCCGAGGGCGAGCGCCAGGCCGCGATCCTGCGCGCCGAGGGCTTCAGCCAGGCGCTGGAGCGGATCTTCGCCGCGGCCCACCTCGTGGACGAGAAGACGATGGCGCTGCAGTACCTCGAGGCCCTCAAGGCGCTCGGGGCAAGCCCGTCGACGAAGTTCCTGATCCCGACCGAGTTCTCGCACCTCGCCGAGCGCATCACCGGCTACGTGACCGAGGGCATGGCCCCCCATCCGCCCGCAGGCCGTTGATCGGCCCTCTCGCGGACCGGGTCGCGACCCGGCTGATGGCCGCCCCCCGGCGGATGCCGGAGGAGGCGGGCATGGCGTCGGCGCTGGACGCGCTCGGGGGCGAGGTCGTCCGCCTCCGGGCCCGGGACGGCGTGCGGCTCATGGGCCGCTGGCTGATCGCGGACCAGGGCGCCGGCATGGGCACGGGCACTGCTGTGGGCGACGCCGCCGACGAGGACGAGGCCGAGCCCTGGGTGACCGACCCGCACGAGGCCATCGTCCTGCTCCACGGCTGGAGTGGCTCGGTTACGCCCGATCTCCTCGAGCACGCGCCGTACCTGCGGCGCACCGCGGGCGTCCTGGGCCTCGATTTCCGGGGCCACGGCGGGTCCGATGACGGCCCGACCACGTTCGGGCTGCTCGAGGTCGAGGACGTTGCCGGGGCGCTCGCCTGGCTCGGGGAGCGCGGCGTCACGCGGGTGGCGCTGATGGGGTCGTCGATGGGCGGGATCGCCGCCATCGCGTCGGTGGTCGTGCTCGGCGACGGCCGGCTGCCGGCCGCCGACGTGGACCCGGACGCGCCCGCCGCGCCCGGGCCGCCGCCCAGGCCCCGGATCGTCGCGATCGTCGGCGACTCGGTGCCACCGGAGCTCGCGGTGGGCGTGGCGGGCCGGATGCGGATGCCGTTCGGGCGGGCGGTCGCCGATCGCGCCTTCGCACGGATGGCCCGCCGGGTGGGCGGCGACCCCCGGGGGACCCAGCCGATCGCCGTCGTCGGGCTGCTCGAGGATCTCCCGCTGCTCCTGGTCCACGGGGCGGCGGACCGGACCGTCCCGATCCGGGATGCGCGCCGGCTGGCAGGGGCGGCCCCGCCCGGGGCGCGCCACGTCGTCATCGAGGGGGCCGGTCACGGCCTGGCCCACGCCACCGACCCCGCCCGCTACGAGGCCGAGGTCACCGCCCACCTGCGCGCCGCGCTGCGGGCGGCACGAACGTAGGGGGCCGAGCCCGGACTCACGCCTATACTGGACCGAGGCATTCCGGGGAGCGAGCGCGGGGCTCGGTCCCGCGAGTGCCGTGCCGGGGAGATCGGATGAGCGGGAAGGTCCTCGTCGTCGACGACGATGCGAGCGTCCAGCGGCTGCTCCAGTACACTCTCAAGCAGGAGGGGTACGAGGTCGCGCTCGCGGCGGACGGGACCGAGGCGCTCAGGCTGTGGACGAGCGAGTCGCCGACGCTGATCCTGCTCGATGTCACGCTGCCGACCCTCGACGGGTACGAGGTCGCCACCCGCATCCGCGCCGAGGAGGGACCCGGCAGCCACGTCCCGATCATCATGCTCACGGCCGACAAGGACGTGCAGCAGAAGGTCCGGGCACTGCGCGCCGGCGCGGACGACTACCTGATCAAGCCGTTCCATCCCGCCGAGCTCCTGGCGCGGATGAAGAGCCTGATCGCCCGGTTCTCGCCCAGCGACACCCTCGTCGGGCGACCGCCGATGGGCCGCATCCACGCCTACTACGGCGCGAAGGGCGGGGTCGGCACGACCACGATCGCGATCAACGCCGCGATCGCCCTCCAGGGCCTCGGCCGCCGGGTCTGCCTCGTGGACGGCAACCTCCAGTTCGGCGACCACCGGGTGTTCCTGGACCTGGGCCTCGACCGCAAGAGCATCGTGGACATCGTCAGCGCGCCAGCGATGGACGGCGACCTGATCCGCAAGATCGTCCAGCCCCACGACTCGGGCGTGGACCTGCTGCTGGCACCCCCGTCGCCGGAGTCGGCGGACCTCGTGACCGCCGCCCACATGCACCAGATCCTGGAGCTGCTCCGCGAGTCCTACGACTACGTGGTCGTGGACATCGACAAGCGGCTCGACGACGTGAACCTGATGGTCCTCGACGTGGCCGAGACGATCTTCGCCGTGATGACCGCGGACCTGTCGTGCCTCAAGAACGTGCGCCTGGTGCTGGAGACGATCGGCCACCTCGGCTACGAGTCGGGCAAGCTCAAGCTCGTGCTCAACCGGTCGAACGCGTTCACCGGCATCAACGTCAAGAGCGCCGAGGGCGCGCTCAAGCGCCCGATCGAGTTCCAGATCGTGAACGAGTACCGGGGCGCGATCTCCGCCCTCAACACCGGCGACCCGTTCATGGCCAGCAAGGCGGACTCGGTGCTCGGGCGTTCGGTGCTGGACTTCGCCCGGGCGGTCGACAAGTCCGGCCCGGCCGAGCTCGCGCAGCTGGCACCGCTCGCCAGCCGGTAACGGCGGGTCCGGTATTCAGCCACAGCTCCACATGGCAAGGCGTGGCTGACGCCAGGTGGACTCACCACATGACTGATCCGGCTGATTCGCCTTCGAGACGAACCAAGAAAGGCTCGGCCAAGGGGGCCGGAGGGCGGCGGCATCGGCGGCCGCCACCTGGCCGACCGCGGCTCGGCGTGCCCAGACCCGCAAATGGGAGCGCAGCTCGCTGATGCGCTCGGTCTCGGCGCGGTCGCGCCCGTGCAGCACCCGATGAACGCACCGAGCTCGTCCGCTCGTGGGATGTTGGTGGCGTGGATATCCGGCGCGAGGGCGATTCGAAGCCCCCAAACGTCAGCTCCGGGGCGGTTCAACCGTTCGATCCAAGGCCGGATGGTGACGTACGGCCCATGACGCAGCTGGCCTTCGGCACTATCCTCTGGCCTTGAGGATCGGCCGGCCGGCTGACGTGTCCGGCGTCCCGGGTTCAGGCACCAGCCTTCGCCTTGAGGTTGTCCAGGCGTGGCGCCCTTCCGCCCGGCTGTCCCACGCTCGCGCCGGGCTGGAGGAATCCGTATGGGCCAGGTCAAGTACACGCATCGGATCGATGCCCTGCCGGCGCAGGTCTTCGAGCTCGGCCTGAAGGCTGAGCGGATGCCCGAGTGGTTCACCTCGATCATCGAGGTCAAGGACATCACCGGACCGCTCGATCGGATCGGCTCCGGCTACACGGCCATGATGAAGGTCGCCGGCCGGCCGCTGGAGGTCCGCTGGGAGGTCGTCAAGATCGACGGGCCCTCCTACACCGAGCTCAAGGGCTCGGCCCCGGGCGGCGGCTGGGCGACGTACAGCGCGAAGAACGAGCCGGTGGGCACGGGCACCGAGGTCACCCTCGAGCTCCATTACGAGCTGCCGGGAGGCTTCCTCGGGCAGTTCGCCGACAAGCTGTTCGTGGAGCGGGCGATCGAGCGCGACATGAAGCACGCGGCCGAGAACTTCAAGGCGCTCGTCGAGGCCGAGGTCCCGGCGCTCGTCTGACCGAAGAGGCGATTCGTGCAGAGGCGAGCGGCCCCCGAGCTGGCCGCTCGCCTCGTGTGCGGCGGGCGCACGGCCGAGTGGTGGAGTTGCGCGCCGGCCCGTCGAGCGCAACCGGTTCGTCGTTGTAGCCAGCCTCGGTCGGTCGTCTCCCCACGAACCGTTGACCGCGGCCACGATGCCCGCGACGGGTCGCCACGTGCGCTTCAGAGGAGGGGCGGAGGATCGGCGCGCAGGGTCAGCGAGGTCGGTGCAGGCGAGCAAAGTAAGTCGCCGGTGAGTGGCGCGGCCTACCGTGCCGTCCGTGCTTGCGACGCTGCTCTCCGCCACGCTCCACGGGATCGCCGGCCGCCTCGTGCGGGTGGAGGTGGACGTGGCGCCGGGCCTGCCCGGGTTCACGATCGTCGGCCTGCCGGATGCTGCGCTGTCAGAGGCCCGCGAGCGCGTCCGGGGCGCGCTGCGCAACGCGGGCTTCCACCACCCGCCGCGCCGGATCACGGTCAACCTTGCCCCGGCCGAGCTGCGCAAGGCGGGCGCCTCGCTGGACCTCGCGATCGCGCTCGGGATCCTGCTCGGCTCGGAGCAGCTGCGGGCCGGCCCGGGGCGTGTCGGGCTGATCGGAGAGCTGGGGCTGGGCGGCGAGGTCCGGCCGGTGCCCGGCACCCTGCCGATGTGCCTGGCGATGGCCCGTCACGGCGTCCGGCGCGTGCTCGTGCCCGCCAGGCCGAGCGGGAGGCGAGCCTCGCTCCCGGGCTCACACCGGTGCCGGTGGCGACGGTCGCCGAGGCCGCCGAGGTCCTCCGGGCGCCCCGCTCGCGTCGCGTGATGCCGGCGCCGCTGCCGCGCGCGGGCGAGGGGACGCCGGTCGAGGTTGGCCCGGCGGTGTCTGCGCCCTCCGCCCCTGCTGATCCGGAGGACGTCGTGGATCTCGCCGACGTCCGGGGGCAGGTCGTGGCACGCCGGGCGCTCGAGATCGCCCTCGCGGGCGGTCACGCCCTGTTGTTCATCGGGCCGCCCGGCGCGGGCAAGACGCTGCTCGCCCGCACGATCCCGCCGCTGCTGCCGGACCTCGATGACGACGCCGCCCTCACGGCG
>MGOE01000105.1:7128-7348 GCA_001797035.1 Chloroflexi bacterium RBG_16_72_14
GGTCCGGGCGCCCCACCACACGACGTCGTACGCGGGCATGGTCGGCGGCGGGCCCCGGATGTCGCCGGGCGAGGTCAGCCTGGCTCACGAAGGCGTGCTGTTCCTGGACGAGCTGCCGGAGTTCGGGCGGGACGTGCTCGAGGCGCTCCGCCAGCCGCTCGAGGACGGCAGCGTGAGCGTGGTCCGGGTCGGCCGCGCGGAGACGTTCCCGGCCCGGTTC
>MGOE01000106.1 GCA_001797035.1 Chloroflexi bacterium RBG_16_72_14
GATCGTGCGCGCGAAGTACACCGGGATCGTGGGCAGCGCGGACGTGGACGTGATCGTGAGCCTGATCAAGGGAGAAGGTGTCATCCGGTGATCCGACGCACCCCCGGCCGGCCGCTCGGGGTCGGCGTCCAGCTGCCCGAGGTGGAGCGCGAGGTCCGCTGGCCCGAGCTGCGTGCCATCGCGCGCACGGCCGAGCAGGCCGGGTTCGATTCGATCTGGGTCGGCGACCACCTCCTGTACCGGTACGCGTCGGGCGAGACGCGCGGCCCGTGGGAGGCGTGGATGACGCTCGCCGGCCTCGCCGAGGCGACGGAGCGGGTGGCGCTCGGGCCGCTCGTGGCGGCGACGGCGTTCCACGCGCCGTTCATGCTCGCCAAGCTGGCCTCGACCGTGGACGAGATCTCCGGCGGGCGCCTGGTGCTGGGTCTCGGCGCCGGCTGGAACGACACCGAGTTCGCGGCGCTCGGTGCCCCGTTCGACCACCGGATCAGCCGGTTCCAGGAAGCGTTCACGATCGTGCGCACACTGCTCGCCCAGGGCGCGATCGACGTCGAGGGCGAGTACTTCAGCGCCCGCGACGCGGAGCTGCTGCCGCGCCCGTCGCGGCCCGGCGGGCCGGAGCTCCTGATCGGGTCCAGCGGCCCGCGGATGCTCGCCGCCACGCTCCCGTACGCCCACGCATGGAACGCCTGGTACGCGGACACCGGCAACCGGCCCGAGGGAGTCGCGCGTCTCCGGGACCTCGTGGACGAGGCCGCGCGGGCCGCCGGCCGCGACCCCGCCGACATCGAGCGGACCGTCGCCGTCCAGGTCCGGATGCCCGGCGGGCGAGGCCGGGTGATGGGCGACACCGACCCCCGCCAGGACGTGCCGCCGCTCGAGGGCCCGGCCGAGGTCGTCGCGGAGGCGCTGCGCGCGTACGCGCGCGAGGGGATCGGGCACGTCCAGCTGGTCGTGGACCCGATCGACGAGGCGACCGTCGCGGCGCTGGCGCCGGTGCTGGAGCTGCTGGACCATGGCTGACCCCGACCCGTCGCGCGGCATGGGCAGGGGGTTCTTCCGGCCGCGGTGGGGTGCTAGCATCCCGGCCCACCGACGACCAAGCGACCCGAAGCGGGAGCGCCCATGAGCGAGGCACGACGCGCCACCAATGGCCGGGCCTCCAACGGCCGTGGCCTCGAGATCTCGGAGCTCGACAAGCGGATCATCGAGCACCTCCAGGAGGACGGCCGCCGGCCGTTCACGCAGATCGCCGCGGACCTCGGCGTCTCGGAGGCGGCCGTGCGGGCGCGCACCAACCGCCTGATCGAGCGCGGGATCCTCCAGGTCGTCGGGGTGACCGACCCGCTCAAGCTCGGGTTCCAGCAGTGGGCGATGATCGGGATCCGGTGCGAGGCCGCGCGCCTGATCGAGGTCGCCGAGGCGGTCGCCGCGTTCCCCGAGACGGACTACGTCGTCGTCACCGCCGGCAGCTACGACATCCTGGTCGAGGCCGTGGCCGAGGACAACGAGGCCCTGCTCCAGTTCCTGTCCGAACGGCTGCGCAAGATCCCGGGCGTCCGCGAGACCGAGACGTTCGTCTACCTGCGGCTGATGAAGCAGAGCTACCAGTGGGGGACCCGGTAGCGCGCGTCGCGCCGCCCGGGCGGCTCGGCGAGGCGCCGGACGGCGACGGGGTAGGATTCGGTCAAGCGGCCGAGCGATGGCCGCCGACGGGGGCTGACGCGTGGAGATCGAGCTGAGCCTGGCGCTCCTCGCCATCGCCGTGCTGACGGGCGTCGCGCTCGCCGCCACGATGGCGCTCCGCCGCGAGCAGCGTCGGGCACGCGAGGCCGCCTTCCGGTACGCGACCGTGGACGCCCTGACCGGGCTCCGCACGCGTGCCTACCTGTTCACGGCGCTGGAGCGCGAGCTCGCCCGGAGCGAACGGACCGGGCGCGGGTTCTGCCTCCTGATGATCGACCTCGATGACCTCAAGGGCGTCAACGACCGGTACGGCCACCTCGTGGGGGACCGGGCGCTGCGGTCCGTGGGCGAGGTCATCGGCGACGGGATCCGCCGGATCGACACGGGGGCCCGGTTCGGCGGGGACGAGTTCGTCGTGCTCCTGCCCGAGACCGATCCGACCGGCGGCTGGGTGCTGGCCGAGAAGATCCGGCGGGGCGTCGCGGAGGCGGGGATCACGGTCGACGGCGAGCAGATCCCGACCTCCGTGTCCGTGGGGCTGGTCACGTACCCGGGGGAGGCCGCCACGATCGACGAGCTGCTCGAGCGCGCGGACGAGGCCATGTACCGCTCCAAGCGCTCCGGGCGGGACCGCGTGACCGGGGTGCCGGTCATGGACGCCGAGGGCACCCAGGCCGAAGGCGCTCCGGCCGGGGGTCGCGGCCGCCCGGTGTAGGATCGGCCGGTGACCGACCCGCCTTCCCGGCCCGGACCTTCCACGCGCGCGATCCGTGCCGCGTCCCGCCTGCCGTCGGTCGCCCAGCGGCCGACGTCCGTCCCGATCTACCAGACCGCGACGTTCTCGTCAGCCGACGCTGACGAGCTGGCCGCGGTCCTCACCGGCGAGCAGCCCGGGTACGCCTACAGCAGGATCGACAACCCCACCGTCACCGCCCTGGGCGACGCGGTCGCCGAGCTCCACGACGCCGAGGCCGGGATCGCCCTGGCCACCGGCATGGCCGCCATCCACGCCGCGTTCCTGTCGCTGCTCCGGGCCGGGGACCGGCTCCTCGTCGGCCAGGTGGGCTACGGCACGACGCGCACCCAGGCGGTCTCCGCCTTCGGCCGGCTGGGCGTGGACGTGGGCTACGTGGACACGACGGACGTCGCCGCGGTCGAGGCCGCGCTGGCCGCCGCCCCGACGCGCGTCCTCCACGTGGAGACGATCGCGAACCCAACCTGCGTGCTGGCGGACCTGCCCGTGCTGGCCGGGGCCGCCCATCGCCACGGCGCGCTGCTCACGGTGGACAACACGTTCGCCTCGCCGGTGGTGTGCCGGCCGCTGGCGCACGGCGCCGACCTCGTGATCGAGTCGGCCACCAAGTACCTGTCCGGGCACTCGGACGTGATGGCCGGCGCCGTCGTGGGGTCCGCCGAGCGGATCGCGGCAGTCCGGTCCGCGCAGATCGACACCGGGGCCACGCTCGGGCCGTTCGCGGCGTTCCTCGTCCTGCGGGGCATCGCGACGCTCGCGGTCCGGATGGAGCGGCAGGCGCGCACCGCGGCGGCACTCGCGGCGTGGCTGGAGCGTCGGGACGGCGTGAGCCGCGTCATCTACCCGGGCCTCGCCAGCCATCCACAGCGCGACGTCGCGGAGCGGATCCTCGACTCCGGCGGCGCGATGCTGTCCGTGGATCTCGCCGGCGGCCGCGAGGCGGGCCGCGCCTTCTTCGACGCGCTGACGATCCCGGAGCGCACCGCCAGCCTCGGCAGCGTCCACACGATGGTCGTCCACCCGCCGACCTCCTCCCACCGGGCGCTCGATGCCGCGGCGCTGGCCGCGGCGGGGATCGGCGAGGGCCTGCTGCGCGTCTCGGTGGGGCTGGAGGACGAGGCGGACCTCGTCGCGGACTTCGACGCCGCCCTCGCGGCCGCACGGGCAACGGGCGTGCCGGCGGCCGCCCCGGCGCCGGCGCCCGCGCACACCCTCGCGTAGGAGGCCGGCGATCGCGACCATCGCGGCGCGCCGTCCGGCCGCGCGCCCCCTCCCCGGACCCGCCACCCGGCTCGGCAATGCCGTCTGGAGCCTGCTGACCTCGGAGGACTTCGCCGTGCTCCAGATCATCGCCCTGTCCCTGCTGGCGGTCGTGGGCATGACGCTCCGCCAGCTGCCGGGGTTCGCCTTCCGCTCGCCGACCGACTACGCGAACGAGATGAACCGGCTCCACGCACAGTACGACCCGGTGCTGGGGACGGGCCTCGTGGACGCGCTGGAGCGGCTCCAGCTGTTCCGGGTGTTCAGCTCCACGTGGTTCAGCGTCGGGCTTGCCGTGCTGATCATCTCGATCGTCGCCTGCACGATCGATCGCACGCCGCGCCTGTGGCGCCAGAGCGCGGACATCCGGGTCGTCCAGCCGGACCCCTACTTCGACCCCAGGCTCCCGGACCGCGCGCTGATGGCCGGCGTGGACGCGCCCGCGATCGAGGCCGCGCTCCGCCGCCGACGATTCGCCGTGCGCCGCGAGGCGGTTGACGGCGCCACCTTCCTGTACGGCGACCGGCACCGGTGGACGAAGCTGGCGACGCTGCTCACCCACACCGGTCTCGTCCTGTTCCTCGTGGCGGCGGCGGTGACGTCGCGGTTCGGGGACGAGCAGGGCCTGGTCGTCGCCGAGGGCGAGTCGCTCACGGTCCAGCCGATCGGCACGCCGGGGCTGCTGCTCGTGCGCAACCTCGGCTTCGAGGCGCCGGGGTTCGACACCGGCAGCCCCACGGACTTCCTCACCCACCTCGCGGTCTACCAGGACGGGCGCCAGATCGCCGAGAAGACGATCCGCGTCAACGACCCGCTCGCGGTGGGCGGCTACACGTTCCACCAGAACGGCTTCGGGCCCGCGCCGGACATCGTGATCCGCGACCAGGACGGCGGCGTGCTGTGGACCGGGCCGATCCCGATGACCGACCAGGTGGCCGGGTTCCCGCTCGCCGAGTTCGCCGTGCCCGGACGGGACGTGGCGCTCCAGCTGCTGCTCCGGCGCCAGCCGGACGGGACGGGCGTGGTGCTCATCCTGCCGTTCCGCGCGGTGGGCACGAACCCGGACGGGACGCCGGACGTGGTGGGGCTGGAGCCGCTGGCCCTGGTCCGCGGCGATAGCGCCACCGCCCTGGGGACGGACTTCTCCATCGAGCTGCGCGGCTTCGCCGACTTCACGCTGCTGATCGCGAAGCGGGACCCGGGCCAGGGGCTGGTGTGGACCGCGTTCGGGCTGCTGATCACGGGTCTCGTGATCACGTTCTGGCTGCCCCGCCGGCGGGTGTGGGGCCGGCTGGACGGCGACGGGCGGCTGGCGCTGGTGTTCCGCGCCGACCGCTACGTGGACGTGGGCCGCGAGTTCGGGGGGCTGCTGGACGACCTGGTCGCGGCCCGGCGCCGCGGCCCCGGCTGAGCGGCGAGTCCCGTGGCGACGCTCCACGAGGTCCTCGAGGCGCTCCTGCCGGGGGCGGCCTCCGTGGGCGCCGGCGTCCCCGCCGCCGACGCCGCGCCGAGCGTGGGCTGGGTGCGCCTGCTGCGCGCCCGGGTGCCGGCGCTCGACGTGCTCGAGCCCGGGGACGTGGTGATCGTGCCCGCGGCGTCGCTGGGGGTCGTGGCGCCCACCCC
>MGOE01000107.1:0-331 GCA_001797035.1 Chloroflexi bacterium RBG_16_72_14
CGCCGGTCGTGACGACGGCCACGCGCGCGAGGGTCACGGGGCGGCCGCGGCTTCGGGCGTCGTCATCGCCTCGGGCCGCAGCTCGGAGGCCGCCGGCCGCCAGTGCGGGGCCGCTTCGGGCGGCGTGAACCCCGCCACCCGCGAGATCAGGCGCCGGATCCGAAGCCCCTCGATCGGCCCCAGCGCATACAGCGGCATCGGCGCCAGCCAGACCGCGCTGCCCAGGCTCACGGCATCGGCGCCGGCCCAGAAGTACTCGCGGCAGTCGTCGAAGTCGCGGATGCCGCCGTTGGCGATGATCGGCAGGCGGATGCCGGCGTCGCGAAGCTCG
>MGOE01000107.1:340-11414 GCA_001797035.1 Chloroflexi bacterium RBG_16_72_14
GCCCGATCGGCTTGATCGCCCGCCCGGAGATCGCCCCGTAGCGGTTCTTCAGCCACGGCTCGCCGGTCTCCGGGTCGAGGCGCAGGCCCTTGACGGTGTTGATCGCCGTGATGCCCGCACATCCGGCTCGCTCGGCGAGGCGCGCCTGCCAGGCATAGTCCTCGTCCGGCGACACCTTGAGGATCACCGGGTGGCGGCTCTTCGGCACGGCCCGCCCGAGGCTCTCCTCGAGGATCTCGCCGAACGGGAAGTTGACGTTGTGGCAGGAGGCGTTGAGCTCGACGGCCGCGATGTCGCCCGGCTTCACGCGCTCGTTGACGGTCTCGACCAGCTGCTCGATCTCGTCCGCGCTGAAGCCGCCGACGGACACGATCCGGTTGAGGCCCGCGGTCCGGCCGAAGTACTCGTCGAAGTAGCGCTCGATGCCGATGTTCGACCATCCGAACGCGTTGATCCAGCCGGCATCGACCTTGCGCAAGGCCCGGCCGTAGAGCCGGAGCATCTCCGGGAGCTCGGTGAGCGACCAGTCCTCGCGCAGGGTGAAGTGGCCCTCGCGCGGCTGGAGCGTCATCGTGCGGGTGGTCACCGCCCCGAAGCGTTCCAGCGGCACCCACTGGGCAATCGGGGACAGGCCGTACAGGATCAGCTTCCGCTTCGAGGCCCCGTAGCCCAGCAGGCTGGCAGAGGTGACGAGCCGGTTGCGCAGCCGGATGCCGTTGAGGTCGATGACGCCCACGGCCCGAAGTATGCCGCGGGGTGCCTCTGGCGGGGCCGCCTGGCGGGTGGTCACGCCCGACCGGATGCCCGCCCGGGCCTTGCTTCTACCGATGAGACTGTCATGTGCATTCCTGGCCCTGGCTGCCAGGAAGGCGCCGGGAGAGCCGGGCGAACGGCCCGTTGTCGCCCGAGATGCGTCCCTCATGTGCAATGGGACCAACAGGGCCGTCGATCACGGTGCCTTGGCATGTGCAAGCCCCCGGAATGCACACCACAGCTGCACGGCTCCGCCGAAGCCGCGGCGGCGCCGCCGAAGCCGCGGCGGCGCCGGCGAAGGGGAGGCAGGGCCGCCGAAGGGGAGGCAGGGCCGACGAAGGGAGGCAGGGCCGACGAAGCCGCGGCACGACGCTGGCCCGGCAGCGGCACGATCCCGGCACGGGCCCGCGAACCGGGCGAACGCTCAGGCTGGCGCGAGCGGCCCGCGCAGCGTGAGCAGGTCGGGGATCGGGCGGTAGCCGAGGCGGGCGTTCACCGCGCGCATCGGGGCGTTGGCCTCGTCGTTGCCGGTCTCGAGGGTCTCGAGGCCGCGAGCGATCGCCCAGGCGATCGTTGCGCGCTTGAGCGCCGTGGCGATCCCGCGGCCCCGCCACGCCCGGCGAACGGCGGTCATGTCGTGCCAGGCCAGGGTCGACGAGCCCGGGGCGATGAGCAGGGACGCCCAGCCGGTCACCTCGCCGGTCGCATCGTCCAGCGCGATCGCGATCGCGTCGGGCGGGATCCCGCTGCGGCGGACGTCGCGGTCCAGGAACTCGTCCAGGGTGCCGGCCGCGACGGGCTCGTCGGCCGACGGGATGTCCGCGTAGGCCTCGAGGGCCACCGCGTGGATCCCGGCCGCCAGGTCGGGGCGGGCCGCGAGCGTGGTCAGCGTGACGCCGCCCGGCGGCTCGACCGGCGGTGGCGCCAGCCCCCGGAGGTCGAGGCGGACCATCTTCGACCGTTCGATCACCTCGAAGCCGCGGTGGAGCAGGAACGCGACGCCGTCGGCCTGGGCCTCCGAGGCGTCGGTCTGCAGCCCGGTCTTGCCGACGGCGCGCGCGACCGCCGACGCCGCCACCCAGAGCGCCGTCCCGATGCCCCGCCGGCGGGCGTCGGGGAGCACCTCGACCCCGAACCAGTAGCGCTCGTACGAGGCGTCGTACATGTAGATCCGCCCAACCGACGCGGTGCCGACCGGCCGCCCGTCCTCCTCGGCGAGGGCGAGGAACCGAGCCCCGCCCGGGTAGGTCCGGCCCGCCCAGCGCAGGTCATCGAGCGACGTGGGCTGTTCCGGGGTGACGGCGTTGACGACCGCGGCGTACGCGAGCAGGGCCGTGTCGTCGTCCGGGTCGACCCGCCGGATCCCGACCGTCACCGGGTCCTCGTGGCTTCCTGCAGCGGGCCCGCGACCTCGTCCGCGACGGCCGCCAGCCCGTCCGGGGCGACGCTCGCGGGGACGCCCAGGATCACGTGGTTGGCGCCGGCGCGCACGAACGCCCGCGCGGTCGCGAGCGCCTCGCGCCGCGAGGCCGGCGTCGTGCCGCACGAGAGCTGGGCGGCGAACGTGAACGCGGCGGGGTCCCGCCCGGCGGCCTCGAGGGCGCGCGCGATCTCGTCCCGCCTGGCCGCGAAGTAGTCCACGTCGCCCGGGCGGTTGCCGGGCATCGGCCAGCCCTCGGCGTAGCGGACCGCGAGCGCGATCCCCCGGGCCTTCTGGCCGCCCAGCCAGATGGGCGGGCCGCCGCGACGCACGGGCCCCGGCTCGTTGGTCGCGCCGCGGAGCGGGAAGAACGGGTCGTCGAGGGTCACGCCCGGCGCGTGGCGCGCCTCGTCCGAGAACAGTGCGGACAGGACCCGGAGCACGCTCTCGTACCGGTCGAACCGCTCGCGCAGGGGCGGCAGGTTGATCCCGAAGGCCTCGTGCTCGCCCTCGTGCCAGCCGGCGCCGAGACCCAGCACGAACCGCCCGCCGGTGACGTTATCCAGCACGGTGGCCGACTTCGCCAGGACGGCCGGGTGCCGGAACGTGCTGGACAGCACCGCGATCCCGATCCACTTGCCGCGCACCCGATGGGCGAGCGCGGCGGCCAGGGTCAGGGCCTCGAACGCCGGACCGTGGCGCTCCCGGCTGGCGTCCGAGAGGTGGTCGCTCATCCAGCCGGCACCGAAGGCCGAGTACTCGCCGGCCAGTGCCCACGCCTCGTCGATCCGCGACCAGTCGAGGCCGGTGGACTCGGTGGCGGAGATCCGGAAGCCGACGAGCCCGGGATGGGAGGGATCGCCGGCGCGCGCGCTCATCGGACCGGGTCGGTGGGCGGGGCGGCGGCACCGGTCGCCGATCCGGTGGTCGCCCGGGCAGCCGACTCGGGTGCCGACACGGGAGCCGCCGTCCGGGACGCCAGCGTGGCTCGCAGCTGCGCCCCGCTCGTGATCGCACCCTCGGACGCGGACGACACCAGCGCCGCGTACTTGGCCAGCGCGCCGCTCGTGTAGCGCGGTGCGGGCGGCGTCCAGCGGGCGCGCCGCGCGGTGAGCACCGCTTCGTCCACCTCGAGGTTGAGCTGCCGCGCGTCCACGTCCACCGTGATCGTGTCGCCCTCCTCGACCAACGCGATCGGGCCACCGACCGCCGCCTCGGGCGCCACGTGGCCGATCATCAGCCCGTGCGTGCCGCCGGAGAAGCGGCCGTCGGTGAGCAGCGCGACGTGCTCGCCCAGGCCCTCGCCGACGAGCGCGCCGGTGACGCTCAGCATCTCCTGCATCCCCGGCCCGCCGACCGGGCCCTCGTAGCGGATCACGACCACGTCGCCCGCCTGGATCCGGCGATCGCGGACGGCCGCAAAGCACTCCACCTCGGAGTCGAACACCCGCGCCGGGCCGCGGTGGTGCCGGCGCTCGTGGCCGGCGAGCTTGACGATCGAGCCCCCGGGCGCGAGGCTGCCGCGCAGGATCGCCTGGCCGCCGGTCTCCTTGATCGGCGTCTCGATCGGGTGGACGACCTGCTGCCCCGGCGTCTCCACGGCGTCGGCGGCGATCTTCGCGATCGTCCGGCCGTCCACCGTGCGCTCCTCGCCGTGGAGCAGGCCGCGCTTGAGCAGCTCGCGCATCACGATCGCCACGCCGCCGGCCGCGTACATGTCGGCCGCGGCGTACCGGCCGCCGGGGCGCATGTCCGCGATCAGCGGCGTCGCGTCCACGACCCGCGCGTAGTCGTCGAGGGTGAGCTCGATGCCGAACTCGGCGGCGATCGCCGGCAGGTGCAGGGCGGCGTTGGTGCTGCCGCCCGTCGCCGACACGGACGCGATCGCGTTCTCGAGCGACCCCCTGGTCACGATGTCCTTGGGCCGGATGTTGTGGTGGACGAGCGTCATCGCCAGCTCGCCCGCGCGCCGGGCTGCCGCGTCCTTGGCCGGATCCTCGGCCGGGATGCCGTTGAGGCCGGCCGGGGAGAGCCCGAGGAACTCAAGCACGGTGGACATCGTGTTGGCCGTGAACTGGCCGCCGCAGGCGCCGGCGCCCGGGCAGGCGCCGTTCTCGGCCTCGTACAGGTCTTCGAGCGTGATCCTTCCCGCCCGGTAGGCGCCGATCGCCTCGAACACCGTGACGACGTCCGCGGGCTTGCCCTTGTAGGTGCCGGGGTAGATCGTGCCGTTGTACAGCACCAGGCCCGGGATCCCCAGCCGCCCCAGCGCCATCGCCGCCGCCGGGATCGTCTTGTCGCAGCCCACGAGGCACACGAGGCCGTCGAACAGGTGGCCGCGCGCGACCAGCTCGATCGAGTCCGCGATGACCTCGCGGCTGATCAGCGATGCCTTCATGCCCTCGGTGCCCATCGACACGCCGTCGCTGATCGAGATCGTGCCGAACTCCATCGGCGTGCCGCCGGCCGACCGGATTCCCTGCTTCACGAACTCCGCCAGCCGCCGCTGGTTGAGGTTGCAGGGCATGGTCTCGATCCACGTGGTCGCGACGCCGATGATGGGCTGGGCGAGGTCGTCGTCCGTGAAGCCGACCGCCTTGAGCATCGCTCGCGCCCCCGCCCGGTCCGGGCCGTCGGTGAGGGCGTGGCTGTGGCGCTTGCCGGGGTCGGTCGGGCGGCTGTAGGGCAGCTGGCGGTCGGCGGACATCGGGATCCTCGCGAGGGCGGTTCGGGCGACGTGGGGCTCGAGCGAGTTCTCGCACCAGTATGGCCCGCGGTGGCCGTCGGAGTCGCAGTCCCGGTCGCGTTTGCCGCTCCGGCCGCTGCGCGGTCCAGGTCGCGCTCGCAGACTCGGGTCGCGCGACGCCCGTGCTCAGGCCGTCCCGCTGCCGAGCCGCGTCGCGACCACCTGCTCCGCGGCCGCGGCGCTCGGCTCGTGTCCGGTGACGGCCGCCAGGAACGTCTCGGGGTCGATCTCGAAGGTTTCGACGGGCTCGAGAGCCGTCACGGTCGCGGTACGCGGGACCTTGCGCAGCAGCGCGATCTCGCCCAGCCCCTCGCCCGGGCCCTGGCGGCCGAGGTCCCGTCCGGCGCCGGTCACGGCGACCGAGCCCGCCGCGAGCACGATGTAGCGATCTCCCGGCTCGCCTTCGGTCATCAGCCGTGCGCCGGTCGCGTAGCTGACAGGGATCATGCCCGCCGCGACCCGCTCCAGGCCCGACAGCGGGAGCGCGCAGAACAGCGGGATGCCCCGCAGCAGGGACGCCTGCCGGTCGGGGACCACGCCCTCGGCGTCGAGGCGCCGGACGACCGGCCAGCCGAGCACGGCGAGGGCGGGCAGCGCGAGGCCCGTCAGCACCAACGCTCGCTCGATTCCCAGCACGGCCACCAGGATGGGCGCGAGGATGCCGCCCAGCGACACCCCCACCCCGGCGCCAACCTCCATCACGGAGAACACGGCGGACAGCGACCGGCTCGGGGTCCCCCGCTGGATGAGCGTGAAGCCGGTGACGTCGAGGACGGCATTGGCGACGCCGACCGCGAGCAGCGCCGCCACGGCGACCCCGGCTGTGGGCATGACGCCGATCACCGCGATCGGCACCCCCCAGCCGGCGAGGGCCAGCGCGAACACCGGAGCCATCGTCCGCCGGCCGCCCATCGCGAGCGAGACGACCGCGCCGGCGACGCCTCCGAGCCCGATCGCGGCCCCCAGCACGCCGACGCCGGCCTCGCCCATCCCGAGCACCTCGAGGGCCAGGATCACGAGGTACGTCGTGAGAGCACCGCGTACCAGCGTCTGGGCGATGAACGACCCGATCAGCACGCCAGCCGGCGGCCGAGAGACGAGCGTGCGCAGCCCGGCGACGAACCGCCAGCGGTGCTCGCGCTCGTGCCTCAGCGGCCGGGCCGCATCGGCGATGCGCAGCCGTAGCAGCACGGCCCCGGTGGCCAGCAGCAGGAACGCCGCAAGGAGCGCGGCCGGCTCGGGACCCCAGGCCCCGGCCATGGCGCCTGCGCTCAGCGGCCCGAGCGTGGCCCCGAGGGCCTCGCCCAGCGTGAACCCCACGTTGGCGCCCACGAGGTGGGCGGGATCCGCCGCGATCGCCGGCAGGATCGCGAGCGAGGTCGGCCGGACGAGTGCGCCCGCCGCCGCCACCGCCGCGATCGCGGCCATCGCGACGAGCGGAGCGCCGGCTGCCATCGCCAGCGCGACCAGGGCCCCACCGAGGGCACGGACCGCTCCGACCCCGATCAGCGCACGCTCCGGGCGCGCCATCGTGCCGGCGTCGACGAGCAGGTTGATGACGGTCGCCGGCACCATCCGCACGAGCCCGAACAGCCCGACCCCGAGCGCACCCCCCACGTCCCAGGCGGCGAGCAGGCCGACCACGGTGAGCATCCAGTCGGCAGCCACGCCGAGCGTCCAGGCCAGCTCGATCGCCCGCAGGTCCGGGTGCCGGAGGACTTCGCGCGCGGACGCTGCGGCCGCCCGCATCGGCGACAGCGGGGACGTCCGCTGGGTCACGACCCCGGGTTGCGCCCCGAGGCCCACGCCTCGACCACTCCGCGCAGCGTCGGCAGGGCGAGGGCTCCGCTGCCCAGCACCGTGTCGTGGAAGCCGCGGACGTCGAAGGCCGGGCCGAGGCGCTCGCCGGTCTCGGCACGCAGCCGGAGCAGCTCCAGCTGGCCGGTCTTGTAGGCGAGCGCCTGGCCGGGCAGCACGATGTAGCGGTCAACCTCGTTGCCGATGTTGTTGGGCGCGAGGGCGGAATGATCGAGCATGAACCGGATCGCCCGGTCGCGCGACCAGCCCAGGGCGTGCATGCCGGTGTCCACGACCAGGCGCGCCGCGCGCCAGGCGTCGAACGAGAGGACGCCGATCCGGTCCAGGTCGCCGCTGTACAGCCCCATCTCGTCCGACAGGCGCTCGGTGTACAGGCCCCAGCCCTCGAAGAACGCGGTGGGGCCGAGGTGGCGCCGGAACTCCGGCAGGTGCGGCAGCTCCTGGCCGATCGCGATCTGGAGGTGGTGGCCGGGCACCGCCTCGTGGAAGGCGAGCGCCTCCGCCTCGTACCGGGGGCGGGTCTCGGGCCGCGAGGTGTTGATGAAGAACTGGCCCGGGCGCGAGCCGTCCACGGCCGGCTGGCGGTAGTAGGCGATCGTCGAGTGCTCCGACTCGAACGGTGCCATCCGCACGACCTCGCAAGGCGCCTGCGGCAGCCGCCCGAACCAGGACGGGATCGCCTCGACCGCGCGGGCGAGGCTGGTGGCCGCCCGCTCGTAGACCTCGTCGCCGGTGGCGAAGTAGAGCGACGGGTCCGCGCGCAGGCTCGCCAGGGCCGCCTCGAGCGACGGCGCCCCGATCGTCCGCCCGGCGAGGTCCGCGAGCTCGGCGTCGATGCGGGCGATCTCGTCCAGGCCGATACGGTGGAGGGTCTCGGCGTCGAGGTCGAGCGAGGTGTGCACCCGGATCAGGCGGCGGTAGCCGTCCGGGCCGCCGTCCACGTGGCACATCCCCGGGTGCTCCTGCGACCGGGACGCGGGCAGGATCTCGGTGACCAGCGCGTCGTGCAGGCGCTCGAAGGCCGGCCGGATGGCGTCGTCCACCGCGGCGCGGAGGTCGGTGGCGAACCGCTCGCGCTCGGCCGTCGTCCAGCCGGGGAGCCCGTCGATCTCCGCGAGCGGCGCGAGGAACGGCCAGTCGTCGGCCGGGCCGTCGAGCAGCTCCTCCAGGATGGCGACCGTGCGGTCGCCCGGCGCCCGGCAGGCCACGCGGCCATCCGCGAGGCTCCGGCGCAGCGTCGCCAGGTGGCGATCGGCGAAGACCGCCATCTCGCGCCAACGCGTCACCATGTTCCGGCCGTCGGCGGGCGTCTCGAGGCGCTGGTAGTCGGGGACCTGGAGCAGCTCGGCCGGCACGCCGTCGAGTGGGTCCACGTTCCATTCCAGGAGGCCGGTGTCGAGCTCGGCGATGTCGGAGTCGATGGTCTCGCGCAGCGCCGACAGCGTGACCGAGTCCTCGCCGGCCAGCAGGCCGGGATCGAGGGCCGCCGCGCGGTCACGCAGGGCGGCGAAGCGTGCCCGGGCCGCGGCGATGCCCTCGGGTGTGGGGTCCGACAGGCGGTCGTCGAACCGATCGTCGCCGACCGCGGTCGCGAACAGCGGATGCGTCTCGAGGAAGGTGTCCCAGTACTCGGCCGCGAGACGCGCCAGCGCCTCCGGCTCGCCGGGCTCCACGGGGTTCAGGCTCACGACCGGATCTGCGAGTCCGTCCATCGCCGGCAATCCTAGCGAGCCGGGGCCATCGTGGACCGGGCCTCGGGTGTCGGCTCGATGACACCTCCGCGACCGCGAGCCCGGCCGGCCCGCCGCGTCAGCGCAGGCAATCGCCGACGTCCACGGCTCCCGTGCGCCCGAACGCGGGCGCGATGCGCACGGACACGGCCGTCGGGGTCAGGGCGTAACCCACGCCGGGGTCCGTCCGCGACTCGGCGAACACGAGCCCGCCGATCGTCCCGTCGGCGAGCACGAGCGGTCCGCCCGAGTCGCCTGGGTCCACCGCCGCGCGCAGCTCGAGGATGTCGCGGGTCACGCGATCCTCGCCGTAGATGTCGCGGCCCGTCGCCGGGTACTCGCCCGATACGGCCGCCGCGAGGACGACCAGCGGCCCGCCGCCGGCGTAGCCGAGGACCGCGCCCTGCTCGCCGCGCTCCGGGTCGCGTGTCGTGAACCGAAGCGGGCGCCCGGCCAGGCCGGGGACGTACAGCACGGCGACGTCCAGGTCCGGGTCGAACAGGACGGGGGTCGCATCCACCACCTCCCCGCCGAGCGTGGCGCGGATCGTGCGGGCACCCGCGACCACGTGGGCGTTGGTCACCAGGTATTCAGCCGCGACCAGGGTGCCGGTGCCGGTCACCAGCGTGTCGCAGGCGCGGGTGGAGATGCGGGCGGTCCCGCCCGCCGCGGCCGCGGCGATGGCACCCGCCTGGGTGTCGGTCGGGATGTCCACGCCGGGCAGGGGGATGGGGTCGAGACCCACGAACACGTCGGGCAGGCCGGAGTCGTCGAGGGCCGACGCGACCTCCGCCACCACCTCGGTCGGGGGCGGCAGGACGGCGGACAGGTTCCGGACCGCGGTGGAGTGCGAGGCCTCGCGGCCGAGCGTGGGGAACGGGCCGGCCACGAGCAGTCCGCCGACCAGCCAGACCAGGAGCACGGCCTGGGCGGCTCCCAGCGCCCCGCCGATGCCGCGCTCGACCCCGGACAGGACGCCGCGTCCCAGCCGGGCGGCGAGAGCGCCGCCGATCGAAGAGCCGACGGTCTCGCCGACGAGCACTGCGGCGAGGATGGCGCCGAGCACGGCGATGGCCCGGGGGATCGGCTCCAGGCCGGCCGTGATGTCGACCAGCCACGGGCCGGCGTTGAGCGCGAGCAGGAGCCCGGTCACCGCGCCCGCGATCCCGCCGACCTGCGGCAGCGCTCCGGTGCGGACGCCGGCGAGGACCGCGCCCACGAGGAGCAGCACCGCGGCCAGGTCGAACAGGTTCACCCGGCGAGTATCGGCGAGGTCCGCGATCCTCGCCGACGGGCGGCCGTGCCGGTCGCCGGGCGGTGCGTCTGCCTCGGACGAGACCGGCAGGAAGCCCCGCTCAGCCGCGGTCGTCGAAGGCCGGCGGTCGGGCACCCGGCCCGGTCGTGGGCCGCCACCCGCGGAAGCGCTCGACGACGAAGGTCTTCGGATACCGCTCGAGCGGGGAGGCCGGCCCGGGTCCGTCGGCGAACTCGTAGACGTTGAGCATGACCTGCATCGGGTACGACGGGGACTGGCCGACGACCCTGACCAGCCGCTGATCGACGTAGAAGGCCAGGTGGTCGGGCGTCCACAGGGCGGCGTAGTCGTGGGGGGCCGTCGCGTCGATCTCCACCGCCACGGCCTTGAAGTCGTCCCGGATCAACGGGTCACCAAACGGGTGGACGCCCATCCCGATCCGCGCGCTCGTCGGCCCGACGTCCCGCCCGAAGACCTCGCAGATGCAGATCTCGGCGGATCGGCGGGGGTCGTCCTCGTAGCCGATCATCCACAGGGCGACCATGTTCACCGGATCGGCGATCGCCCTGGCGCGGAGCTCGAACAGGCCGTAGCGCGGCGTGTACAGGGCGACCGACGGCTGCGCCTCGCGGACCACCAGGTCCGGGCGGAAGCGGTGCTGGCCGGTGGTCGACCCGACCGGCCCGGCGAACAGGCCGGTCTGCAGCGACGACACCCGCAGCGGGCCGTTCCACTCCGGGCTCCAGGGCGGCTGGTCCGCGTCGATCCGCAGGCGGAGGACGCCCTGGTCGAGGTCGTAGCGCGCGGCGGACGCCGCGCGGGAGCTCCACTGCGGCAGGTAGTGCAAGATCCACAGGCGCTCGTCGAGCGACGGACGGTCGAAGGCGTCCTCGACCTCGAGCTCGTGGCCCGCGCGGTCGAGGGTCGTCGGCGGGCTCACGCGGCCACGACCACCTCGAGCGGCGCGGCGTCGCCAAAGGCCTGGATCGTGTACCTGCCCGGCTCGAGCTCGCCGAGGTCCACGACCGTCGACTTGAGCATCGCGAGCTCGATGCAGGCGACGTCCGGTCCGGCGGCGCTGCCCTCGAGGATCGTGAGGGTGAACGTGGAGCCGTCGCGCACGACGTCCACGCCGGCGAGCACGTAGCAGGGCTCCACGCCGCTCCACCACCGGAGCTCGACCGCGACCCGTCGCCCGTTGACCGACGCGCGCAGGCCGGTGGCCGCGATGTCGTGTACGCCGACCGCACCCGGCACCGGGTCCACGGGCGTCGCCGGGATGTCGCCGTCGCCGCCACCGGCGCCCGGGTCGGCGGGGATGATGCCGCCGCCCTGCCCGGGATCGCTGCCGC
>MGOE01000107.1:11461-11843 GCA_001797035.1 Chloroflexi bacterium RBG_16_72_14
CGGGGACGGGGGTGGGCTCCGCGGGGGCCGGGGTGGACGGTGTGGGCGTGGGGGACGGCGAGGCCGTGGGCGCGGCGCTGCCGCAGGCGGCGAGGAGGAGGGCGAGGCCGAGGGCGGCCGCCAGCGGTCGGTGCATCGTCATGGGCGGCAGACGACCGGCGGCAGGACGAGGTTCCCAGCCGTCCCGGGTGGCGGGTGTCGCGAGCCGGCCGGCGTCGCGCCGCTCCCACGAGGCATGCGTGGCGTCGCGCCGCTCGCCGAGCGGTTGTCCCAGCGCATCGTGTTCGGTTTTCGCCGCCTGGCGGTGCATTCGTGCGCTGCGGGGGCGGCCCATGCGCCAGATCAGCCGCCCAGCGGCTGGAATCGCGCACGGTGCGCTCGT
>MGOE01000107.1:11880-13076 GCA_001797035.1 Chloroflexi bacterium RBG_16_72_14
GTGAGCTCAGCGGCGGGCGAAGGGGGGCGAGCTCAGCGGCGGGCGAAGGGGGGCGAGCTCAGCCGGCGGCCAGCGGGGTGCCGAGCCGGGTGTCCACCCGAGGCGGGTGCGCGGCCTCCCAGGCGGCGATCTCGGCCTCCCTGGCCAGGACGTAGCCGATCTCGTCCGTGCCCGCGAGGAGCATCATCTTCGCGAACGGATCCACCTCGAAGTCGATCGTGGAGCCGTCCGGCAGGAGGACCCCCTGCTCGGCGAGGTCAAGGCGCAGCTCCGCATCCGGGTCGCGGGCCACGAGCTCGAACAGCGCGGCGTGCGTCGCCGGGTCCACGGCGATCGGCAGCACGCCGTTCTTCAGCGCGTTGCTGCGGAAGATGTCCGCGAACGAGGTGGACAGGATGGCCTCGATGCCCCACGCACGGAGCGCCCACGGTGCATGCTCGCGCGACGAGCCGGTGCCGAAGTTGTCGCCCACCAGCAGGATCCTGCGACCCGCCATGCCCGGCCGGTCCAGCACGAACGCCGGGTTCTTCCTCGACCCGTCCTCCCCGAACCGCCAGTCGCGGAACAGCGCGTCGGCGAGGCCCTCCTTGTCCGTGACCTTGAGGTAGCGGGCCGGGACGATCTGGTCGGTGTCGACGTTCTCCGCCGGCAGCGGCACGACTTTCGAGACGAAGGAGCGGAACGGTTCGGCCATCGTCAGTACCCTCCGCCCACGGTGACGAGCTCGCTCACGCCCGGGATCGTCCGGGGATCGGTGACGACGCCGCTGATCGCCGACGCCGCCGCGGTCAGGGGCGACGCAAGGAACGTGCGGCCGCCCTTGCCCTGCCGGCCCTCGAAGTTGCGGTTGGAGGTGCTGATCGCGTATTGCCCGGGCGAGAGCTGGTCCCCGTTCATCGCGATGCACATCGAGCAGCCGGACTCGCGCCACTCGGCGCCGGCCGCGCGGAAGATGTCGTGGAGGCCCTCGCGCTCGGCCTGCCGCTTCACCTGCTGCGAGCCCGGGACGATCATCAGGCGCACGCCGTCCGCCGCGCGGTTGCCCTTGAGCACGCTCGCCGCGAGACGCAGGTCGCTGATCCGGCTGTTGGTGCAGGAACCGATGAACACGACCTCGACCGGCTGCCCGGCGATCGGCAGGCCGGCCTCGAGCCCCATGTACTCCAGCGCGCGCTCGAGACCGCGGCGGGCGGAGG
>MGOE01000107.1:13150-23703 GCA_001797035.1 Chloroflexi bacterium RBG_16_72_14
CATCGGCTCGAGGGTGTCGGCGTCGATCACGATCGACCTGTCGAACACGGCGCCCTCATCGGTGGGCAGCGTGCGCCACCTGGCCACGGCGACGTCCCAGGCCTCGCCCTGCGGCGCGTGCCGGCGGCCGCGGAGGTACTCGAACGTCGTCTCGTCCGGCCCTACCAGCCCCGCCCGCGCGCCGCCCTCGATGCTCATGTTGCAGATCGTCATCCGCTGCTCCATCGACAGGACGCGGATGGCCTCGCCGCGATACTCGAACACGTGGCCGGTGCCGCCCCCGATGCCGATGCGGGCGATCAGGGCGAGGATGATGTCCTTGGCCGAGACCCCGGGCTGGAGCCGCCCGTCCACCCGGACCTCGTACGTCTTCGGCTTGCGCTGGAGCAGGGTCTGGGTGGCGAGGACCATCTCGACCTCGCTCGTCCCGATCCCGAACGCCAGTGCGCCGAACGCCCCGTGCGTCGCCGTGTGCGAGTCGCCGCACACGATCGTCATGCCCGGCTGCGTGAGGCCCAGCTCCGGGCCGATGACGTGGACGATCCCCTGGGTGTCGCTACCGAACGCGTGGATCGGGATGCCGAACTCGCGGCAGTTGGTCTCCAGTTGGCCGATCTGGGCCGCCGCCTGCGAGTCCAGCATCGGGAGGCTGCGAGGCGTGGTGGGGGTGGAGTGGTCCGCGGTGGCCACGGTCTTGTCCGGGCGCCGGACCGTGAGGCCCTTCTGGCGCAGGCCGGTGAACGCCTGCGGGCTGGTGACCTCGTGGACGAGCTGGAGGTCGATCGCGAGGAGCGTGGGCGCGCCCGGGTCCTCGGCGACGACGTGCTCGTCCCAGATCTTCTCGAGGAGGGTTCGTGGTCTGGACATGGCCGGGGCAGTGTCCTGTTGCGGCGGCGACGGAGGAAGAAGGGTAGCAGCGGATCCCCTCGGGCACCCGCGTTGCGTCCCGGACCCGAGAGAGCGCGGCCTGCGAGCTGCCGGGTAGTACTTCTAGGTCGCGGCCCGGCGGTGCCCGGTCGCGGTACAACTCGCGGCAGCCGCCGGGGATCGGGGGGCCGTCGGGTCTTGGAGAGCGAATGACCGAACATGGCCCGGGGATTGCGGTACGCACCGGGTCGGGCCCCGCCGCCCTCGGTTCGTCTGCCCGCAATCGCATCCGGGTGCGACGGGTCGGCCTGCGGCGCCTGCCGCTGGCTGCGCGGGTCTGGATCGTCACCGCCCTGCTGGCGAGCATGGCCTCGGTGTTGTACCTGGCGTTCCTGCACGCACGGCCGGCCAACGCTGCTCCGGTCGACGTGCCCTGGGTCGTGATGGCGGTCGCGTTCTTCGCGGCCGAGCTCAAGGTGGTGGACGTTCACTTCCGGCGCGAGAAGCACTCGTTCTCACTGAGCGAGTTCCCCGCCGTGATCGGCTTCTTCCTCCTGTCGCCGGACGGCTACTTCCTCGCCCTGGTGACGGGGGCGGGGGCCGCGCTCCTGCTCAGCCGCCAGTCGGTCACCCGTCTCGTCTTCAACATCTCGAACTTCGCGTTCACGGCGGCAGCCGCCCTGACCGTGTTCTACCTGATCCACGTGCCCGGCGGGACCCCCGAGCCCGCGGACTGGGCCGCGGCCTTTGCCGCCACCACGACGGCCGCCGTGCTCAGTGCCACGGCGATCGCGACCGCCATCTCGGTGTCGGGCGGTGCGCCACAGTTCGAGAAGCTGCCGGAGATGATCCAGTTCGGCGGCCTGGTCGCGGTCGCGAACACGAGCCTTGCCCTGCTCGCGGTCAGCGTCCTGTGGCTGAATCCTTCGCTGCTGTGGCTGCTGGTCGTCCCCCTGGTCACGGTGTTCCTTGCCTACCGCGCCTACGTCTCGGAGCGCGAGAAGCACGAGCGGCTGGAGCTGCTCTACCAGTCCAGCCGGATCCTGCAGCACTCGCCGGAGATCGACTCCGCGATGGGTGCACTGCTCGAGCACGCCCGGGAGATGTTCCGGGCCGAGCGCGCCGAGGTCCTGCTGTGGCCGCGCAACGACGAGGCCGAGGGCCTGCTCACGGTCTGTGTCCAGGACGAGCCGACGACCGTGATGATCCCCGTCGCGGTGGCCGACGTCCACCCGCTCCACCGGCGGGTGGAGGCCGAGCGCCGGGTGTTCCTCCACGTCACGCCGCAGCGCCAGTCCGACACCGTCAGGCGCGCCATGGTCGCCCCGCTGCTGGGCGAGTCGGGCATGATCGGGTCGATGGTGGTCGCGAACCGCCTGACCGAGGGGACGACCTTCGGTGACGATGACCTGCGCCTGCTCGAGACGCTCGCCAACCAGGCCGCGGTCGCGCTCGAGAACGGCCAGCTCGAGCAGTCACTGAGCGAGCTCTCGAGGCTCAAGGAGCAGCTCCGCTACCAGGCGTTCCACGATCCCCTCACCAGCCTCGCCAACCGGAGCCTGTTCGCGGAGCAGGTCGAGGCGGCCCTCGCCCGGCACGACGGGGACAGCGTGCCCGTGGTGCTGTTCCTCGACCTCGACAACTTCAAGGACGTCAACGACACCCTGGGGCATGTCGCGGGCGACCGCCTTCTCGTGGCCGTCGCCGAGCGGCTGCGATCGTGCGTCCGGGCCACCGACATCGCAGCCCGGTTGGGGGGCGACGAGTTCGCCATCCTCATCCGCGATGCGCCCGGGCTCGGCAACGCCCTGGCCGTGTCGACGCGGATCATCGCCGCGCTCGAGGTGACGTTCCCCATCGAGGGCCAGGACCTGAAGATCACGGCCAGCATCGGGATCGCCGCCGGTCGGGGCGACGACGCGCTGGCCGACGACCTGCTCCGCAACGCCGACGTGGCGATGTACACGGCGAAACAGGCCGGCAAGAACCGGTTTGCGGTGTTCGACCCGACGATGCACGCGGCGATCGTGGCCCGCCATGCCCTGTCCACCGACCTGTCGCGCGGGATCGGTGGCGGCGAGATCGATGTCTTCTACCAGCCCATCATCTCGCTCGCGGCCGGCCGGCTGACCGGGGTCGAGGCCCTCGCCCGGTGGCGGCACCCGACGCGCGGGCTGGTGGGGCCCGACGACTTCATCCACCTGGCAGAGGAGAGCGGCGCCATCCTCCAGCTGGGGCATGCCGTGCTGTTCGAGGCGTGCCGGGAGGCGGTCGGCTGGCGCAACGACGCCGGCGAGCTGCTCACGCTGACGGTGAACCTCTCGGCGGCGCAGCTCCAGCAGGAGTCGTTCGTCGATGACCTGACCGGGATCCTTCGCGCCACGGGCATGGCGCCCACCCGCCTCGTGATGGAGATGACCGAGACGGCGATGTTCCACGACACGCAGACGACGATCGCCCGCCTGGCCGCCCTGCGCGACCTCGGTGTCCGCATCGCCGTCGACGACTTCGGCACCGGCTACTCGTCGCTGGGCTACCTTCGCCGGTTCAAGGTCGACGTCCTCAAGATCGCCCGCGAGTTCGTCGCCCCGGCGGACGCCGGCCCCGACGGGTGGGCGTTCGCCAACGCCATCGTGGGACTCGGTCGGACGCTCAGCCTCCAGATCATCGCCGAGGGGATCGAGCAGGTTGCGCAGCTCGACCGCCTGCGCGAGATGGGGTGCGAGCTCGGGCAAGGGTTCCTGTTCGCGCAGCCGATGCCAGGCGAGGACGTGGCGGCCATCCTGCGCGAACCGACGTTTGCGCCGCCGGGCCGACGGGCACCGGACGGCACGCTGCAGGCCAGTCCGCTGGCAACGATGATCGCCTGATGTTCATGCTCTACGCGCTGCTGATCGGGTTGGCGGTCGGCCTGCTGGTGGGCGGTCGCCTCGACGGTGTCGCGGCCCTCCGCGTCCGGTGGGCGCCGCTGCTGGTCGGCGGGCTCGTGGCGCAGGTCGTCCTGTTCTCGGAGCCCGTGACCGCCCGGGTGGGCGAGCTGGGTCCCCTGCTGTACGTGGCCTCGACGCTGGCCGCTGCCGTCGCGATCTTCCGCAACTGGGCGGTCCCCGGCATGTCGCTGGTGGCCGCCGGTGCATCCTGCAACCTGGTCGCCATCATCGCCAATGGCGGGTACATGCCGGCGTCGCCGGAGGCCCTCGCCGCCCTGTACAGGGTCGAGGCGGCGGGCTATTCGAACAGCGCCCTCGTGCCGGATCCTGCGCTGCCCTGGCTCACGGACATGTTCGCGATGCCGGCCTGGCTGCCCGGTGCCAACATCTTCAGCGTCGGTGACGTGCTGATCGTGGCCGGTATCGCGACGGTGATCGCGCTGGCCATGCGCAGGCACCCGGCGGGCACGCGCGGTGCGCCCGCGCAATGACTCTCCCATGGCCCTCGACAGGTACCTTCGGGCCATGGGTCCGCCCCCCTCCTGGGCCGTATGGTGGCCCGGAGGGGTAAACCTCCATCGGGACCCACGTCCAGGGCAAACCCGCCGCGAGACGGGGACGCAAAGCCAGGGACCTTCCAGCCGGAAGGCCGCCCGGTTGCCGGGGTCGCGACGCAGCCACAGACTCGAGAGGAGTCGGAGACGTGAAGGCGAACCTGGCGCGCTTCACCTGGGCCGTGGCGGCTCTGGCAGCCATGGCGCTCACGGTCGGCGCCGGAATCCGGTGGTACTGACCATGGAGCCGGTTGCGCAGCAGCGCTGGCCGTGACGGTCGGGCCCCGTGCCCGACCCGCTTCGCGATGGGCCGTCGGGAGACCGGCGGTCTTTCGCTTTTCCGGTCCCAGGCGTCCCCGGACCATCGGCGCCGGGCAACCGGCCCGATCGGCGGTGGTTGCGCGTGGTGCCGTCTGCCGCTAGACTGCGCGGACCCGCCGCCGGCGGGAGCACGGGAGCCGAGTCGCTTGGACCTCTTCCAGGGCCATGATCGCCGCGCCCTTGCCGTCGTCGTGACGGCGGATGGCCGGCGCGTGAGCGTGCCCCTGCGCGACCTGCGGACCCAGGACGTATCCCCCCTCGATCTTCTTCGCTCGCTGCTGGCCGGCCTCGAGAGCCTTCTCGGGCTCCTCATTACCGGCTCCCGGCGGGAGAACGGAGGAACGCGGAGGGACGAGCGCCGCTGAGGCGCCCACCACCGGGAACCAACGGGACCCTCGCCGGGAGGCGAGGGTCTTTGCATGTCCGGGAGGTCGCGGGGCCGGCCGGGCGGAGGGAGACACGGATGACGATGACGAAAGGCGAGCCGGCCAGGCCGGGTGCCGCCGCGCCGGCGCGTGGCCGACGGAGCCACGTGCCCGCGGACGGGACCGCCACGGCCGCGGCGGTCGAGCACGCCCGCAAGGAGATGCTCCACGAGGTGCGGTCGCGCAAGCGGACGCGCATCGGCGCCGATGCGCTCATGGAGGCGCTCATCCGCCAGGGCGCGGACGTCCTGTTCAGCTACCCGGGCGGCGTCATCCTGCCGATCTACGACATCCTGGGCGACTACCCGGAGATCCGGCACATCCTGGTCCGTCACGAGCAGGGCGGCGGCCATGCGGCGGACGGCTACGCCCGTGCCAGCGGCAGGGTCGGCGTGTGCATGGGCACCAGCGGCCCGGGCGCGACCAACCTCGTGACCGCGATCGCGACCGCGCAGCTGGACTCGGTGCCCCTGGTCGCGATCACCGGCAACGTCCCCGCAGCGCTGCTGGGCAAGGACGCGTTCCAGGAGATCGACATCACCGGCATCACCCTGCCGATGACCAAGCACAACTACCTGGTCCGCGACGCCGACGCCATCCCGCACGTCGTCGCGGAGGCGTTCTACCTCGCCAAACACGGCCGCCCCGGGCCGGTCCACATCGACCTCACCAAGGACGCCCTGCAGCAGGAGACGCACGCCGAGCACCCCTCCCTCGACGACGTCATCGCCGGCCTGCCGGGCTTCCGCCCCACGATCGAGGGCCACCCCAGGCAGCTCAAGCTGGCGGCGAGGGAGATCGCCGAGGCGAAGCGACCGCTGGTCCTCGCCGGGCACGGCGTCCTCATCGCCGAGGCCTGGGACGAGCTGCGTGCGTTCGCCGAGAAGGCGCAGATCCCCGTGGCCTGGACACTGCTGGGCATCGGCGCGATCGACGAGGAGCACCCGCTCGCCTACGGCTACATGGGCATGCACGGCTGGAAGCACGTGAACCGCGCGATCCAGTCGGCGGACCTGCTGATCGCGATCGGGATGCGGTTCGACGACCGGGTCACCGGCAACGTCCGCACCTACGCCCCGTACGCCCGGATCATCCACGCCGACATCGACCCCGCCGAGATCGGCAAGAACGTGGCGGTCGAAGTGCCCATCGTGGGCGACGCCAAGGCCGTCCTGGCCGGGCTGACGAGGCTGGTGCACCCGGTCGAGCCGGAGGCCCGCGCCGACTACCTCGCCGAGCTGGCGTCGTTGCGGCGCGAGTCCGAGGGCTCGAGCTGGCACGGGTCGGGCGCGTGGCGCGACGGCCTGCTGTCGGCCGACTACGTGGTCACCCGGATCGGCGAGCTGACCGACCACGTGGCGACCTACGTGGCCGACGTCGGGCAGAACCAGATGTGGCTGGCGCGGTACACCCGGTTCCGCCGGCCGCACAGCCACATCAGCTCGGGCGGCCTGGGCACGATGGGCTTCTCGGTCCCGGCGGCGATGGGCGCCGCCCTGGGCAACCCCGCGGCCGAGACGTGGGCGATCACCGGCGACGGCGGCTTCCAGATGACCAGCCAGGAGCTGATGACGCTGGCCGCGGACCGGATCCCGGTCAAGATCGCGGTGCTGGACAACAAGAAGCTGGGGATGATCCGCCAGTGGCAGGAGATCATCTACGCGGGCAACTACCACTCCTCGCACCTGCCAGGCCCCGACTTCGTGAAGCTCGCGGAGGCCTACGGCATCCCGGCCTTCAAGGCCACCACGACCGACGACGTGGACCGCACGATCCGCGCCGCCCAGGCCGTGGACGGCCCGGCGCTGATCTGGTTCGAGATCGCCGAGGAGCAGAACGTGTTCCCCATGATGCCAGCGGGCAAGGGCCTGTCCGACCTCATCGAGACGTGGGGAGCGCCCGAGGAATGAGCGGCGATCATCCGCACCCGGCCCACACCGCCCCGCCGCCGCGCGCCATCCCCGGCAGCGGCGAGGCCCGTCGCCACATCCTCGTCGTGCTCGTGCTCGACCGGCCCGGGGTCCTCAACCGGGTCGCGTCCCTGATGCGGGCCCGCAACTTCAACATCGACTCGCTGGCCGTGTCGCGCACGGACCGGGACCACGTCAGCCGCATGACGCTGACCCTCCACGGTGACGACGTGGCGGTGGAGCAGGCGGCCAAGCAGCTGTACCGGCTGGTGGACGTGCTCAAGGTCCAGGACGTCACCGCGGACCAGGTCGTCGAGCACGAGCTGGCGTTCGTGAAGGTCCGCGCCGGGGACGGCAACCGGGCCGAGGTGATCAAGATCGTCGAGCTGTACAAGGGCCGCGTCGTGGACATCGCCCCGGAGTCGGTGATCGTCGAGGCGACGGGCACCGAGGCGGAGATCGACGCGCTCGTCGCGCTGCTGCGCGGCTACGGGATCAAGGAGCTGGTCCGCACCGGCGCGGTCGTCATGCTGCGCGGGGCCGGGTCGATCGAGGAATCCTCCGGCCGAGGGCCCGCAGGGGCTTCACCTCGGCCGTCGGAGGGCGAGGACCAGGTCGACGTAGAGGTTGCCGGTACGACGGACGGAGGCAGGAACTAGATGACCGCGAAGATGTACTACGACAACGACGCGGATCCGGCCGCGCTCGAGGGGCAGACCGTCGCGGTCATCGGCTACGGGAGCCAGGGACACGCCCACGCGCTCAACCTTCGCGACAGCGGCGTGAACGTGATCGTCGGGCTCGCGCCCGGGTCCAGGAGCCGGCCGCTGGCCGAGGCCGCCGGGCTCCGCGTCCTCGACACCGGCGCCGCGGTTACCGCGGCCGATGTCGTGATGATCGCGGTGCCGGACACGGCCCAGAAGTCGGTCTATGAGACGGACATCGCCCCCAACCTGCGGCCCGGCGCGCTGCTGATGTTCGCGCACGGATTCAACATCCGGTTCGGGAGGGTCCGGCCGCCGGCCGACGTGGACGTGGGCATGGTCGCGCCCAAGGGCCCGGGGCACCTGCTGCGGAGCGTGTATGAGCAGGGCGGCGGCGTGCCGGCGCTGTTCGCGGTGGAGCAGGACGCGTCGGGCATCGCGCGCGCCCGCGTCCTCGCCTACGCACGGGGCATCGGCAGCACGCGCGCCGGCGTCCTCGAGACGACGTTCAAGGAGGAGACCGAGACCGACCTGTTCGGCGAGCAGGCGCTCCTGTGCGGCGGGGTGTCGGCGCTGGTCAAGGCGGCGTTCGAGACGCTCGTCGAGGCCGGCTACCAGCCCGAGCTCGCGTACTTCGAGACGATGCACGAGCTCAAGCTGATCGTCGACCTGATGTACCGTGGCGGCCTCAACTTCATGCGCTTCAGCGTCAGCGACACCGCCGAGTACGGCGACTACGTCTCCGGGCCGCGCGTCACCGAGGGCGCCAAGGCGGCCATGAAGGACGTGCTGGCCGACATCCAGAGCGGCGCCTTCGCGACCCGCTGGATCGCCGTCCAGGAGGCCGGCGGCGCGGAGTTCCGCGAGCTCCGCGAGCGCGACCGGAACCACCAGATCGAGCAGGTTGGCGCCGACCTGCGGGCGAAGATGCCGTTCCTGCGGCCGGTCGTGGTGGACGCCGGCCAGGCCCAGGCCGTGGCGAGCGCGGTACCGGGCCAGGAGGGTCCCCGATGACATTCGAGGCAACGCACCCCCGGTTCGGCGGCGGCGTGGCCGCCGGCAGCGTCCGGATCTTCGACACCACGCTCCGCGACGGCGAGCAGGCGCCCGGCGCAGGCCTGACCGCCGCGGAGAAGCTCGAGGTCGCGCGACAGCTCGCGCGCCTCAAGGTGGACGTCATCGAGGCGGGCTTCCCGGCCGCCTCTCCCGGCGACTTCGAGGCGGTCCGGCGGATCGCCCAGGAGACGAAGGGTGGCATCGCGGTCGCCGCGCTGGCCCGGTGCCGGGACGGCGACCCGCAGCGGGCCGTCGAGGCGATCGGCGTGGCCGAGCGCCCGCACCTCCACCTGTTCATCGCGACCAGCGACATCCACCTCAAGCACAAGCTGCGGATCTCCCGAGAACAGGCCCTCGAGGAGGCGCGCCGCTGGGTCAAGTGGGCGCGTGGGACCCTGGGACCCGACGCGGAGATCGAGTTCTCCGCCGAGGACGCCTCGCGCACCGAGGACGCGTTCCTGCTGCAGGTCTACGAGGCCGTCGTGGAGGCCGGCGCCTCGACCGTCAACATCCCGGACACGGTCGGCTACGCGATCCCGTCCGAGTTCGGGGCCCTGGTCGGCCGGGTCGTGGACCGCGTCGGGCGGGACGCGACGATCAGCGTCCACTGCCACAATGACCTGGGCCTCGCGACCGCGAACACGCTGGCGGCCGTCCAGTCCGGCGCCCGCCAGGTCGAGGTGACGATCAACGGTCTCGGTGAGCGGGCGGGCAACGCCAGCCTCGAAGAGGTCGTGATGGCCCTGCGGACCCGGCCCGCGCAGTTCCCCGAGCTCGCGGCGGGCGTCGCGACCGAGCAGATCACGCCGGCCTCGCGGCTGGTGTCCTATCTCACCGGCTTCGCGATCCAGCCCAACAAGGCGATCGTCGGCGCCAACGCGTTCGCGCACGAGTCCGGCATCCACCAGGACGGGTTCCTCAAGAACCCGCTCACCTACGAGATCATGACCCCCCAGTCCGTCGGGCTGGCCGGCAGCACGCTGTCGATCGGCAAGCTGTCCGGCCGGCGCGGGCTCCAGGGCAAGCTCCGCGAGCTGGGCCACGAGGTGGAGGGTGAGGCCCTCGACGCCGTCTACCGCGCCGCCATCGCCCTCGCGGACGCCAAGAAGGACGTCACCGACGCGGACCTGCTGGCCCTCGTCGAACAGCGCAAGGCCGACGTGCCGCGGTCCATCGAGCTCCTGGGCTGGAACATCAGCTCGTCGTCCGGCGGGCACTCGGTGGGCAGCGTGTCGCTGATCGTGGCCGGAGAGGCCAAGGCGGCGCACGCGACCGGCAACGGCCCGGTGAACGCGCTGTTCGGCGCGGTGGACGAGGCCGTCCGGCCGATCCTCGGCTGGCACCCCGTGCTCACCGAGTACGAGATCAAGGCCGTGTCGGCCGGCGAGGACGCGCAGGGCCAGGTGCTGGTCCGTTGCCGCCGGTCGTCCGACGAGGGCGCGGGCGCGCTCGTGGTCACCGGCCACGGCCTGTCCACGAACATCATCGAGGCCTCGCTCGAGGCGTACCTCGTGGCGGCGAACAAGCTCCACGGGGCCGAGATCAACGGCATCGAGGTGGCGTTCGTCGGACGGCGCACCGCTGAAGAGCTGCCATGATCCTCGGGCCGATGGCATCCTCTCGCCGATGGCTCGCAGGGGCGTCGCCTCGGCGCTCGGAGAGCGAGGACCGATGAGCGCTGGGGGTGCCGACATGACGACCTTTCGAATCGCGCTGATTCCGGGGGACGGCGTCGGGCCCGAGGTCATCGCCGGTACCGTCGGCGTCCTGGAGCAGGCCGGCCGGG
>MGOE01000107.1:23711-30368 GCA_001797035.1 Chloroflexi bacterium RBG_16_72_14
TTCGGCTTCGAATGGGATGAGCTCACGGTCGGCGGGGCCGGGATCGACGCCTACGGGGTCGCGATCCGGCCCGAGGACATCGAGGCCTGCCGGGCCGCCGACGCGGTGCTGCTGGGCGCGGTCGGCGGGCCGAGATGGGACGACCCGGACGCGCCAGTCCGCCCGGAGCAGGCCCTGTTCGCCCTGCGCGGCGGCCTCGGGCTGTTCGCGAACCTGCGCCCGATCACCGTCCACCCGTCGCTGATCGCCGCCTCGCCGCTCAAGCCGGAGCTGCTCGAGGGCGTGGACTGCCTCATCGTGCGCGAGCTCACGTCGGGCCTCTACTTCGGGCGCCCATCCGAGCAGCGCCAGACGCCCGACGGCCGGGCCGCCATCGACACCCTGTGGTACACGGAGGGCGAGATCCGCCGGATCGTGACGCTCGCCTTCGAGCTGGCCCGCGGGCGGCGTCGCAAGGTCACCCAGGTGGACAAGGCGAACGTCCTCGCGACGAGCCGCCTGTGGCGCAAGGTCAGCGAAGAGGTCCACGCGGACTTCCCGGACGTGACCCTCGAGCACCGCCTGGTGGACTCCGCGGCGATGCTGCTGGCGAAGTGGCCGGCTGCATTCGACGTCCTGGTCACCGAGAACCTGTTCGGCGACATCCTGTCCGACGAGGCCGCCGTGATCTCGGGCTCACTGGGCATGCTTCCGTCGGCGTCGCTGGGCACCACCCGGACGCAGCACGGCCGGCACGGCCTGTACGAGCCGATCCACGGGTCGGCGCCGGACATAGCGGGTCAGGACGTCGCCAACCCGCTGGGCACGATCCTGTCCGCGGCGATGATGCTGCGCTGGTCGCTGGGCCGGGACGAGGCCGCCGGGGCGATCGAGGCGGCCGTGAGCGGCGTGCTCGCCGACGGCGTCCGGACGAAGGACCTGGCGCCCGCCGATGCCGAGGCTGCCGCCGCGTGCACCGTGGTGGGGACGATGGAGATGGCCCGTCGCATCGGGGAGCGGATCGCGATTTCCCGGCCGGTGACCGCCTGAGGCGGGGCACCGGCCGAACGAGTCGACGACCCACCCTGCAGCGGGCACCTGGACCAGGAGCACATGACCACCACCGGCACCCCCGTCATCCTCTACGACACCACCCTCCGCGACGGCACCCAGGGCGAGAACATCACGCTCTCGCTGGCCGACAAGCTGCGCATCGCGCGGATGCTGGACGAGTACGGCTTCCCGTTCATCGAGGGCGGCTGGCCGGGGTCCAATCCCAAGGACATCGAGTTCTTCGCGGCGGCCCGCAAGATCCGCTGGGAACGGGCGAGGCTGGCCGCCTTCGGCAGCACCCGCCACAAGGACCGCCCTCCCGCCGACGACCCCAACCTGCGCGAGCTCGTGGCGGCGGAGACGCCGGTCATCACGATCTTCGGCAAGAGCTGGCTGCTCCACGTCACCGAGGTGCTGGGCGCCACGCCGACCCAGAACCTGGACATGATCGCGGACTCGATCGGGTTCATCGCCGACCACGGCCGCGAAGCGGTGTACGACGCCGAGCACTTCTTCGACGGCTACCGGGCGGACCGCGACTACGCCCTCGCGACCCTGCGCGCGGCCCGCGACGCCGGCGCCCGCACGCTCGTGCTGTGCGACACCAACGGCGGCACCCTGACCGACGAGCTGTCGCGCATCCTGGGCGACGTGCGGGGCTCGCTCGAGCGCGACCGCGGCGCCGCGGCCGTGACCTGGGGCATCCACACCCACAACGACGCCGAGCTCGCGGTCGCGAACTCGATCGCAGCCGTCCAGGCCGGGGTGCGCCACGTCCAGGCCACGATCAACGGCTACGGCGAGCGGTGCGGCAACGCGAACATGGTGTCGATCCTGGCCACCCTCGCCCTCAAGACCTCGAACGAGCTCAGCCCGGCCGGCGGTGGCGACCTGGCCGCGCTCACCGAGCTGTCGCGGTCGGTCGCCGAGATCGCCAACCAGGCGCCCAACGACTACCAGCCGTACGTCGGGCGCTCCGCATTCGCCCACAAGGGCGGCGTCCACGGTGCGGCGGTCGCCAAGGTGCAGCACAGCTACCAGCACGTGGACCCGGGCGCGGTCGGCAACGCCGGGCGGCTGGTCGTGTCCGAGCTGGGCGGCCGGGCCAACACCGCGATCCGGGCCCGCCAGCTGGGCCTCGAGCTGGACGGGGTGATCGATCCCCGCGAGCTGTCGAAGCTGATCAAGCGCCTCGAGCACGAGGGTCTCGCCTTCGAGGGCGCCGAAGCCTCGTTCGAGCTGCTGATCCGGCGCCACACGCCGGGCTACGCGGCGCCGTTCCGGATCCTGGACTATACGGTCCTCGTGGAACAGCGCGAGGGGCGCGAGCTGCTCGCCGAGGGCACCGTCAAGGTGGAGGTCGCGGGCGAGGTCCTGCACACGGCCTCGGACGGCAACGGCCCGGTCAACGCGCTCGACGGCGCGCTGCGCAAGGCCCTCCGCGCGTTCTACCCGGTGCTCGACGGGGTGCACCTCGTGGACTACAAGGTCCGCATCCTCGACGGAACGAGCGCGACGGCGGCCCGGACGCGCGTCATCATCGACTCCCAGGACGGCGCCCGCACCTGGTCCACGATGGGCAGCGACACGAACATCATCGCGGCCTCGGCGCAGGCGCTGGCAGACTCCCTCGAGTACGCGATCTGGAAGTCCGGCGCCGAGCTCCGGCGTCGCGACGAGCGGCACTTCACGACCACCAACGGCACCCACGAGCCCGCCGCAACGGGAGGCCCCGCATGAGCTTCGCCCGCCTCGAGCGCTGGACGGTGACCTCGGGCAGCAACGTCAACAGCCGCGCCGCGGTCGTGATCCGTGCCGGCGGCCACGACTGGAAGGCCTCGGCCGAGGGCAACGGCGCGGTCGACGCGCTGTACAAGGCCGTCGACCGGGCGCTCGCCGACATCCTGGGCGGGCATCCGCTGCTGCTCGCCTACGACGTGCACGCGCTCGAGGAGGGGCCGGCCGCGGAGGGGCGCGTCACGGTCCGGATCGCGCCGCCCGTCTCGGCGCCGGGCACGCGCGGCGACGGCCGGTTCAGGGGCGAGGTCTCGAGCACGAATACGATCGCGGCGTCGGTCGAGGCGTACGTCGCGGCGCTCAACGCGATGCTGGCCTCCGAGGCCTGGGCGGGGGTCCCGGAGGCCGCCGCCCAGGTCGCGGCCGCCCGGCGGGCACGCGGTCGGGGCACCGACGCGGGCGCCGGCGAGGCAGAGTTCGACGACGAGGCCCGACCGATCGACACGACCGAGTGGTTCAACCGCTAGCCCTGTCCTGCCGATGACGATCGACGCCGAGGCCTTCAACCGGTTCGAGGCGGCCGGCTGGGAGGCGCGCGCCGCCTCGTACGCGTTCCTGCAGCCGATCACCAACCGGGTCATCGCGTCGCTGCTGGGCGCCGCGGACGTGCGCCGCGACCACCAGGTGCTCGACGTGGGCTGCGGCCCGGGCGACCTGGCCGGTGCCGCGGCGGCGATCGGCGCCGACACCGTGGGCATCGACGTCGCCCCGTCGATGGTCCGCCGGGCGGCGATCGCCCACCCGTCCATCCCGTTCCGGGTCGGGTCGTTCGAGGCGATCCCGGCGGGCGCGGGCGCCTTCGACGCGGTCGTCGGCAACTTCGTGCTCAACCACGTGGGCCGGCCGGGCGTCGCGCTGGCCGAGGCGCGCCGGGTCCTGCGGCCGGGCGGCTGGCTGGCGCTCTCCTCGTGGGACGCGCCCAGGCGCAACCGGGTCCTGGGGCTGGTCCTGGACGCCGTCGCGTACGCCGGGGCGCCGTCGCCTGCCGGGCTGCCGGCGGGCCCCACCAACTTCCGCTCCGACGACGAGCTCCGCGAGCTGTTCCACGGAGCCGGGTTCACCGACGTCGGGGTCTCGCACGTGATGTTCGAGGCGCCGGCGCCCGACACCGAGACCCTGTGGCGGGGCGTGCTCGACTCCGCGGTCCGGATCCCGCCGCTCGTCGTCCACCAGCCGGCGGACGTCCAGGCGCGGATCCGCGAGGGATTCGAGCGGCTTGCCGCCGTCCACCGGCGGTCCGACGGCACGCTCGCGATCCCGGTCGCGGTGCAGGTCACGCGGGGGCGGCGGCCTTGAGCGCGCCGCCGCCCGTGACCGGAGACCGCACCTCGCGGCGCCCGGTCGTCGGGTACACCGGCGAGCCCGGTGCCTTCGCCGAGGAGGCCGTGCTCCGCTTCTTCGCCGCCCCGGAGGCCCGCGCCCTGTCCTCGTTCCGCGCCGTGTTCGAGGCGGTCCGCGAGGGCGGCGCGGACGCGGGCGTCGTGCCGGTCGAGAGCTCGCTGCTGGGCACGATCCGCGAGAACCTCGACCTGTTGTACGAATTCGGGCTCCCCATCGTGGGCGAGGTGTCCGTGCCGGTCCGGCTGGCCCTGCTCGCGCTCCCCGGGGAGCGTCTGGAGACCATCGATCGCGTCTACTCCATCGCGGCGGCGCTGGCCCAGGCGGACGAGTTCCTCCGGTCGCGGCCCTGGACGATCCAGACGACGTACAACACCGCGGGGGCGGCGAAGCAGGTCGCGGAGCGCGGCGAGCGGGGCGCCGCCGCGGTCGCGTCGGCGCGGGTGGCCCCGATCTACGGGCTCGAGGTCGTCGCGGACGGGATCCAGTCGGGCGACGACAACCGGACCCGGTTCGCGGTCATCGCCCGGACGGGCGCGGAGGCGGTCGCGGCCGTGCGGGCCGCGGCGTCACCCGTGGCCGTGGCGGGGCCGCCGAAGACGACCCTCGTGTTCGCGGTGCGCAACGTCCCGGGCTCCCTGCACCGCTCGCTGGGGGCGTTCGCGTCGCGCGGGATCAACCTGTCGCGCCTGGAGTCGCGCCCCTGGGCCGACCGCGGTTCGCGCTGGGAGTACCTGTTCTGGGTGGACCTGGACGCGGACCCCATTGACGTCGCCTGCGCGGCCGCGCTCGACGAGCTCGGACGTGAGACGGAGCTGGTCCGCATCCTGGGCACGTACCCGCGGGCGCCGGAGGACTGACCGACCGCATCCGCCCCGGGTGCGATCATGTGACCGTATCCGCGTGGGCGGGCGTCGACGGAGGGTGACGCGGTGGACGAGGCGTTCCGGACGGAGATGGCGGCGGGGTATGCATTCGAGGAGCCCGCCATCATCCTCGGCTCGCCGATCCAGGGCGACGTGGTCCTGCCCGAGGTCCGCGTCCAGGTCCCCCTGTCCCGCGTCAATCGCCACGGACTGATCGCGGGCGCCACCGGTACCGGCAAGACCAGGACCCTCCAGCTGCTCGCCGGCCAGCTGTCCGCCGCCGGCGTGCCGGTGTTCGCGGTGGACGTCAAGGGCGACCTCTCCGGCGTCGGCGCGCCGGGCGATCCGTCGAATGCCAACGTCGCCAGCCGCGCCGAGTCGCTCCATTGGGCATTCCAGGCCGCCGGCCACCCCCTGGAGCTGCTGTCGCTGACGGGCAAGGCCGGCGCCCACGTGCGGGCCAGCATCTCGTCGTTCGGCCCCCTCCTCATGGGCAAGGTCCTGGACCTCAACGAGACACAGACGTCGATCCTCTCGCTCGTCTTCCGCTACTGCGACGACGAGGACCTGCCGCTCCTCGACCTCGAGGACCTGCGGACGACGCTGAGGTTCCTGAGCTCCGACGAGGGCAAGCCGGTGCTCGAGGACCTGGGCGGGATCAGCCCGGCCAGCCTCGGCGTGATCCTGCGCTCCATCGTGACCCTCGAGCAGGAGGGCGCCGGCGAGTTCTTCGGCGAGCCCGAGTTCGACATCGACGACCTGCTCCGGACCAGCGCCGACGGGCACGGCATCGTGACGCTGCTCGAGGTCGCCGACGTCATGGACCGGCCGCGGCTGTACTCCACGTTCGTGCTCTGGATGCTCGCCCAGCTGTACGAGGGGCTGCCCGAGGTCGGCGACGTCCCGAAGCCCAGGCTTGCCTTCTTCTTCGACGAGGCGCACCTCCTGTTCGACGACGCGTCCGAGGCCCTGATGGACCAGGTCGAGCGGACGGCGCGCCTCATCCGGTCCAAGGGCGTCGGCGTCTACTTCGTGACCCAGGCGCCCACGGACGTCCCCTCGTCGGTGCTGTCCCAGCTCGGCAACCGGGTCCAGCACGCGCTGCGCGCCTTCACCCCGGACGACGCCGACGCCCTGCGCAAGACCGCCCGGACGTTCCCCATGACCGAGCACTACGACGTGGAGCGCACGATCACGTCGCTGGGCATCGGCGAGGCGTTGGTGACGGTGCTGGGGCCGAAGGGCGTGCCCACGCCGCTCGCGGCGACGCGCCTCGTGCCGCCGGATTCGCGGATGGCGCCGCTCACCGAGGCCGAGGCCGCCTCCGTCGTCGCCGCGTCCACGATGGCCTCGAAGTACGGGGAGGCGATCGACCGTGAGAGCGCCCATGAGATCATCTCGGCGCGCCTGACCAACGCCCGTGCGGCCGCCGCGACGGCCGCGGCCGAGGCGGCGATGCGCGGTGGCGTGTCGCCCACCACGGCCGACGGCCTCGACAGGATGGCCCCGGCCCAGCAGCGGCGCGAGATCGCGCGCCGCGCACGCGAGCTGGAGCAGGCGCGCCGAGCCGCCGAGCGCGAGCGCAAGGCACGTGAGCGCAAGGCCGCCACCGCCGCCCGCCAGC
>MGOE01000107.1:30379-41621 GCA_001797035.1 Chloroflexi bacterium RBG_16_72_14
GACCGGGATTCGGACCGCCGGCCGGATGGTCACGTCGCGCGCCGGCCAGTCGCTGCTCCGAGGGGTGTTCGACACGATCTTCGGGACCGGCCGGCGCCGCTGACCGGAGGCGCGCGGCCGGGAGCGGCCGCGGAGGATGGGCTCGCCCTGCCGCCGGCGGAGCACGCACACGTCCACCGAGAAGGAGCGATCGCTCGTCGGACTGTATTGGACTCCTCGTCCGCCTCGATCTCGGCCTGACTCCGTCGCCCGCCCATGGCGTCAGCATGGCCGGGCCCGCTTACGCGCGCCTTGCATCAGCGACGTCGAGGGCCCGACCGCGTGGCGACCGTACAATCACCGCGATCCGGATCGCACGTCCCAGGAGCTCCCCGATGGCCACGCTCACCGGCACCGTCCCGCACCCGATCTACCTGGCCGGCAGGTGGGTGGAGTCCCCCGACCTCATGGTCATCGACAACCCGGCCCGCCCGGGCGAGCCCGCCGGAGCGACCTATCTCGCGACCCCCGAGCAGTACGAGCAGGCGGTCCAGGCCGCGGTCCGCGCCTTCGAGGTCACGCGCACGCTCCCGGCATACGAGCGAGGCCGGATCCTGCGCGAGGTCAGCGCCGGGATCAAGGCCCGCCGCGAGGAGCTGGGTGCGACCATCGCCGCCGAGGCCGGCAAGCCGATCCGGGACGCCCTCATCGAGGTGGACCGCGCGGTCCTGACCTTCCGCCTCGGCGCCGAGGAGGCCGAGCGGATGACGGGCGAGGTCATCCCCCTCGACCTCATGGCGTCGTCGAAGGACCGGGTGGGACTCACGCGGCGCTTCCCGATCGGCCCGATCGCCGGCATCAGCCCGTTCAACTTCCCGCTCAACCTGGCGGCCCACAAGGTGGCGCCGGCCATCGCTTCGGGCAACCCGATCGTGCTCAAGCCGCCGTCCAAGGATCCGCTGGTCATGCTCAAGGTGGCCGAGATCATCGACGCCGCCGGCGTGCCCGAGGGCATGGTCAGCATCCTGCCCATGAGCCGTGAGCTGGGCGACCGGATGGTCAGCGACGAGCGGTTCAAGCTGCTCACGTTCACGGGGTCGCCGTCCGTCGGCTGGCGGATGAAGGAGCGGGCCGGCAAGAAGAAGGTCGTGCTCGAGCTGGGCGGCAACGCCGGCGTCATCGTCGATCGCAGCGCGGACATCGAGTGGGCCGCGAAGCGCTGCGTCATCGGTGCCTTCGCCTACAGCGGGCAGGTGTGCATCAGCGTCCAGCGGATGTTCGTCCACGAGGCCGTGTGGGACGAGTTCATGGATCGCTTCCTCGCCGCCGCCCGCGCCCTCAGGCTGGGCGATCCCGCAGACCCCACGATCGACGTCGGGCCGATGGTCGACGCGGCGGCCGCCGGCCGGACCCAGCTGTGGGTGGACGAGGCCAGGGCGCTCGGAGGCAAGGTCGTGCTGGGCGGCACGGCCGACGGCACCTTCTTCCCGCCCACCGTCCTCACCGATGTCCCGGTCCACGCCCAGGTGTGCTCCAACGAGGCGTTCGCGCCGCTCGTGGTCGCGTTCCCATTCTCGACGCTGGACGAGGCCGTGCACCGCGTGAACGACAGCACCTTCGGCCTCCAGACGGGCGTGTTCACGAATGACCTCGCCGGAGCGTGGGCCGCCTTCCACGACCTCGAGGTCGGTGGCGTGATCCTCAACGACATCCCGACCTACCGGATCGATCACATGCCCTACGGCGGCGTCAAGGACTCGGGGCTCGGGCGGGAGGGGCTGCTGTGGGCCATCGAGGACATGACCGAGATCCGGATCCTCGTCCTCGCCTGGCCCCAGTAGGGGTGCCCGCTCGCCGGCCCTGACCTTCGGCGAGGACGGCGCCGTCAGCCCGTCGTCCGCGACCGCGGCCCCGCGATGGTGCGCATCGCGCCGACCGCCGCGTCGATCTCGCGCGCCGTGTTGAACGCCCCGAGGCTGAACCGGACCGCGCCACGGGCGTCGGTGCCCAGGTCGCGATGGACGAGCGGCGCGCAATGCACCCCGACCCGGACCGCGATGCCGAAGTCGCCGTCGAGGATCGCCCCGACGTCCTGCGGGTCGACGTCGGCGACGTTCGTCGTCAGGACTGGCACGTGGCGATCCAGGTCCGCGGCGCCGTAGAGCGTGAGGCCGGGAATCGCCGCGAGGCCGTCCCGCAACCGGGCCAGGAGGGCCATCTCGCGGCGATGGAGCGCCTCAAGCCCCAGCCCCTCGACGAACGCGATGCCGAGGGTGAGCCCGATCACGCCCAGGAGGTTCAGCGTCCCGAGCTCGAGACGGAGCGGGTACGCCTGGGTGTGGACGAGGCTGCCCGAGTTGCTGCCCGTGCCGCCGAAGCGGGTCGTCGCGACGTCGATCCCGGGGCGCAGCACGAGCCCGCCGATGCCCGACGGCCCGTAGAGCGACTTGTGCCCGGTGAACGCCAGGGCGTCGATCCCCTGCGCCGTCATGTCGATCGGGACCTGGCCGGCGGACTGGGCCGCGTCGACGACCAGCGGCACGCCGTGGGCCGCGCACCGCCGCGCGACCTCCGCGATCGGCTGCACCGTGCCGAGGACGTTCGAGGCGTGGCACATGACGACCGCCCGGGTGTTGGGGCGGATGAGGGCCGCGACCGCGTCCGGGTCCACGAAGCCGCGCTCGTCGAACGGCGCGAGGTCGTAGCTGATCGTCCCACGCTCCGCGAGGTGGTGGAGCGGGCGCAGCACGGAGTTGTGGTCGAGGCGGGTGGCGACCAGGTGGTCGCCCGGCTGGACCAGCCCCAGGATCACGGTGTTCAGCGCGTCCGACGCGTTCGCCGCGAACACGACCCGGTCCGGGTCCGGGGCACCGAAGAAGCGCGCGATCCGCGCCCGGGCGTCATCGACCAGGTCCCCGGCCTCCACGGCCAGGTCATGGCTGCCCCGGCCGGGCGATACCCCGACGCGGGCGTACGTCTCCACCATCCGCGCCAGCACCGCCTTCGGCTTGGGGAAGGTGGTGGCGGCGTTGTCGAGGTAGATGCGTCGATCGGTCATGGCAGGCGCATCCGGGCTACTCGATGCACGTCTTGGGGTTCGGGAGCCCGGCAAGGCGGCGGGCGCCCATCCTGATCCCGTCGGGGAACAGCCGTTCCAGCTCGAGGAGGCTCAGGTCCGTGCCAGCCTTCAGCTCGCGGTTCATCGGCGCGCGCCCGTTACGGCCGTAGTAGTCGCGGAGGAAGCGGATCACGCGCCACTGCACCTCGTCGAGCGCGGGGATGCCGCTGTCACGGGCAAGCTCCTGCGCGGCCGCCTCGCTCCAGTCATCCGGCTCCCAGAAGAACCCCTCCGAGTCGAACCAGGCCTCGCGGCCGGCGACCGTGCGGAGCTCGCGGGTCCGGATCCCCTCGGCCGTCACGTGGGGCGGCACCCGGGCGGGTGACCGTTCGGCCGCGGGCGGGTCACGTCCCGGCACCGGCCAGCTGCGCGTCGGTCATGGCCAGCGCGACCCTGACGCGCTCGGGCGTGGCCGGCAGCTCGAACACCATCGCCCCGCAGGCGTCGCGGATCGCGTTGACGATCGCCGGGGCCGTCGACACCATCGCCATCTCGCCGATGCCCACCGAGCCCAGCGTGCCGAGCTCGCGGGGCGTCTCGACGACGATCGTCTGCAGGTCGACGGCGTGACGGATGTTCGGGAACTTGAACGTCACCCAGTCCCGGGTCTTCCCGGCCACGTATTCCTCGCGGAGCGCGAAGCCGGCCCCCATGTCCATGCCGCCCTCGAGCTGGCCCTCGACGTTCAACGGGTGAATGACCCGGCCGGGATCGGCGGCCGACGTCAACCTCAGCAGCCTGACCTCGCCCGTGGCCGTGTCGACTTCGACCTCGGCCATCTGGACCGAGAACACCTGGACCTCGAACGACGGGCCCTGACCGGTCGCAGGGTCCAGCGGCGCCGTCTCGAGCGTGGTCCTCCGGCCGACGTAGCGCGTGGGCCGGCCGGACGCGGTGAACGCCGCGTGCGTCCGGGCCCCTTCCTCATCCATCGCCATGCGCAGCTGCCGGGCCGCGTCGACAGCCGCCCCGCCGATCATGTACGTGACGCGGCTGCCGGACGCCGGTCCGGACGCCGTGGTGTCGGCGGTGCTCCGGGTGTGCAGGCGGACCCTCGCCGGCGGGAGCTCGAGGACGGCCGCGACGAGCTGGCTGAGCATCGAGTCGGTGCCCTCGCCCGGGTCGGCGGCCGCCACGTACACCGTGACCCCGTCGTCCGGGTCCAGCTCGATCGCGGCGATCGACTTGTCGCCCGGCATCGCGATGCCGAACGCGGCCGCGCCGAGCCCGACGCCCCGGTGGACGCCCTCGGCCCTCGCGGCCTCAACCTGCCTCCGGGCTTCCTCGTACCGCGGCTGGATCGCCTCGCACAGGCCGGGGAACGGCCATTCCCGGACCACGTGGCCCGTGGCCTTCGTCTCGCCAGGCTTCAGGGAGTTGCGGCGGCGGAATTCCAGCGGGTCGATGCCCATCTTCTCGGCCAGCATGTCGACCGCGCACTCGAGCGCGTAGTGGGTCTGGGGCGGGCCGGCTCCGCGGGCGGCGCTTCCCCACGGGTTGTTCGTGTACACGAGCCGCGAGGTCACGTCGATGTTGGGCACGAAGTACGAGCTCGTGAGCATGTGGAGCGCCCGGTTGAGGATCACGACCCCGAGCGACATGTAGGCGCCGTTGTCGACCGTGATGTCCATCGCGAGGGCCGACAGGTGGCCGTCCGCGTCGGCGGCCAGCCGGATGCCCATGTCGAACGGGTGGCGCTTCGAGGTCGCCAGCATCGACTCCGCGAGGCTGGGCAGGTACCGCACGGCCCGGCCGAAGTGCAGGGCGGCGGCGCCGGCGATGCCCTCGGTGATCACCTCCACCTTGATCCCGAACTGCCCGCCCGAGAAGGGCTCCTCGTAGCGGATCGCCTCCCAGCCCAGCGCCGCCTGGAGGCTGGCCATGGCGAGGTGGATGTTGATGCTTCGCCCGATGATGACCAGCTCGGCGTCCTCGCCCTCGCCCTCGAGATAGGCAAGGCTCACCTCCGGCTCGAGGGGCGCCTGGTGGACGCACTGGGTCCGGAAGCGGGCCTCGACCACGGCGGCCGCGGTGGCGAACGCGCCGGCCGCGTCACCCTTGACGATCGGCTGGCTGTGGCACAGGTTCGGGACGTCGGGGTGGATGCGTGGCGCCCCGTCGGCGAGGGCCGCCTCGGGCGACAGGAGCGCGGGAAGGGGCTCGTAGTCGACCACGACGGCCTCGGCGGCCGCGACGGCCTGGTCGCGGGTCGCGGCGGCGACGATGGCGACCGGGTCGCCGAGCGTCCGGACCGTGTCGTCGCACAGCACGGGCCGGTCGGCGACGGTGTACTTGATCCGGTTCGTCCCCCGGATGTCCTTCGCCGTCATCACGCCGGTCACGCCGGGCATCCCCTCGGCCGCCGTCGCGTCGATGCCGCGGATGCGGGCATGCGGATGCGGGCTCCGCACCACGGCGACCTCGAGGGCCCCGGGCATCCGGATGTCCGCCCCGAACAGCGCGGTGCCGCACGCCTTGGCCATCGCGCTGGGACGGGGGTGGGAGACGCCCAGCGGGGGTGCGTCCGGCCCGGGCACGAGGTCCGCGGGGGCGATCTCGCCGCGGAGGAAGCGTCCGGCCAGCTGGATCGCGTCGATGATCTTCGCGTAGCCGGTGCAGCGGCACAGGTTGCGCCGGAGGGCGCGGCGGATCTCGGCCCGCGTCGGGCTCGGGTTCGCCTCCAGCAGCTCGGCGGCGGTCACGATCATGCCGGGGGTGCAGAAGCCGCACTGGACGGCTCCCGCCAGCACGAAGGCCTGCTGGATCGGGTGGGGTTGCCCCGGCGTCCCCAGGCCCTCGATCGTGGTCACGTTCGCGCCCTGGAGCGCGGCCACCTTCGTGATGCACGAGAGCACGGCCTTGCCGTCCACCAGCACCATGCACGTGCCGCACTGGCCCTTGCGGTCGCAGGACTGCTTCGCACCCGTGAGCGACAGGTCGTCGCGGACCACGTCGAGGAGCATGGTCTGCCGCTCATCGGCCACGACGTCAAGCGGTCGGCCGTTGACCGTGAACGAGACCTTGCGCACGCTCCACCATCCTCGTTGGTCGCCTGTCCCCGTTTCACGGGACGCGTCGGGTCCCGCGGACGCGCGGGACTCCGCGACCGACATTGGCGACCCGCGCGACCGGCCGGGTAGTGCCGAATCTCCGAAATGGACATGCCGCCCGGTCGCCTGCTCCGGAAGCCTCGACCGCTCGCGGGTTTGACGTTTCGCGGGTGCGACGCTTAGCATGGTGGCACGATGCCAAGTGCAAAGGTCAGCTCCAAGCACCAGATCTCCATTCCAAGCGATGCCAGGCGGCGCCTGGGGATCGAGCCGGGAGACCGGCTGGACGTCAAGGTGGTGGACGACGCGCTCATCCTGCGCAAGCGTCCCGAGAAGGCGTCGGATCGCCTGTGGGGCATCGCCGCGGGCAAGGGGTACTACGAACCCGATCCGGTGACCTACGTCCGACAACTCCGCGACGAGCTCGAGAGGAACGTGCGTGAGCGAGAGGCACTGGTCCATCCGGACGCTGCAGGCGAGTCACGCGGCGATCGGCCTCGACGCCAACGTCCTGATCTACGTCATCGAGGCGAATGAGGAGCATGGCCCGCGTGCGCGCGCCGTCATCGACGCGATCGACCAAGGCGCCATCCGCGCGTCACTCGCAACCGTGGGCCAGGTCGAGGTGCTGACCGGTCCGGCGCGGGCCGGTGATGCGGCAGCGTTCGAGCTCACCGCCGCGGCCATTCGCGACGTCGGTCTCGAGCTCACGCCGCTGTCCGCCGCGGTCGCCGAGGACGCGGCCTGGATCCGGGGCCAGGGCGGCGTGGAGCTCGCTGACGCGATCCACCTCGCGAGTGCCCGTGCCGCAGGAGCAACAGCGTTCATCACCAACGACCGGGGCATCAAGTCGCGCCCCGGGCTGGAGGTGCTGTACCTCGACGATATGGTCCCAGGGCAGCCGCTACCCTGACCATATGGCATTGCGGGGCGGGACGGTCAGGGCATATCTCCAGGCGATCCAGCAGGTCGCCGTGATCCCCGGAGCCACCGAGCACACATACCGACCTGCATTCGGCGAGTTCCTCGCCGCTGCCGCCGTGGAGCTCGGGTTCGGCCATATCGCCGTCAGGGGCGAGCTGCGGCTTGCGGACGTCGGCCAGCCGGATCTCCAGGTCGTGAACGGCTCCGGAATCGCGATCGGCTACGGCGAGACCAAGCAGCCCGGCACGGCGGCGCGGTTCGCCGACGTCCTGGAGTCGGAGCAGGTCAGCCGGTACCGATCGACGCTGGAGAACCTGCTGGTCACGGACTTCCTCCGCATGACGCTGTTCAGGCCGGAGGTCGGCCGCTTGGACGTGGTGCTCTCGGAGTCGGTCGCGAAGGTCGCCTCGGGATCCACCTCGGTGTCGGCTGGGCAGCTCGCACAGGCCGGGCAGCTGCTGTCGGCATTCTTCTCCGCGACGGCTCCCGCGGCGACGTCCGCGGAGATGCTGGCCGACGCGCTGGCTCGGCGCGCCACGCTGCTGCGGGACGCCATCCGCGAATTGCTCCGCCCGGCGAACGCCGACGGGGATGCGTTGCGCAAGCTGTGGGACTTCTACCGACGGACGCTGATGTCCGACATGGAAGCCGACGACTTCGCGGACACCTACGCGCAGACGCTCACGTACGCCTTGTTCCTGGTACGCATGGAGGCCGGTCCTGCCGCGAACCTGGAGGCGGCATGGAGGGCGATCCCGCCGGACATCCCGATCCTCCGCTCCGCCATCGAGCCGCTCCGCGTTGGCGGCGCCATGCCGGATCCGATGACGGTGTGGCTGACCGATGAGCTGCATCTCCTCAACGGCACGCCGGATGCGGTGATCGGGTCTATCGGCCATCCATCCGCCGGCTCGCCGGACCCGATCCTCTACTTCTACGAGCACTTCCTGGCCGCCTACGACAAGGCCGAGCGGATCCGGAAAGGCGTCTACTACACGCCGCGTCCGTTGGTGAACTACCTCGTCCGGGCCGTGAGCGATTCGCTCAAGCGCGACTTCGGCAAAGCGCTGGGCCTGGCGGACAAGGACGTCCGGTTGCTGGATCCGGCGGTCGGCACCGGGACATTCCCGCTCGCCGCCGCCCATGACGCGGCGGCCTCGGCCGTGCGGATCAACGCCACCCAGGTGTTCACCGGCGTCTCGACCGACGCCTGGGCCTGGGGCGGGTCGTTCCGGCCGTTGGAGCACTTCCTGACGGACCGCAAGGATCGCACCCTCGACCTCGACCAGGTCCGGATGTATCTCCAGGCGATCACGGCCGTCCGCACCGCCATGGAGCTGGCGCCGGATCTCGACCGCGCGCTGGACGCCGTTCTTGCGGACCCGATCGCCTTCGACTCCGGCGGCTGACGGCCATCGCGATCGCTGGCCCGCCGTAGACCGGGCCCGTCCCGGGCGCCGCGACGCGCCGGTCGTGGGGCGGCATCCGGCGCGAGACTGCGCCCCATGGACCTGACCCTCGACGCCACCCAGGCGGACCTCCGCGAGCGCGCCCGCGTCTACGCCCGCGACGTCCTCCAGCCCCACGAAGCCGAGTTCGAGCGCAACGGCGGAACCCTCCCGGCCGAGACGATCCGCGAGCTCAAGCGGCGCGCGATCGAGCTGGACCTCCACGGCGGCAGCCTGCCCGTCGAGGCCGGCGGACAGGGCTGGTCAGCGCTGGAGCAGGTGCTCGTCCACGAGCAGCTGGGACAGGTCACGGGCGGCCTATGGAGCTTCATCCCCGGGGCCTACAACGCCCTGGCGGCCTGCTCCCCGGAGCAGCGCCGCCGCTACCTGGAGCCGTCGCTGCGCGGCGAGCGGACCGGCAGCTACGCGATCACGGAGCCGGGACAGGGCTCGGACGCGCGGACGCTGGCCGCCACGGCCGTCGAGGATCCGTCCACCCGCGAGTACGTCCTCAACGGCGAGAAGTGGTTCGTCACCGGCCCCTCCGACACCGACTTCATGATCTTCCACTGCCACCTGCTCGAGGGAGGGGAGCGGAAGCCCACGTTGTTCCTGGTGGACTACGACGAGCCAGGCGTCGAGATGACCGGCGATCCGGACTACACCCACACGTTCGCCGACCGCCATCCCCAGTTCACGCTCACCGACGTGCGAGTGCCGGCCACCGCGATCCTGGGCGCCATCGGGGAGGCGGACGCGATGACCAACCAGTGGTTCGTCGAGGAGCGGCTGCACATCGGCGCGCGCTGCACGGGCGCGATGGAGCGGCTGCTGACCCTGGCGGTCGAGTGGGCCACCGGCCGGATCCAGTTCGGGCAGCGGATCTACGACTTCCAGGGCGTGAGCTTCCCGCTGGCCGACTCCGCCGCCGACGCCGCGGCCGCCCGCCTGCTGACCCGCGAGGCCGCCTGGCACATGGACCAGCACGCCGACCCCAAGGTCGTCCACGCCAGGGCGTCGGTCGCCAAGCTGTTCGCGTCCGAGGCGGCGTACCGCTGCGCGGACCGCGTCGTCCAGGTGTTCGGCGGGCGGGGCTACATGCGCGAGTTCGCGGCCGAGCGGTTCCTGCGCGAGCTGCGCGTGGACCGCATCTGGGAGGGCACGTCCGAGATCCAGCGGATGGTCATCGCGCGGGCGCTGGAGAAGCGCGGCGTGGACCGGGTCGTGGGCTGACCGCCGGGTGATGCGTCCCGCCCCGATCGACCTGCGTCCCCTGTTCGCCCCGCGCTCGATCGCGGTCGTCGGCGCCAGCCCACGTTCCTCGCTCGCGCTCACGGTCCGCGACAACCTGGTCCGGATGGGCAGCGACACGCGCTGCCACTTCGTCAACCCCAACTACGCCGAGGCCCACGGCCAGCCCTGCTTCCCGTCGCTCGAGGCGCTGCCGGAGCGGCCGGACACCGTGATCCTCGCGGTCAACCCGCTGCGCGCCGCGGTGTTCGCGCAACAGGCCGCCGATGCGGGCGTGCCCAGCCTCGTGATCCCGGGCGGCGGCGTGGTCGAGGGCGGCCAGGCCGCCGCCGAGATGCAGCGCCGGGTCCGCGAGATCGCGCTGGAGCACGGGATCGCGCTGCTGGGGCCCAACTGCATGGGCATGGTCGACTGGACGACCAACAGCACGAACTACATCGGCGACGTCAACCCGTGGCTCAGGCGCGGGCACGTGGCCGGGCTCGCCCAGTCCGGCAGCGTGACCGACGCGTTCATCCACGCCCCGGGCACCCGGATCGGCTACAGCCGGATCGTGTCGGTCGGTGCGGAGGTGGTGCTCGACCTGTGCGACTACCTGGCCTGGTGCCTGGACGATCCCGAGACCCACGCCGTCATGCTGTTCGTCGAGGGGTTCAAGCGCCCCGAACGCTTCCTCGCCCTGGCGGACCGGGCGCTCGAGCTGGGCAAGCCGATCCTCGCGGTCAAGGTCGGCCGGTCCGAGCAGGCGCAGGCGGCCGCGGTCGCCCACAGCGGCAGCCTTGCCGGCGAGGACCGCGTGACGGACGCGGCGCTCGAGGCCGCCGGTGTCATCCGCTGCCACGACCTGGACGAGCTGCTCGAGGCGGCCGAGCTGGTCGCGGGCGCCGACCGCCTGGGCAGGTGCGTGGGCCGCGGCCGGACCGGCGTGGTGACGGTGTCCACGGGCGAGGCGTCGCTGGTCGCCGACCTCGCGCATCGGACCGGTCTCGAGCTGCCGCCGGTGCCCGGGGCGGCGCGCGCGGCGATCCTCCGCGACCTGCCGACGATGGGCTACATCGGCAACCCGCTCGACCCGTGGGGCGCCGACGACGCGCCGGTCGCGTACACGGCGGCCTTCGACGCCTTCGCCGCGTCCGGCGCCTATGACGTGCTTGCGATCGTCCACGACTCGCCGTTCCGCGACCTGCCCAGCGAGGTCGAGGTGGCGGTCGAGGTCACGACGCCGCTGATCCGGGCCACCGCCGACCGGCCGGACCTCCTGCCCGTCTACGTCTCGCTCACATCCGGCGACGTGAGCGAGGAGGTCAAGGCGGTGATCGATGCCGGGGGCGGCATGCCGATGCTCCGGGGCGCCGTGGAGGCGTTCGCGGCGATCGCGCGGCTCGCCTGGTGGGAGCGCCGGCGGGCCGACCGGCTGGCCCGCGGCCCGCGGCGCCCGGGCTGGCCGGCCCTCGCCGCCGAGCCGGTCAGCT
>MGOE01000108.1:0-812 GCA_001797035.1 Chloroflexi bacterium RBG_16_72_14
GGTCGCCGCTCCACTGCGTTACGGACCCGCAGCCGCTCGCGGCGGTGGTCCCGTCCGGCTGCTCGCCCGTCTCCATGAGGATCGTCCTGGCCTGCGCGGTCGTCAGGGTCGGGTCGATCGACTTCAAGAGCGCTGCCACGCCGGCGACGTGCGGCGTCGCCATGCTCGTGCCGTGCTCGACCTTGTAGCCGCCGCCGGCCCAGGTCGAGTAGACGTTCACGCCGGGCGCGATGACGTCCACCGACGGCCCGTAGTTGCTGAAAAAGGCAAATGCGTCGTCGCACTGGTACCACAGCAGGGTGGGGATGAACGGGCAGCCGCCCAGGCCACCCGGCTCGCCATCGAAGTCCGCCATCGCGGACACGCTGATCACCTCGGGGAAGGCCGCTGGCACGAAGGTCCCCGCGTCGGCGGCGTTGTTGCCGGCCCCGCCCACGAGCACGACGCCCGCGGCGTCGGCGGCGCAGATCGAGGCGTGGAGCGGGTCATCGGCGCCCGAGCCCCAGGCCCGCGGGTCGCCCCAGCTCATGTTGGCCACGTCGATGTCGTTGGCGGGATCCGCATCGGTGTTGAGGGCGACCACGTGGTCGATGCCGCACAGGACCAGCGCCTCGGAGGAGTTGCCGGCGTCGTCGAAGGTATTGATCGCGACCAGGGTGGCCTCGGGCGCGACGCCCACCACGCCCTCGCCGTTGAGCGGTGCGGCCGCGGTGCCCGAGACGTGCGTCCCGTGGCCGTGGCCGTCGTTGGGCGGCAGGGCCTCGTTGACGCAGTTCTTGCTCGATGCCGCGTCGATGCTCGCGGCGAGGTCC
>MGOE01000108.1:952-1151 GCA_001797035.1 Chloroflexi bacterium RBG_16_72_14
GGTAGACGGCGTGGTCGGCGGTCACGGACACCACGTTGGGGTTCTTGCGCAGGGCGGCCGCGGCCTTGGCGGAGCCCTTGAACTGGAAGCCCCGGAGTGCGTGGGTGTAGACGTGGCCCACGCTCCCGCCCGCCCTCCGGGCCAGCCCGGGCGCGTCCGCCCGGGGATTCGCGCCGGCCTTCAGCATGACAATCCAGGA
>MGOE01000108.1:1228-4253 GCA_001797035.1 Chloroflexi bacterium RBG_16_72_14
CGACCGGTCTCGTCTCGGGCTCGACGGCCTGGGCGGGGGCGGCGACCGATGTCAGCAGCACCGCCGCAGCCAGGACCACTCCGACTCGTCGTCGCATCTCCGCCTCCCTCCAGGGGCTGCGCCAGTCTCTTCCCTCGCCGGGGAGCGGTCAAGGTAGGGAGATTGCCCAATCGGTGCTCCGGTGCACCGCCCGGCAGCACCCGTGCATGTGTAGGCTGGGCCCCGTCCAACGCCGACGCCCGGAGTCGCCCCTTGCGCATCGCCATCGTCGGTACCCGAGGCATCCCCGCCGCGTATGGCGGCTTCGAGACGCTCGCCTGGGAGCTGTCCTCGAGACTCGCGGACCGCGGCCACGAGGTGACGGTCTACTGCCGGCGCGGGCGGACCGATGAATCGATCCCCGTGCCGGAGGGCGTTCACCGCCGGTTCCTGCCCTGGCTGCCGGGCAAGTACCTGGAGACCGTGAGCCACACCGGCCTGTCGGTGCTGGACAGCCTGCTTCGCGGGTACGACGCGATGTGGGTGGGCAATGCCGCCAATGCCGTCTTCTGCGCGATCCCCCGCCTCCGGCGCACGCGGGTGGTGCTCAACGTGGACGGCATCGAGCGCCAGCGCCGCAAGTGGGGCCTCGCCGGCCGCGCCTGGTACGCGCTGGGCGAGCGGTTCGCGCTGGTCTACCCCAACGCGATCGTGTCCGATGCGGACGTGATCCGGGACTACTACCGCGAACGCTACGGGCGAGCGTCCGCGGTGATCGCGTATGGGGCGTCGCTGCTCGATCGTGAGCCCGTGCCCGACCTGTCCGCCCACGGCATCGACGCGGACGTGAAGCCCGCGCGCTACCTGCTCTACGTGAGCCGCCTCGAGCCCGAGAACCAGGCGGACCTCGTGATCCGCGCCTATCGCTCCGTGCCGGGCGACGTGCCGCTGCTGATCGTGGGCGACGCGCCCTACGCTGACGCATACAAGGCGCGGCTGCGCGGGCTCGCGGCCGAGGACCCGCGGGTGCGCATGACGGGCGCGATCTACGGCGAGGGCTACCGGGACCTGCAGCGCGCGGCGCTCGCCTACATCCACGCGACTTCCGTGGGCGGGACACACCCGGCGCTCGTCGAGGCGATGGGCGCCGGCAACCTCGTGCTCGCATACCGGACCCCCGAGAACGAGGAGGTGCTGGCCGGGTCCGGGTTGCTGTTCGCGACGGAGGCGGAGCTGGCCGCGCAGCTGGCACAGGTGGTCGCGGCGCCGGACGACCCCGCGCTCGAGGCGCTGCGGACGGACGCGCGTACGCGGGCGGCGTCGACCTACTCGTGGGACGCCGTCACCGACGCGTACCTCGCGCTCTGGGCGTCGCTCGGAGCGCGCGACCGGTGACCATCCGATGAGGCGGCCTGTCGCGATCCTGTGGCCGCTGGTCACAGTCGGGATCGCATACCTCTTCTTCTTCGCCGGCGGCTACTACGGGATCTACGTCGTCCAGGTCCGGATCGCAAGCCTGCTCGTGGCGGCCCTGGTGCTGCTCGCCTGGATCGTGCTGGACGCCCGGGCGCCGCGCCGCGGCTCTCCATCTGCGCTGTGGCCCGCGGTGGTCGCCGGCCTCGTGACACTGGCTGTGACCACCGCGTTGTCGCGCAACACGCGGATCTCGCTGGACTTCCTGGCCTACGGCGTGCTGCTGGCGGGCCTGTACCTGCTGCTCCGGCGCCTGCTCGCGAACCCGGGCCTCCGCGAGCGGCTTGGCGCGACGGTCGTGCTGCTCGCCTTCGTCCTCGGGATCGCCTACATGACCGCCGTGGCATCACACTGGCTGACCTGGTGGGCGGTGGTGGGCCGTGCCACCACGCCACCACTGCGTCCGTTCTTCGAGGGTCTCACATACGGGAACCCGGGCATGGTGGCTGCCCTCGCGATGCTGGCGGCCATCGCGGCAACGGCGCACGTTGGGTTTGCCACGGCCCGTGCACGTCTCGTCATCCTGCTCCTGTGGGCGCTGACCGCAAGCGTGATCATCGTGTCCGGGACTCGCGGCGCCTGGCTGGCGATGGGCACGACGGCCCTCACGGCCGCGGCAATCGCTGCCTCCGCGCCAGCGCGACGGCAGCAGATTCGGCAGGCGCTCGGGACGCGCACCGGTCTCGGCGTCTTCGTCGCCGGCCTGGCTGCGCTCGCCGTCCTGGTTGTCCTGGTGGGCCCGACCATCCTGGACCGGTTCGCGGGCGGCGGCGAGGGCGGCAGGACGTCGTATTGGGCAGCCGCCGGACGCATGTTCCTGGATGCACCGCTGACCGGGGTCGGTCCGGGCATGTGGGCCCCCCAGCGAATCCTCTACACGTCGGCGGGGGAGCTCGACTACTACATTCCGCACGCCCACAACGTTGTGCTCCAGACGATGGCCGAAACGGGACTCGTTGGCATCGTCGGGGGCATGGTCGTCGCGGCCGTCGCCGGCCGGCTCGTGTGGCATGCGGTCCGCGGGCCGGACCCCAAGGCACGACGTTGGGCGCTTGCGGCAATCCTTGCCACGGTGTACTTCGGCGTCCACCAGCAGTTCGACGTCCTGATTGGCTGGCCGGCCGCGCTGTTCGCGTTCGCGTTCCCATTTGCTTGGCTGGACGCGCATGCGTCGGGTGGGGCGCCTGGCACGTCCCGGCGAGGCGCGCGCATGTCACGACGGTCCGCGGCGGGTCTCGCGGGGATCGCCGTGGTGGCGGCGACGGCCTGGGGCATCGCGGGCGAGCGTTCCGCACTGGCGCTCGATGCCGCCGGCTCGGCATTCCAGGTCGGTGACTGGGCCGGGGCCGAAGGCCTCGCGGCCGAGGCTGTCGCCCTCGACCCGTCGATCCCGCCCAACAACCTCGTCGTGGCGCTGGCAGCGGCTCGAGAGGGAGACGAGGCCGCGGCACTCGAGGCACTGCGAACCGTCGTCGAGGCAGATGACCTCCCGGCGGCGTGGATCGACATCGCCTGGCTGGAGGCAAGCGCCGGCGACGATGAGGCGGCTCGTGATGCCCTCGTGCGCGGGCTG
>MGOE01000108.1:4274-5536 GCA_001797035.1 Chloroflexi bacterium RBG_16_72_14
GCACTCGTGCTTGCGGCAGGGTACGTCCACGAGAGCCTGGGGGACACCACCGACGCAGACCGACTCTACGCCCAGGTGCTCCGAGCCCTGCCGCGGGTGGCGGCCGACCCCTTCTGGAGCGACCCGGTGCGAGTGGCACGCTGGCCGGCGATCGAGTCGACGGTCATCGCGACCCTGGGACATGCGGGCCTCGTCGAGCTGTATCTGACCGTCGATGACGTCGATCGCGCTCGGGCGGCGGCCACCGAGGCCGCGGATGCGACGCTGGTGGCGGTCGTCGAGGCCTGGGCCGGGGATCCGCGCGCCAGGGCGGACCTGGACGCACGAGCGCGCGCCGAACCCCACGACGTGTTCCTGCTGGCCTGGAACGCGCGCATCGCGACGCGGTATGGCGACGCTCCCGCCGCGGTCGCCTACCGCTACTGGGCCAACGCCATCACGCCGGAGGCCGACCGGGCGGCGCTGGAGGTCTCGATCACCTTCGACGCGGGGCCGATGCGCAATGTCGCGGGTGCCACGTGGGCCCCCTACGGGGTGTACACGTATCGCCGCCCGACGCCCGTAGACCTCCTGGTGCCGGAGCTGCCGCTCCTCACCTGGATCGACCCGGAGTAGTCGACGGGGAGTCGTGGCCATCCGGCCGGCCTGCGAGCGGCTGGATCGCGACGAGCGCCGCCAGCGAGTGCCACCACAGGATGGGCATCGCGAGCACCATCGCCGGGGCAAGCAACCAGGGAAGGCCACGCCACGCGGCTGCGACGACGAGCGCCGTGGCGATCGGGAGCCGAAGCCAGAGCGGGATCAGGATCTGCGCGCCGGTGTCATGTTGCCCGGTGGATCGCTCCAGAAGGTGGGTGACCCAGTCGATCCACTGGCCCGGCTGAAGCACGAGCGAGACCACCACCACCACGCCCAGGGGGAGGAGGCAGGCCAGCAGGCGGCGCCATTGACGGCGGAGGACCCAGTCCAGCAGGACAACGAGCGTCGACAGCTTGACCGCGATGAGGGCCCAGGCCCAAGGCGAGCTCCGCAGGCCGAGGACGAGCGCGGCCGCCATCAGCAGGTGGACGTTGCCGTGGAACAGCTCCGAGGACACGGGGAGGAACGCCAGCCAGGCCAGCGTCCAGCGACGCGCCAGCCAGGCGAGTGCGGCCAGGTTGAGCGCGGTCCAGAGCACGAACGACGCCTCGAACGGCACGAGTCGCAGCACCGGCCCGATCCACGCGACCGGAGGTGGGTAGTGGAAGGCTCCGAACCCCTCG
>MGOE01000109.1:0-1465 GCA_001797035.1 Chloroflexi bacterium RBG_16_72_14
CTGGATCCGCGAGCCGGTGATGTCGCCCGACGGCCGGACGATCGCAATGGCGACGGACCTGCCGGACCCCACGCGCAGCGACGTGGTGCTCAAGCTGTACAACGTGCGGAACGAGAGGATCACCGACCTCGGACTGTCGCAGCAGGCACCGCTGGGCCACCAGGATCCCGCGTGGCGCCCGGACGGGGCCCGGCTGCTGTACGTGCGCAACGATCGGGACGGCGCCAAGGGGGCGCCGCGGATCTACAGCTACAACCCGTCCACGAAGAAGACCGCCCCGGTGACTGCGCCCGGCTACCTCCACCCCTCGTGGTCGCCGGATGGTCGATACATCGCGGCCACCAGGACCAGCGCCTTCGGCACGGACGTCGTGCTCCTCAACGCCGCCACGGGCGCCGAGCTGCTGCGCCTGACCAGCGACGGGGACTCATGGGCGCCCACCTGGTCGCCACGCGGCGACCAGGTCGCCTGGCTGCACGTGACGGGCCAGGTCGTGGACCTGCGGCTGGTGCAGCTGGAGGGCACCGCCCCCGCGTGGACCGCGGCGGAGCCGATCGACATCACGACCAGCGCGGGTCTGGACAGCGTGTCGCGCCCCGACTGGTTCATCCCCGCCGACGAGCTGCCGGCCAGCCCGGCCCCGTCCGGGTCGCCCGCCGCGTCGCCGTCCGGGTCGTGACCGCGATCTACCTCGAGCGGCTGGCGGCGCGCAGCGCCGCGGCGGGCACGGTCCTGTGCCTGGGCATCGACCCCGACCCGGCGGCCCTGCCGGCGGGGTTCCCGCCGACCCTCGCCGGCATCGAGCGGTTCGCCCGGCTCGTCGTCGAGGCCGCCCTGCCGTCCGCGGCCGCCGTCAAGCCGAACCTGGCCTTCTTCGAGGCCTACGGCAGCGCCGGGCTGGCCGCCCTCGAGCGGCTGCGCGGCCTCGTGCCGCCGGACGTCCCGGTCGTCGCGGACGCGAAGCGCGGCGACATCGGGTCCACCGCGGCCCGGCAGGCCGCGGCGCTGTTCGACGCCCTGGGCGCGGACGCCGTGACCATCAACCCGTACCTCGGCGAGGAGGCGGTGGCGCCGCTCCTCGCGCGCGGCGACCGGTTCGCCTACGTGCTGTGCCGGACGTCCAACCCGGGCGCCGGCGAGCTCCAGGGCCTGCGGGTCGCCGCGGACGAGGGCACCGGAGCGCCCGCCGAGCCGCTCTGGGCGCGCGTCGCGCGGCGGGCGGCGACGTGGGGCCCGGGCGGCACCGTGGGGCTCGTGGTCGGGGCGACGGCGCCCGGCGAGCTGGCCGCCGTGCGGGCCATCGCCCCCGGCCTCGCGTTCCTGGTGCCCGGCGTGGGGGCCCAGGGCGGCGAGATCGGCCCCGTCCTCGCGGCCGGCCCGGCGACCGCGCCACCGGCCGGCGGGCGCGCCGGCGGCGGGCTGCTGGTGAACGTGTCGCGGGGTATCGCACGCGCCGTCACGGACG
>MGOE01000109.1:1539-1844 GCA_001797035.1 Chloroflexi bacterium RBG_16_72_14
CGGCTCCCTGTGCTACCCTAGCCGGCCACGGGCCGGCCCCGACGAGGCCCGACCCCGGCACGAGGTCGAACACAGGACATGCCGTTCAACATCGGACCCGGTGAGCTCATCATCGTCCTGATCATCGCGCTCATCGTCGTCGGGCCGGGCAAGCTCCCGGACGTCGGTTCGGCGCTCGGCAAGAGCATCCGGGAGTTCCGCAAGGCCGCCTCGGACGTCAAGGAGACGACCAGCCTCGAGGCGTCGAAGCCCGCCCCGGCCCCCGCCCCCGCGCCGGCCGCCCCGGCAGCGGCCCCGGTGCCGCC
>MGOE01000109.1:1886-5299 GCA_001797035.1 Chloroflexi bacterium RBG_16_72_14
CGGCCCCCGGAGAGCCCGTCGCGGCGACCGTGGGCGCCGACACCGACGAGCAGGTGACGATCTAGCCCCGCCGGCACCCGCCAGCACCGCTCGCCATGGCCGATGCCGATGCCGTCCGCGATGTCGCCATCCCGGCGCGCCTGAACCCGACCGCGGAGCCCGCCCAGCCGTCGACGCCCGCGCCCTCGGTGACCCCGCCCGACGCGCCGCCCCCCGCGCAGCCGGGCGAGATGTCGCTCGTGGGCCACCTCACCGAGCTGCGCGATCGGCTGATCCGGATCGTGCTCGCGATCGCTGTGGCGTCGAGCGTCGGGTTCATCCTGGGCGACCAGATCGTCGCCATCCTCAAGGCGCCCATCCCGACCGATGCGCCGCTCTACTTCACGGGGCTGGGCGACGCGTTCGTGATCCGGCTCAAGATCGGGATCGTGGTCGGCATCATCCTGGCCATGCCCGTGATCCTGTACCAGGTGTGGGCGTTCGTGGCGCCCGGCCTGACTGCGGACGAGCGGCGGGTGGTCCGCCCCTGGATCCCGTTCGCGCTCCTGTTCTTCGCGGCCGGCGTGGGCCTCGCCTACGTGATCCTGCCGTTCGCCGCCGCGTTCCTGATCGGCTTCTCGACCGCGGACCTCCAGCCGCTGATCACGGCCGGCGCCTACTTCGACTTCGTGACCACGATGTTCCTCGCGTTCGGCCTGATCATGGAGTTCCCGATCGTCCTGTACGGCATGTCGCGGGTGGGCATCGTCACCTCGGAACGGCTCGTACGGTCGCGACGCATGGCGGTCCTCGCGATCGCGATCTTCGCCGCCGCCATGACCCCGGGCGGCGACATCATCAGCCCGCTCGCGCTGGGCGGGACGATGTACCTCCTGTTCGAGGCGACGATCTTCGCCATCCGGCGGAGCGGGAAGTAGCCGGCGGGCGGCCGATGGCACGCGATCCGCGAGCCGACGACGAGCCCGGCTGGGCCGCGCCGCCGGAGGACGGCACGCAGGAGATCGTCGTCATCACCGGGCTCTCGGGCGGCGGCAAGACAGCGGCCGCCAAGCTATTCGAGGACCTGGGCTACGTCGTCGTGGACAACCTGCCGGGCGAGCTGCTCCGGGACCTGGCCGACCTCGTGGCCGGCGACCGCACCCGGTTCGCCCGGACGGCCATCGTGATCGACGTCCGGGCGGGCGACGTGCCGCTCGCCTTCGGCACCATGCGCGGTGCCCTCGAGGGGCGCGGGATCCGGCCCGTGATCTTCTTCCTCGAGGCGCGCGACGACGTGCTGATCCGCCGGTTCTCCGAGACGCGTCACCGGCACCCGCTGGCGGCCGAGCAGGGGATCGCGGCCTCGATCGCGATGGAGCGCGAGCTGCTCGAGCCCGTCCGCGCCGAGGCCGATGTCGTGGTGGACACGAGCGACCTCTCGCTGCGCGAGCTCCGCGAGCGCCTGTTCGCGCGGCTGGGCGACGTCCAGCGTTCGGACCGGCTCTCGATCCAGCTCATCAGCTTCGGCTTCAAGCACGGCGTGCCCCTCGAGGCGGACCTCGTCCTCGACGTCCGGTTCATGCACAACCCGTTCTACATCGAGGCACTCCGGGCGCAGTCGGGCCTCACCCGCCCCGTCCGCGAGTACGTCCTCGGGCAGCCCATCGCCGGCGAGTTCCTCACCCGGTTCGAGGACATGCTGGACCTGCTCGTCCCCGCCTACGTCGAGGAAGGAAAGAACCGGCTCACGATCGCCGTCGGCTGCACGGGCGGCTTCCACCGCTCGATCGTCATGGTCGAGGAGCTGGCGGCCTGGCTGCGCGAGCGCGACTTCGGCCCCGTGGCGGTGTTCCACCGGGAGCTCGAGCGGTGAACCTCCGCCGCTGGCTGACCGTCGGCATCGGCGTCAAGCGGTGGCTGCTCGTCTCGTTCGCCGGCCTGCTCCTGCTCGCGCTCGGTGTCGCGCACCTGCTCCGCCAGGTGACGCAGGACCTGCGGCCCGGTGGGCCGGCCCAGCTCCTCGTGGATGCGCTGACGCTCCAGTTCCTGCCCTACCAGGCCCGGGGGCTGGTGGCCGGGGCCGTGGGCGCGGCGCTGTTCCTCGGTGGCGCCTACCGGCTGGTGCGGGCGCTGGTGGACCCGTTCGCCCTGTGGGACCGTGACCAGCCGATGGTCGAGGTCATCTACCAGAAGCGCTTCCTCGCCCGGGGGCCGCGGGTCGTCGCGATCGGCGGCGGTACCGGCCTGTCCACGCTCCTGCGCGGGCTCAAGGAGCACACCTCGAACCTGACGGCCGTGGTCACGGTGGCGGACGACGGCGGCTCGTCGGGGGTGCTGCGCTCGGAGCTGGGGATCCCGGCCGTGGGCGACATCCGCAACTGCATCGTCGCGCTGGCCGACGCCGAGCCGCTGATGGGCCGGTTGCTCCAGTACCGGTTCCCGGGTGCCGGGCCCGCGGCCCGCTTGGACTCGCTCCAGCCGCCGTCGCGAGACGCCGAGACGTCGCCGGCCGGCCTGGGGGGCCACGCCGTCGGCAACCTGCTGCTCGCCGCGCTGGTCGCGCTCGAGGCCGGCGACTTCGAGGAGGGGGTGCGCGAGATGAACCGCGTGCTCGCCGTGCGCGGCCGCGTGGTGCCGGCCACGGCGACCGCGCTGACGCTCCACGCCCGCCTCGAGGACGGCACCGAGGTCGAGGGCCAGAGCCGGATCGCCAGGGCGGGCCGGGTGGGCCGGGTGTGGGTGACGCCCGACGACGTCGCCCCGACCAGGGATGCGCTGCGCGCGATCGCCGAGGCCGAGCTGATCATCCTGGGGCCCGGCAGCCTGTTCACGAGCCTGCTGCCGGCGCTGGTGGTGCCGGGGGTCCGGGAAGCGGTCGCGGCGTCGGGCGCGCTCGTCGTGTTCGCCTGCAACGTGGCCACGCAGCCGGGCGAGACCGGGGGCTTCGACCTCGCCGACCACCTCGATGCGCTGGCCCGCCACGGGGCGGCCCACCTGCCCCACGTCGTGCTCGCGAACAACCGGTTCGACGCCCTGGCGCCGGCCGGCTGGGCCGGCGAGCCGGTCCGCCTGCGGTGGCCGCCAATTGGTCAGGCCGCGCCGGGCGGGAAGGGCGGCCGAGGCGCCCCGCGGCTCGTCCTGGAGGACATCGTGGATCCCGCCAACGCCCACCACCACGACCCGGCGCGCCTCGCCGCGGCGGTCCTCGCGGCCTGGGAGCGTGAGGGCGGGCATCGCCGCCGCCCGGGCATGGCCCGCACGGCGCGGACGGCCTGACCGGAGGCACGATGTCCGGGACCGACCGCGACCTGGTCGCCGCCCTCCGTGGGGAGCTCGCGGCGGTGGACCCGGCGCGTCCCTGCGACCGGCGCGCGGAGATCGCGGGGCTGGGGCCGGAGCTGACCACGCGCGAGCCCGCAGTGGCGCGGCTCGCG
>MGOE01000110.1:0-245 GCA_001797035.1 Chloroflexi bacterium RBG_16_72_14
GGGGTTTCGCGGACGTGCTCGTGCCAGGAGGGATTGTTCTCGGCGTCCGCGACGAAGGCGAAGACCTCCTCGGGCGGCGCCTGGATCACCCCGGTGTAGGTCGCGGTGGGCATGGGACGCTCCGCTGCGGTTGCGCGGACGATACGCCCCGCCCGGCAATGGTCTGGGCTCGCGCCGACACGCGGAGTCGCGCGCCGATGCCGAATCCAACACCTGGCTCACCTTACGGCCGACGTCACGTCCCG
>MGOE01000110.1:391-647 GCA_001797035.1 Chloroflexi bacterium RBG_16_72_14
CAGGTCGCGGCGCCGCCAGCCCCAACGACTCGAGCTGTCTTGCGTGAACCGTGGTATCGCGGTATCGTGGCGCCACCTAAGCATCTCTGGAGCCGTCCATGACGACCCGCGCGCGCACGCTTCGCCTGACCGCCGAGGAGGCCGAGACGCTCGAGGCGATCGCCGGCGTTGACGAGGTGTCGGTCAACGAGGAGATCCGCCGCGCCATCGCGGCCCACATCGAGGCACGTCGTCGAGATACCGACTTCCTGAAGCG
>MGOE01000110.1:702-1092 GCA_001797035.1 Chloroflexi bacterium RBG_16_72_14
GCGGTGACTGCCTACCTCTACCTCGCGGATTACCTCCTCATCGCGGAGCGCGTGCTCGCGCTTCCGGCCGACGCCATCGCCAACTTCGACCGGATCGGACTGGCCGAGTCGGCGTTGGCCGCGCCACAGGCCGGCTTCGGCGGCGTCGAGGCCTACCCGGACTTCGCAACCAAGGCGGCGATCCTGTGCTGGCACCTGGTCAAGAACCATCCGTTGCCTGATGGGAACAAACGCTGCGCGTTCCTGGCGACGGTGGAGTTCGTTGAGCGCAACGGCCACAGCTGGCTGCCCGCACCGGGTGACCCCGAGGAGACCGACCGGGTCATCCGCGCCGCCGCGAGCGGCGAGGTGAGCGAAGCCGACTTCCGGGACTGGATCGCGGCGCGCTGC
>MGOE01000110.1:1119-4400 GCA_001797035.1 Chloroflexi bacterium RBG_16_72_14
GGCAGCGGATGGACCGGTCGGCTTGGACCATTTCCCGGACCCTTATCGATCCTGTCTCATGCGTCTCATGCGTCTCTTCTTGGTACTGGGTGAACGCGGCTGAGACACATGAGACGGTTCACCGGGAGTCCGGTATGCGGTACCACACCACACCACCACAACATCGTGTGGTGTATCTCCCGAGCAACTACCACATATTGTGGTTTCTCGGTGTTGCTGGCTCACCGGATCGCACAGCGCGCGGCCATGAGCGTGAGATCGAGCGTTCTGACCCCATCTGAACCCTCGTCCGTCCGGCAAGTCGTTCGGTCCCGCGGCTCTGGGGATGGGCCGGGAGGTCCCAGGCTGGCACGAGCACGCCCTCGCGATCACCGCCGCGAAGCCCCTGTGCGGTACCAACCCAGCGAGCGCATAAGGGCACGCGGATCCCGGCTGGTGGCCGAGTGCCAAACTGACGCCACTCGCCCGACGCGAGCGCGCCACACGGGTCGCTGGGCCGACACGCGGGCCCGGTGCGATCGCAAGCTGGCTGTGACGAGGCGCTGGTCAAGGCGCTTCATCACGCTCTTGACACCTGATGTATCGTTACAGCAATAACGTCACATCAGGTGCCGGATGCCCGAGCGCGTTACGATCAAGCAGGTCGCCCAGCAGGCGGGCGTATCGGTCGCCACCGTCTCGGCGGTGATCAGGGGGGCGACCAACGGCAACGTCCGCATCAGTGCGCCCACCCGCGAGCGCGTCGAGCGCGTGGTCGATGAGCTCGGCTACCGCCCGAACTTCCTCGCCCGGGGACTGCGCAACCAGAAGTCCCAGCTGCTCGGGTTCATCACGGACGTCGTCGGCCAGAGCCTGGCGACCGGCGCCATGCTCCAGGGCGCGCAGGACGCCGCGTCCGAGGCCGGCATCGCGCTGCTCCTGTTCACGACTGGCGACGACCGTCAGATCGAGCGCCGGGCCATCGACATCATGCACGGCCATCGTGTCGACGGGCTGATCTACGGAACGATGAGCCACCGGGTGGTCGAGGTCCCAGACGGGGTCCGGGATCTGCGAACGGTGTTGCTCGACGCCCGAGCGGCGGACGGGAGCCTGCCGAGTGTCGAGCCTGATGACGAGCGGGGCGGCTACGAGGCAACGCGATACCTCATCGACGCGGGGCATCGACGGATCGCGTTCGTGACGACAAGGGAGCCGTCCCGTGCAGCCGATGAGCGCCTGGCCGGCCATAGGCGCGCCCTCTCGGAGGCCGGCATCCAGGCCGATTCGGCGCTGATCGTCTCGGCGGAGAACACGCTGTCGGTCAAGATGGGCGAGGACGCGGCGGCTGGGCTGCTCGCGCTGCCGGCGCTGCCGACCGCCATCTTCGCCTACAACGACCCGCTCGCCCAGGGCGTCTACCAGGCGATCCATGAGGCCGGGCTGCGCGTCCCGCACGACGTCTCGGTCATCGGCTACGACGATCAGTTGCACATCGCGGCCGCCCTCGAGCCTGGGCTGACGACGATGCGGCTGCCGCACTACGAGATGGGACGCTGGGCCGTCGAGCACCTCCTGAGCAGGGGTGCAGACGGCAGCCAGCCGCCGGCCCAGATCCGCATGGAATGCCCGCTGGTGGAGCGCGCTTCGGTCGCTCGCCGGGAGGCGCCGATGGGCAGCTGACGCAGGGCACTCGTAAGCGCCTCACCGGAAGTGAGGCTCATCGGGCCACACGCACGGCTCCGGCCGTGGAGAGCGGGCGCACGAAGGCGTGTCCGTCTGTTAGGTCTGCCCGTACGGCGACCTCGGGGCCCGCAACAGAGGGGAAGGGCCGGTCCCAACGACCGGACAAGTGGAGGCTGTCTTCGTCATGCGCCGAGTTACGTTCCGAGATACGTTCCGAGCGGCCGCGCTGGGCGGCGTGGTCGCCATCCTCATCACCGCGTGCGGGGGCGTAGCGTCCAGCGCACCAGCCGCCAGCTCGACTCCGGCAGCCGCGTCCGGTGGCTCAGCGGCGCCCCCCTCCGCCGACGCTGCGAAGCCGAAGCTCTCGCTCTGGATCAACTCCGCCGACCCGCAGCCCGTGCTCGACCTCTACGACAAGTTCTCCGAGGACACCGGCTACGAGCTGGAGATCACCTCGTTCCCGTCGGACGGGTACGAGACCGCTGTCCTGCAGCGCTGGGCTACCGGCGACCGGCCCGACATCTTCGAGTGGAGCGGCAACTTCAACTGGCTGGCTGCGGTCAACCCGGCGGATAACCTCTTCGACCTCAGCGACGAGGCGTTCGTCTCCCGGACCCTGCCAGGACTCCTTGAGCACGGGGCCAACATGAACGGCGTTGTCTACGGGGCACTGATCAACACCCCGACGGCGTTCGGTCTCTACTACAACAAGGAGGTCCTTGACGCGGCCGGTATCCAGAGGCCGCCGACCACCTCGGCAGAGCTACTGGATGCATGCAAGATGATCAAGGCGTACGACCCCAGCATCGCCCCGTTCCAGGAGGCTGCCGGATCGCTGTGGACGCCTCTCGTCTTCCATGGTGCCTACATGGCCGACTCGCTCGCGGACGGGTTCCTCGACAAGGTCAACAACCGAGAGGCGAAGGTCAACGACGCGGACTCGCCATGGCTCGCCTCGCTCGAGTTCTACATGAAGATGTACGACGCCGGCTGCTTCAACTCGGACATCATGACCCACCAGTTCGAGAACAACGCGCAGGCGCTTCTTGACGGCAAGGCGGCCTTCGTCTCGATGCACACGGGCATGATCCAGCAGCTCATCGCCGCTTCTGACCAGAAGACGGCGGACACGCTCATCGGTTGGACTCCGTGGGCGGCTGAACGCACGGTCGTCACCTCCGAGACCGGTGCCGCGTACTACGTTCCGAAGACCGGCGACACCGAGCGCGAGAACGGTGCGTTCGAGTTCATCCGCTACATCACTGGTCCCGCCTATGCCGACTACGTGGTCGCAAGCAACCAGGTGCCGATCCTTGAGGGAGTCGAGGCCCCGAGCACGCTCCCGGCCCTTTGGGCGTCTGTTCAGGATGCCATGGCGAAGTACGGAAGCGTCCCTCCGATCTGGGCGTCGCTTCCCGGGATCAGCGACCTCGTCAACTACCCCGGACAGCTGATCTTGGGCGAGCTGACGCCGCAGAGCGCAGTGGACCTCCTGCAGCAGGAGGCCGCCATAGGCGCCGAGCAGGCCGGCCTCCCGACCTGGGACGAGTAGACGGATGACTCGAGCCCTCACCGCTGAGGGCACCGTGCGGCGGGCCGATCCTGGGCCCGCCGCA
>MGOE01000110.1:4408-12204 GCA_001797035.1 Chloroflexi bacterium RBG_16_72_14
TCCGAGCGACGTGGTGGCCGTTCGCTCTTCCCGCGATCGTCGTGGTCCTAGGGCTGTACTTCGCTCCCCTCGTCCTCAACGGGTACCTCGCGTTCACCAACTGGAGCTCGTTCCACAACGAGGTCGAATTCACCGGTTGGCGCAACCTGCAGATCCTCCTCGACCGGAGCTCCCTGCTCAACCAGATCGGGCTAACGCTGGTGTACGCGCTGACCGCGGCGCTGGTGTCCAACACGATGTCGTTGGGGCTGGCCCTGGCACTCGAACGTCGGACTCCGGCGAACGAGCTGTTCCGTGCGCTCTTCTTCATCCCGGTGCTGCTCTCGCCTCTGGCGGCGGGCTACATCTGGAGCGGGATCCTCGCGCCCGACGGGGTGCTCAACCAGGGCCTGGGCCTGATCGGGCTTCCTGCGAAGGCGTGGCTGGCCGACCCGCACCTGGCGATCTTCCTCGTCGGATTCGTGGACGGCTGGAAGTGGAGCGGGTTCTTCACGCTCATCATGATCGCGGCCTTGGCCACCGTGCCCGCCGACCTCAAGGAAGCGGCCAAGACGGACGGTGCCAACGGCTGGCAGATCTTCAGGAACGTCAAGCTGCCCTTCCTGGCTCCCGCGTTCACCTACAACCTCACGGTCACTGTCGTCGGCGCGCTGAGTGCCTTCGACATCATCGTCGCCATGACCGGAGGGGGGCCGGGGTCGGCCACCCGCGTCCTGAACGCGCTCACGCTCCAGCAGTTCGGCCAGGGGTACTTCGGTCTGTCGTCGATGAGCTCGCTCGTCGTGACGGTGCTCGTGATTGCCCTGGCCATCCCCTTGGTCTGGTGGCTGCGCGGAAGGGAGATGCAGTCATGACCACCAGTCGCGTGAACCAAGTCCTGCGCATCGCGATCCTCTCGATCCTCGTCTTCCTGCTCGTGCTCATCCCGCTGTGGATGGTCATCGTGAACTCGTTCAAGACGCAGACCGAGGCCGCGGCGCTAGGTGTCGGGCTGCCCACCCGCTGGGCTGCGATCGACAACTACGTGCAGGTCTTCCAGAACAGCAACTACGCGCGGAGCTTCCTCAACAGCCTGCTGGTGACCGGGGTCTCGGCGGGGCTCCTGCTCGCGATCGCTGCGCCAGCGGCGTGGGCGTTCGCGCGTTCCGGCTCGCGCGCTCTCCGCGTCCTGTACGTGGCCTGTCTGGTGGGCGTGCTCCTCCCGCTGCCGGTCGTGCCGCTCGTCTTCATGCTCCGTGAGGCCGGTCTGCAGGGCACCCAGGTGGGGCTCGTCGTCTTCACGGTGGCCGCCCGCGTCTCGCTTGTGGTGTTCCTGCTCACGGGATTCGCCCGAGGCCTTCCCACGGAGCTCGAGGAAGCCGCGTCCGTCGATGGCGCCACCCGGCTACGGACGTTCCTGTCCGTCGTCGTGCCGCTCATGACACCGGTGCTGTTCGCGACGTTCGTCGTCATCGCGGTCTCGGTCTGGAACGACTTCTACGGTCCTCTGTTCCTGATCAGCGATCCCGACCAGGCCACGCTCCCGCTCGGCCTCTACCGCCTGTCGAGCGGGATCAGGGAAGCCACGGCCTGGAACTTCGTGTTCGCCCACGTCGTGCTGGTCAGCCTGCCGCTGATCCTTGTCTACGTCTTCGCGCAGCGGCGGATCGTCGAGGGCGTCACTGCCGGGGCGTTGAAGAGCTGAGTAATCCGGAACCCATCCTCGACCGACGACCGCGCTGACCGAAGGCCGAACCTGTAGTGAACCACCACTTCCCGCGGTACCACCTGCGCCCACTGCGCGGCTACCTCAACGACCCGAACGGTCCGGTGCTGGTCGACGGCGTGCTACACCTCTACTTCCAGAGCCGCCCGACGACCGACACGTCGACCCCTGTCCAGTGGGGGCATGCGACGAGTACCGACCTCGTCACCTGGCAGCTGCACCGTCCGGCCATGACGCCGGTGCCCGGCGGGCCGGACAGCGACGGGTGCTACTCGGGCAACGTCATCGCGACCCCGCAGGGCCTGATGGCCTTCTACTCGGGCTACATCGAGCACAAGCGGTTCCAGTCGGTCCTGACCGCGCGCTCCCTTGACGGCGGATTCTCGTTCGGCACCCCGACCCAGGTCCTGCCCGACCCACGCCCGGACGACGGGGTGGTGATGTTCCGCGACCCGTTCGTCTGGTACGCCGAGCCGTCCTGGAGGATGGCGGTGGGAGCCGAGATGGAGGGAGAGCGCCCGGCCGTCCGGCTCTACGAGTCCGGCGACCTGGAGTCGTGGTCGCTCCTCGGCAATCTCGTCGAAGGCGAGCGGACGCACATCGACGGCCTAGATACCGGTGCCGGGTGGGAGTGCCCACAGGTCGTCACCGTCGGCGGCGACGACATCGTGGTCGTCTCGCCGTTCGCCCACGTCGGATGGCAGGGCTCGACTGTCCTCTCGCTCGGGCGCAGGTCGGTGCAGCGCGTCGATCACGGCAGCAACTTCTACGCAGCGTCGGTCCTCCGCTCCAGCCCGCACGGACCGATCATGTTCGGCTGGATGCCTGAGGCCTGCGAAGCCTCGCTGTGGCGCAAGCGTGGCTGGGCTGGCGTGATCTCGCTCCCTCGGGTCCTCGGCCTGGGATCCCGTGGCGAGCTGCTCAGCGACCCCGTGCCGGCGCTGAGCAGCCTCAGAGTCGACGCCCTTCCCGCGGACTCAGCCGTGACCTCGTCCCCGTCCTTCGAGCTGCGACTGCCTCACGTCTCAGGAACCGCCCGCATCGAGTTCGGTCCTCGAGAGCGTCTCGAGATCACGGTGGACCTGGTCGCAGGGCTCGTCGTCATCGACCGTGACCACGCGAGCGTCGACCCTCGCGCCCATCGCGGAGTCATGCGGATCCCCGACGCGTTCGACGAAGCCCGAGCCTCCGACGCGGTGCGCGTGTTCGTCGATGGTTCCTGCGTGGAGGTCTTCACGAGTGGTGGGCGGGTCGCGAGCACACGCGTCTACCCCTCGTCGCCACCCCCGTGGTCGGTCGAGGCGCCGGCGGGGTCGTACCTCCATCACCTGGGGGGATGCACCGTGGTTCCGAGGAGATCCGATGAAGGGTGACGTCCTGGTCATCGAGGAGCACCACCGCCGGGCTGCGGCGCGCCTCGCGTCGGAGCTGCTCCGCGCTGTCCCTCCCGCTCCTGCCCGCCTCGTGGTGACGGTCGCGGGGGAGTCGGGCTCCGGCAAGAGCGAGACTGCGACGGCCCTCTCGGACGAGCTTCGGCGCCTGACCGGGCTCGGGGCGCTCGTGCTGGGCCAGGACGACTACTTCGCGCTGCCGCCGCGCTCCAACGACGCCCGCAGGCGCGAGGACCCGGAGTGGCTCGGCCCGCACTGCGAGGTCCGCCTCGACCTGCTGCAGGACAACCTCGACGCGGCCCGCGAGGGTGCCACCTCGATCGAGAAGCCGCTCGTGGACTACGCCGCGGACTCGGTCGCCAGCGAGGTCGTCGCGCTCGGCGACGCCCGCGTCGTCGTCGCGGAGGGCACCTACGTGTCCCTCCTGCGCCACGTGGACTGCCGCGTGTTCATCGCCCGCAGCAGGCTCGAGACACGAGAGCACCGCCTGCGGCGCAACCGCGGCGGCGAGGCACTCGACCCGTTCGTGGAAAGTGTCCTGGACACGGAGCACAAGATCATCGCGGGCCACCGCCACCTCGCCGACGTCGTGCTGACGCGCGAATTCGACGTCGTGCGGCAGCGCTGAGGGCGCGGGCCGTGGACCTCGGGCGCGGCGTCCAGCTCATCACCTACCCCGACAGCCTGGGCGGGAGCCTGGCGGCGCTGGCCGACGTCCTCGACGAGGAGCTCCCGGGCCTGTTCCCGGGCGGCGTCCACGTCCTGCCGCCCTTCCCGTCGTCGGGCGATCGGGGGTTCGCCCCGCTCACCTACGACGCCATCGATCCGGCGTTCGGCACGTGGGCGGACGTGCGGCGGATCGGGGAGCGGACACCGGTCGTGCTCGACGTCATGGTCAACCACGTATCCGCCCGCTCCGCGCAGTTCGCCGACTTCCGGGCGCGGGGCCCCGTGTCGCCCTGGGCCGATCTCTTCATCACGCTCGACAAGGTCTGGCCCAGCGGCGAGCCGGACCCGGCCGACCTCGACCGGATCTTCCTCCGACGGGCGCGGCCATGGTCGACGTACCCGGTCGGCGACCCGCCCGCGCCCACCCGGGTGTGGACTACCTTCGGCCGCGAGGACCCCTCGGAGCAGGTCGACCTCGACGTCCGCTCGCCGCGGTTCCGCGAGCTCGTGGAGTCGTGGTTCGCGCGGTTCACGGCCAACGGGGTGCGGATGGTCCGCCTCGACGCGGTGGGGTACCTCGCGAAACGCCCCGGGACGGCCTGCTTCATGGTCCAGCCCGACACCGACGGGATCCTGGCGTGGCTCGACGGCATCGCGGCACGCCACGGGATCACCCTGCTGCCGGAGGTCCACGCGAGGCCCGACGTCGCCGCCGCCCTCTCCGCGCGCGGCTCCTGGGCCTACGACTTCGTGCTCCCGTACCGCGTGCTCGAGGCGCTGCTCATCGGCGACGCCCGCCGCCTCGCTGGCCACCTCGCGACCCGGCCCGCGCGCCTCGTCAACACCCTCGACTGCCACGACGGGATCCCGGTAAAGCCGGACCTCGATGGGCTCTACGACCCGGCGGACGCGCGAAGTGTCGTGGACACGTGCCTGCGGCGCGGGGGCAACCTCTCGCGCGTGGTGGCGCGCGAGCACCAGGACGGCGATGGCTTCGACGCCCACCAGATCCGCGGCACGTTCTACTCCCTGCTCGGCTGCGATGACGACGGCTATGTCGCGGCACGGGCGATCCAGCTCTTCGCGCCCGGCATCCCGCAGGTCTACTACGTGGGCCTGCTGGCCGGCGAGAACGACCCCGCCGCGGTCGATCGGACCGGTGACGGGCGCGCGGTCAACCGCCACGACTACACCCGCGACGAGATCCGCGCAGCACGGCGTCGGAGCGTCGTCCAGCGGCTCGAGCGGCTGATCCGCCTGCGGAACGCCCACCCGGCCTTCACGGGCCAGTTCAGCGCCGCGCTGGCGGCCTCGGGCTGCCTGCGGCTCTGTTGGAGCGCCGGCGAGGACCTGATCTCCCTGGATGTCGACGTCCGCAGGCGCGATGCGGTCGTGGAGCTCACCGGCGCGGGTGGCGGTCATGAGACCTTCGTCCTCTAGTCTCGCGGCGCCCGTGCCGACGATCGCCGACGTCGCCCGCCGCGCGGGCGTTGGCCGCTCCACGGCCTCGAGGGTCCTCAACGGCAGCCCGCACGTCGACCAGGCAACCCGAGACCGGGTGCGAGAGGCGATCACCGCGTTGGGCTTCACGCCGAGCCAAGCCGCACGACGCCTCAGCCTCGGCCGAACCTGGGCAGTCGACATCATCGTCGACCTCGGGAGCGCGGAGTCGGTCGAGCGGCTTCGCGGCGCCTGGGCCGTCCTCCGCGGAGCCGGCTACGAGGTCATCCTCCGTCACGCCGATTCTCAAGGTACCGGTGATCAGCCACTCCTCCGACCCCCGCCACGGGGCGGGGCGGACGGCCTCCTGATCCTGTCGGTCCCGCCCGACCCGGCGGCCTTGGACTCCCTCGCCGCGGCCCTCGTGCCGGTCGTAGCGGTCGACGTCGTCGGCGGGGCCGCCCGGCATCTTCCCACCGTCTCCAGCGACGACATCGCGGGCGGGGCAACAGCGGGCCGGTTCCTCTCGGCGATCGGACACGAGTCACTCGGCTTCGTCGGCGAGGCGGTGGATGGTGCGTCCGAGTCCGCCGCGACGCGAGCCCGCCTTCTGGGTTTCGCCGATGCCCTCAGCGCAGCCGGGGCACGCCTGCATACCGAGTTCGGGGGGCAGGGTGCCGGATCGGCGCACGATCTCGCCGTCCGCCTGCTCTCGACCAGATGCCCGCCGACGGCCGTCCTCGCGGCCGGCGACATCGAGGCCCTGGGGGTTCTCGCGGCGGCGCGCGAGCTGGGGCTCCGGGTCCCGGCCGACCTGTCCGTGGTCGGGTACGGCGACCTCCCGCCCGCCAAGGCCGTTGGTCTCACGACCATCCGGGCGCAGTTGCCCGAGACCGGCCGGACCGGCGCCGGGATGCTCGTGGCCGAGATCGGTACGCCGTCCCCGGTGCCGCCGTCGGTCTGCCTCGTGCCGGAGCTCGTGCTGAGGGCTACCGCGGCACCGCCACCCGGGCGGCGCCGCGAGCCACGACAGCCAGCAGCGTGAGTCGTCGGCGATCGTGCTGACAGCGGACGTCCAATACGTGGCGGTTTGCCCCGGCGACGGCCCCACGCGGTGAGGCGTGCGCGAGCTCATGGCTTCCGTCGTGCGCGCCATGGCCTCGCGGAACTTGGATCCCCTGCGCAGGGCGCGACACTACGGGCACTGCCGCTGCACCGGCGACCGGCGAGCCAGGTGACGGGAGCGATCGGAGTGGGGGAGCGGGACCTCGCTCGCCGCCGATCCCCGCCGATTCAGCACACGACCGGCTCCTGCCCGCCGGGTCGAACCCAGGTGGGGCGACAGGGTTGGAGCCAGGGCCAGTCCAGGCGCCGTGTCTGAACCCCTGTCTGAACCCATATGGGTCCTGTCTCTCGTGCCTCCATGTGTCTCTTGAAGGTCCTCGGTGAGCGCGGCTGAGACGCATGAGACGGTTCACCGGTAGTCCGGTATGCGGTACCAGTGAACGTTCTCCTGACGCCCCCGGTCCGCGCCCCGGGGGCGTTTCCTTTGACCTAGACTCGGACCGTCCCCGCCGCAGCCCACGGATGGCCGATGCCCCACACGCCCGAGCGCCGCCTCGTGATCCTCGCCGAGGGCAACTTCGGCTTCCACCACGGCAAGACCGCGATGGGCGTGATCCGGTTCGGGACGGACCGCGTCGTGGCCGTGATCGACTCCACCCAGGCCGGCCGAAACGTGCGGGAGTGGCTGGGTGACTCCGGACGGTATGACATCCCGATCGTGGCGACCCTCAACGAGGCGCTCGGGTTCCTGCCCCGCGCGAACGCGCTGCTGATCGGCATCGCCCCCACCGGCGGCAAGCTGCCCGACGCCTGGCGCCAGGCCATCGGGTCCGCCATCCGGTCCGGCCTGGACATCCACTCGGGGCTGCACACGTTCCTGGGCGACGACCCGGAGCTCGCCGAGGCGGCGCGGGCGGCCGGGTCGCGGATCGTGGACTACCGCCGGCCGCCGGAGCGGACGGACACGGCGGTGGGGCGTCGTCACGGCCCGGGCAAGCGGGTGCTGCTGACCGTCGGCACGGACTGCGCGATCGGCAAGATGTCGGTGGCGCTCGAGCTCCGCCGCGCCGCGCAGGCGCTCGGGCGATCGGCGACCTTCGTGCCCACGGGGCAGACCGGGATGATGATCGAGGGCTGGGGCGTGGCCGTGGACCGCGTGATCGCGGACTTTCTCCAGGGCACGGTGGAGTGGCTGGTCGAGGAGGGCGAGGCGCGCGGCGACTGGGTCGTCGTCGAGGGGCAGGGCTCGCTGGACCACCCCGCGTACAGCAGCGTGACCCTGGGGCTCATCCACGGCGCCACGCCCCACGCGATGGTGCTGGTGCACAAGCCCGGCATGGCCGACCACGACTTCGATCACCTTCCCGACGCCCGGTTCCCGATCGCGCCGCTGCCCGGCCTCATCGCCATCCACGAGCAGGTCGCGGCGCTGGTCGCGCCCTCGAAGGTCGTTGCGGTGGCGCTCAACACGTCGCTGCTCCACGACGAGGCGGAGGCGCGCCGGGTCGTCGCCGCGACGGCGGCCG
>MGOE01000110.1:12244-15389 GCA_001797035.1 Chloroflexi bacterium RBG_16_72_14
CGAGCCGCTGTGGCGCGAGATCGAGGCGGCGGTGGACGCGCTGCCGTGGGTCACGCTGCCCGACGAGCCCGAACCTGCCCAGGGCGAGCGGCACGGGACCGGCGGATGACGCTCTCTGCCCGGCTCGAGACGCTCCGGCTGCCGCTGCGCGACCCGTTCGTCATCGCCCGCGCCTCCCACGGCGAGGGCCGCCGGGTCACGACGGTCATCGCGGAGCTGCGCGACGAGGCGGACGGCCCGGACGGACCCACGGGCCTGGGCGAGGGCTACCCGGACAGCTACTACGGCGAGACGCCAGCGACGATGGCCGCCGTGCTGCCGCTGCTCCTGGAGGCGCTGGCACCGGTCGAAGATGCGCTTCGTGGTCCTTTGCCGACGGCGCGCGCGGCGCTCGACGCAACCGGCGGGCTGATGGCGGCGGCGATCGCGCACCACGGCGCCGCGAAGTGCGCCATCGACATCGCGCTCCATGACCTCGTGGGCAGGCGGCTGGGCCTGCCGGTGCGCGAGCTGGTCGGGGTGCCGGGCGAGATCCCGCCCACGGATTTCACGCTGGGCATCGACGCGCCGGCGGTGGTCGCCGAGCGGGCCCGCCGCGCAGCCGGCTTCCCGGCCCTCAAGATCAAGCTCGGGGGCCCGGCGGACGTCGAGACCCTCGAGGCGGTCCGGGCGGTGTTCGCCGGGCCGATCCGCGTGGACGCCAACACCGGCTGGACGCCGGACGGCGCACTGGCGATGCTGCCGGACCTGCAGCGGCTGGGCGTGGAGCTCATCGAGCAGCCCTTCCCCGCGCGCCGGCTGGACCAGCTGCGCGAGCTGCAGCGGCACTCGCGCCTGCCCCTGGTGGCCGACGAGAGCGCGGTCACGATCGACGACCTAGACGCGCTGGTGGGGGTCGTCGCCGGGGTGAACGTGAAGCTGGCGAAGTGCGGCGGGATCGGCCCCGCGCGGCGGATGCTGGAGCGCGCCCGGGCACTCGGCTTCCGGACCTTCCTCGGCTGCATGGAGGAGACGTCGATCGGGATTGCCGCGTCGGCCGTAGTCGCGCCGCTCGCGGACTGGGTCGACCTCGACGGCTGCCTGCTGCTGGCCGAGGATCCGGTCGACGGCCTGGAGCTCGATCCGGACAAGCGCTGGCGACTCTCCGGCGCCCCTGGCCTGGGGCTGTCTCGCCGGGTGAGGCCCGCGCGGTAGCGCATCCGGCGGCGGACGCATCCACAGCCTTCGACACGTCGCGCCCGACTGTCCACCGGCCATCCGACGGTGTGGACAACTGGTGGGACAACATCGTGGAGAAGCCCCTACCGGTTGTCCGGCTCGACCCCTTAGCATCTGGGTGTCACCGGCGTGGGAGGACCGAGGGAGGTGCGCCGGGGCTCATTCCGCAGACCCGCCGATGGCTGGGCCCGACCCGCCCGCCTGTCGCCCGAGCCCGCACGTCCCGCCGGGAGAGGAGGACCCGTATCGATGCTGCCCGCCGGCCCCGCCGCCTGCCCATCGACGCCCGAGGCCGAGGCGTTCGTGCGGTTCTGCTACCAGCGCCGGAGCGTGGGGTGGCCGGAGCTGTATGACGAGATGTGCGCCGTGGCGACGCGGGGTCTGTTCCTGGGCATGGGCACCGACGCGTTGGCGGAGATCGGGGTCGGCTTCAGCCTGTTCGAGACGCCCAGGCTGGCGCAGCTGGTGGCGCGGATCGTGGCCGAGGAGCAGGCCGCGCGGCGGGCCGCGAGGTCGGCGGTGATCGATGCCGCGCGGGTGGCGGAGGAGGAGCGCGTGTCCGCGTCCGCCGTCGCGGCGCTGGCGGGGGCCGCGTAGGCGCCCCTCGACCCCGCGCGCAGGCGCCCCGAGCCGCGTCAGGCGCGGATTCGCCGCCGGGCCATCTCGCCCTCGATCTGGCGCTCGGCCTCCACGTAGCGGTCGATCCGTTCCCGGAGCTCGTTGGCCTCGGGCGTGTACAGGTGGACCTGCTGCTGGAGGATGTACGACAGGCGCCGGCTGGTCATCCGCACGTGGTCGAGGTTCTTCATGAGCACGAGCGGGTCCATCGACGCGAGGTCGGACGGGGGGTACATCTGATTCATCGAGGCGTCATGCTAGCCCAACCACGGGCAGGACGAGGGCTCCCCCCGACGCATCGAGGCCTGGAACGGAAGCGTACGATGGGCGGACGGTCGTCGGCCGCACCCCGTCGGTCCCGACAACGGGCTCCTGTAACTCGCCTGGAAGTCGCTGGGCGGCGCCCGTCGCCGCGGTCGTGGACGCATGGGGAACGGGTCGCGGTCATCCGCTACGAGGCGAGCGGCCGGCATGGGCGTGACGCGCGGGCGACCCGATCTGGATGGCCGCGGCCGAGTAGCAGCCCGGGCCGGCGGGGGGGAGGGCGCAGCGCGATCGCGACGCCCGTGCCGATGGACGCTCAGCCCGCGGTGTCGCCCGACGGCAGCGCCGGGGTGCCGCTGGTCAGGCCCTTGAGCTCGGCGAGGCGCGCCTCGACCTCGAGCTCCTCCTCGCCGCTCTCGAGCTCCGCGAACTGGTCCTCGAGCGAGGACACCGCGACCTCTTCCATGCCGCGGGCCATCGCCTCCTGCCGGCGAATGCGCTCCTCGAAGCGGTTGAGCTCCGAGGTGGGATCCAGGACGGAGACCTCCTTGATGGTCTGCTGGACCTGCAGCTGGGCCTGGGCCATCTTGGCCCGGCTGACGAGCTCGTCGCGCTTCTGGACCAGCTCCTCGCGCTTGATGCGCAGCTTGCCGAGACCGTCCTTGAGCTTGTCGGTGAGCTCTCGCTGCTGGTCGATCTGGCGATCGAACGTCGCGACCTGCTCCTCGAAGCTGAGCTGGCGCCGAAGGGCGAGCTTGGCGAGGCCGTCGAAGCGGTCAGCCTCGGCGGTGGTGCCCGCCGCGCGCAGGGTGTCCGCACGGTCGGAGGCCGCCTTCGCCTTCGACAGCCACTCGGCGGAGGCGTCGCGTGCCTCGCGCTCGTCGTCCTCGAGCAGCCGCAGGTTGCCGACCGTCTGGGCGACGGCCTCCTCGGCCTCGGCGATGTTGTTGGTGAAGTCCCGGATCATCTGATCCAGCATCTTCTCCGGGTCCTCAGCCTGGTCCAGCAGCGCGTTCACGTTCGCGCGAACGAGCTGCCCCATGCG
>MGOE01000110.1:15586-15899 GCA_001797035.1 Chloroflexi bacterium RBG_16_72_14
CGAAGCCGCCGCCGCCGGAGCGCCCGCCGCCGCCCCAGGGCGACCCGCCCCAGCCGCTGCCCCGCCCGCCACCACCCGACAGCATCCCGCCGATGATCCCGCCGATGATGGCGCCCGCGATGTCCGCCCCGGCGGAGCCGCCGCCCTGTCGTACGTACGGGCCGGCGACCGGGCCGTTGCCGGCGTCCCAGGCTCCGAACTCCCGGGCGGCGATGGCGTAGGCCTCGTCGGCCAGCTGCGTCGCCCGCTGCGCCACGGCGACCGCGGCCTCCGGGTCGGTCGCCGTCAGGCGCTCGGCGTCGGCCAGCCGGGC
>MGOE01000110.1:15957-16573 GCA_001797035.1 Chloroflexi bacterium RBG_16_72_14
CCGGTCCACGCGCCCGCGCGCGTTGGTGACGGCCGACGCCGCGACCTGGAACCGCCGCTGGCTCTGGACCTCGGCGGCCTGGAGGCCCGCGACGATCGTGTCCGCCGCCACGTTGGCCGCGGTCGCCTGCTCGAGGGCGGTCAGGGGATCCAGGGTACGGGCCCCCGCCGCCCGCCTGGCCTCGGCGAGCAACCGCTCCGCGCCGGCGAGCGCAGCGCCCGTGTCCTGGGCCGGGACGCCCTGACCACCCGGGGCGGGCGGCAGGGCCGGCGTGGACGCGGCGCGGGTCACCTCGGCCCTGGCGGTCGCGACGTCCGCGGCGGCCGCCGCCAGCTCCTGCGGCAGGCGCGAGGCTGCGTCGTCGAGCGTCATCGCGAGGTGGTCCACGGCGTCGACCAGGCGCGTCGCCGAGGCCGTGGCACCCTGGGCTCGGCGCAGCGCGACCACCATGTCGCCGCGCCGCGCGTCCGGCAGGGCGCGACCCCGTTCCGCCTCGGCCGCGGCGGTCGCGATGGCCTTCTCCGCCTCCACGAGGTTGCCCCCGACGGAGGCGACCGAGGACGGGGCATAGGACGCTGCCAGGCGGGCGAGGGTCGCGCCGGCCGCGGCATGGCGG
>MGOE01000110.1:16579-23323 GCA_001797035.1 Chloroflexi bacterium RBG_16_72_14
TCGATCGCCGCCGGCAGCGCGGCGAGCTGCTCTGGGGCCGTCCGCTCGAGGTCGCGAAGCGAGGCCAGCCGGGCGGCCTGTGCCCCCAGCAGCTGGTTCGCGGCGGTCGTTCGCCCGACGATCTCCTGGAGCATCTGGCGGCGCTGCTCGGGTGTGTCCGGCTCGCTGTCGTCCAGGCGCTGCCGCACGGCGAACGCTGCGCGCAGCTCCTCGCGCGCGCGGGCGAGGGCCTCTCTGTAGGGCACGGCCTCGGCCTCGCCCCACTGCGCCTCTGCGAAGCCGACCTCCTGGTCCGCGTCGCGCACGGCCTCGTCCGTGGCCAGCAGCGCCCGGTTCGCCACCCGGGACAGGCGGTCGTGCTCCGCGGCGTCCGCCTTCGCGGCGTTGCGCCGCATGATGAACGTCCGCCCGACGAGGAACACCCCGCCGATGATCAGCAGGATCGCCAGCGCCGGCACGAGGTTGATGCCGCCGGACGGGCTCTCGGCGCCCTCACCGGTGTCGGGCCGCGGCGTCACCGGCGCCGTGGTCGCCGGGGGCACCGTGACGGGTGCGGCAACAGTCGCCTCGCCCAGCGCCTCGGCCGCAGCGACCATCGCGCCGGCGAAGTCACCGTCAGCCATGAGGTCCTCGGCGACCGCGAGAACCCCGTCGATCTCGTCGTCGGTGACGGCGTCCAGCGAGGGCCCGACCCACAGGGCGTCCGAGCGATCCTCGACGGCGACCAGGAGCAGCGCGTCGTTGCCGCCCAGCGAGTTGGCCTCGGCCGTCGCCTGCGTGAACTCCGTGACGATCTCGGGTTTCGTGGTGTCGACGAAGGCGACGAACAGCTGGACGTCCACATCGTCGCGCAGCCGTTCGAGGGCGTCGGCGACCTGTGACTCCTCGTCCGACGAGAGCACCCCGGCATCGTCGGTGACGCTGTCCCGGAGTTGCGGCACGTCCTGGGCGAGGGCGATGGACGGCGCCGCGACGAGGAGTGCCGCGAGCAGCATGGCGAGCAGGACACGCGCGGCGAGCAGGGCGTGCGTGACGCGCGCGGCCCCGCGCCGGACAGGTTCGGGATCGTGGCGCCACGGGCTCCCCCCGTGCGACGCCGCCTTGGGATGGATCATGGGGTCTCGCCCGAATCCTACCCCCGGTCCGGCCCTGCGGGGCGAGCGCGACGCCCCGCGGCCTAGATGATCGCGCGCAGCCTCGTGGGCGGCCACGCCCAGTCGATCGGCAGGCCGGCCCCTGCCAGCGCTCGCCGGCGTCCCGCCTCGGTGGCGCCCAGGACCAGGATCCGGTCGGTCTTGGTCGCCTGCCCGGCCTCGTCGCCCCACAGCCGGGTCATCTTGCGGTTGGCGGCGATCTCGTCGCGGACCATGCCGGCGAGACGGTACCCGGCGGGGTAGGCGGCCTCCTCCCACACGCGCTCGGCGAGCCCCAGGCCGGTCGCGGACGGCTTGCCGCCGTCGCGCTCGACGTCGCCGATCACGAGGACCGCGATGCCGTCGTCGGTCAGGGCGGACCGGAGGTCGGCGAGGACCTCGCGCATGAACACGAGGTACGGCTCGCGGTGGTGGGCGTGGTCCAGCTCGTCGTCGATGGCCTGTGCGTCGAAGCCCAGGAACCACGTCCGCAGCCAGTTGTAGTAACCGTAGCGCAGCACGCGCAGGTACGGGGGTGACGTGACGGCGAGCCGGGCCCGGTCCGGCAGGCCGCGGGCGTGCAGGGCGGCCCGGGTGCGCTTGCCCGCCGTGCGCGCGTCGCCCAGGAGCGCGAGGCCGCCGGTCGTCGGCAGCGGCTGGCGGTACAGCCGGTCGAGCTTGGCCGACAGCGCGTCGAACGCGTCGCGCTCCGGGGACCGGAACCCGGTCCGGGCCGCGAACCCGCGGACGTAGCGCGGCGCCATGCTGAACGTGTTGGGCATCAGGGTGGACAGGTAGGACGGGGTCTTCCCGTGCAGGATCCCGACCACCGCGCCTGCGAGGAAGCGGTCGGTCCGGTCGGCGAGCCGGAGGGAGGCGCGCAGGAACAGCAACTGGCCGAGCGTGCGCGGGTGGAACGCGATCGCCACCTCGTCGGGCACGGGCTCAGTGCGGGCGTCCGGCCCGCCGCCGCTACCGGTGGCCGGGACGAACGCCGACGGGTGACCGGGCCTCGCGACCACGCGCTCGCCGAGCGCGACCCAGGCCGTCGCATCGGCGCCAAACGCGAGCCGGAGGGCCGCCAGCCGGGTCCTGGCCTCCGCCGGGGTCGCCGGCTCCAGCTTTGCGGCGGTCAGCAGGTGCGCAAACGGGTTGAGGTCGTTGCCGACGCCGATCCGGCCCTCGGCGGATGCCTGGAGGGGTGCCGTGCCACGCCCGGAGAACGGGTCGAGCACGACGTCACCCGGGCGGCTGTAGCGGGCGATGAACGCGTGGGGGAGAGCCGCCGGGAAGCTCGCGAGGTACGAGCACATCGGGTGGAGACTGTGACCCCACAGGCGCGGCTGCGCCTTCCACTCGGGCTCGATGCCGAGGCCGGGCAGCGCGCTGGGCAGCTCGAGCGCGAGCTGGGCACCGTTCGGTTGTCGTGACAGGTCGGGCATTCCCGGGCTCGACGGACCCGCGCGGGACTGGGCGCACCGCGCGAAGGGCCCGGAGCGTAGCACGCGCGATTCGCCGCAGTAATGGGTCGAACGACCTACCCGCGCGATGCCCTCCACGCGCGGGACCGCTACTCTGGTCGCGCCGCGCCCCCGTAGCTCAGCGGATAGAGCAGCCGCCTTCTAAGCGGTAGGCCGCAGGTTCGATTCCTGCCGGGGGCGCCATTCCTGCCGGGGCCGCCACCAACCGACGCCGTGTCGTGTCGCCCTGCAACGACGCGTCGCCCTGCAGGGCTGGACACGGCGGTCCACAATGCGATCCGTCGACGTTGCGGGCCCACGAGGCCCGTGGGCGCCGAACCGGGGGCCGGCGAGCGTTGCCGCATCGACGCATGGCTGTGCCCCCATGCGCCGCCCGCGCGCCGCCGGCCCCTGCTGCTCCCGATGCGCCCGCCGGCGCGCCGACGACGTCGTGCCGACGCACGCGCCGCCGTCCATCGCGCCCCTGGGCGACCGCTGGTACCACCGGTTACCCGAGAGTACGGCTTGTTGGCCGCGCCCTTCACCGGGACACTCCGCCCAGCAGCGAGCCGGACCGCACCGCAGTGCCCTTCGCGGACCCGGCGGCTCCGACACCAGCAGAGGCAAGCCCAGATGGCGTCAATGGCAATCAACGATCTCGGACCGATGCTCACCGCGAGCGAGGTCGCCGAGATGCTCCACCTCCACGTCAACACCGTGAAGCGTCTTGGCGACCGCGGCGAGCTGCCGTTCTACCGCGTGTGCAAGCGCGGCGACCGGCGTTTCCGGCTCGAGGACGTGATGGCCTTCCTGGCCCGCAACCGCTGATCCACCCAAGGCGTCCCCCGGCCCGCGTCACCGGGTCGGGAAGCCTCCCGCGCAGCGCCTAGCCCCGCAGCGCCCGCTCGAACAGGGCCAGGGCCTCCTCGATCTCCGGCACGGTCACGTCCAGCGGCGGGATCCAGCGGATCACCTGGTGCTGGTTGCCGCAGTTGAGGAGCAGCAGGCCGGCCTCTGCGGCCTTCGCGGCCACCGCCTCCGACGTCGCCCCGTCCGGCTCCCGCGTCCGGCGGTCCCTGACGAACTCCACCCCGATCATCAGGCCGGGCCCGCGCACGTCCCCGATGCCCGGGAAGTCCGCCATCAGTTCCCGCAGGCCGCCGGTCAGCTCCGCGCCCCGGGCACGCGCGTTGGCCACGAGGCCCTCGTCGCGGATGGTCTCGAGGACCGCTACGCCGGCCGCGCAGGCGACCGGGTTGCCGCCATACGTCGTGCCGTGGGCGCCACGGCCCCAGCGCTCCTGGAGGTCCCGCCGGGTGACGATCGCCGACAGCGGCAGGCCGTTCGCGATCGCCTTCGCCACGCACACCACGTCCGGGACGATGTCCGCGTGCTGGAACGCCCACATCTCGCCCGTGCGCCCAAGGCCCGACTGGACCTCGTCGGCGATGAGCAGGATGCCGTGCTCGTCGCACAGCGCCCGCAGCCCCCGGAGGAACGCGACGGGCGCCGGGTAGTAGCCGCCCTCGCCCTGGACCGCCTCGATCAGCACCGCGGCCACCTGGGTCGGTGCCACGACGGTGCGCAGGAGCTCGCGGATGTGGGCGAGGCACGCCCCGGTGGCGGCGGCCTCGTCGTCGGCGAAGTCCCGGTACACGGCCGGGTAGGGCACGTGGTAGACGCCCGGCAGGAGCGGCTCGTAGCCCTGCCGGTAGTTGAGGCTGGAGCTGGTGACGCTGGTGGCGCCGATCGTCCGCCCGTGGAACGCCCCCCGGAACGCGATGATCGCGGGGCGCCCGGTGACCCGGCGGGCGAGCTTGATCGCGCCGTCGATGGTCTCGGAGCCCGAGTTGAGGAACAGCACGGAATCCAGCGGGTCAGGGAACGTCTCCGCCAGCATCCGGCCGAGGGTCACGGTGGATTCCGCGAACCCGATCGCGTGCACCGGCCCGATGAGTCTGTCGACCTGGGCGTGGATCGCCGCCGTCACCCGCGGGTGCGTGTGGCCGAGGGCGGTCACGGCGATCCCGTTGGCGAAGTCCAGGAACCCGTTGCCCGCCGTGTCGTACAGCCGGTGGCCGATCCCGTGGGACCAGCTGCGGTCCATGTACCGGCCGAGCACCGGCGACATGTTGGGCTCGGCGAGGGCGGCGAGGTCGAGGGGGTCGGGAGAGGCGTCGGAGGTGTCCACGAGCCGAGTATAGGGAGCCGGGCAGCGGATCAGCGACGCGCGCGCCGGAGCCGGACGGCGGCCAGCACGGCGGCGATCACGAGCGCGCACCCGGCGAACGCCGCCGACGCGCCGAGTGTCGCCAGGAGCCCGAGCAGCACGCCGGCGGGCGCGCCGTCGACGATGAGCCGGACCGCCGCCAGTGATCCCGCCGCGGCGAGGAACAGGCCCCCGCAACCGAGCAGCAGACCGCCCAGCATCCCGGTCCGCACCCGCATGACCGGGGCATCCGGGTCATCGGCGGGTCGCCAGGACGACGGCTCGCCCCCTGGCGGGGGCGGTGGCTGAACCATCGGACCTCCTGTCCGCTCGATCCCGGGCGGTAGCATTCGAAGCGCCGCGTCCGTGCCCCCGCTCCGAGGCCCCTGACCGCCGTGATCGACTTCACCTTGACCGACGAGAACCGGCTCGTTCGCGATGCCGCCCGCGCCTTCGCCGAGGCCGAGATCCTGCCACACATCCGCGACTGGGATGAGCAGGGCGAGACCCACCGCGAGGTGTTCGCGAAGATGGGCGAGCTCGGGTTCCTGGGGGCGCCGATCCCGGAACGCTACGGCGGCTCGGGCATGGACTACATCAGCTTCGCGCTGCTGTGCGAGGAGCTGGAGCGGGCCGACACGGCGTTCCGGGTGGTGCAGAGCGTGCACGTCGGGCTCAACAGCCTGACCCTGCTCCAGTGGGGGACCGAGGAGCAGCGGCAGCGCTGGCTGGTGCCCCAGGCAAGGGGCGAGAAGCTGGCGACCTTCGCGCTGACGGAGCCGGGCGTGGGGACGGACGCCTCCAACCTGGCCACGACGGCGCGGCGGGACGGCGACTCGTACGTCCTCAACGGCTCCAAGCTGTGGATCAGCCTCGCGGACATCGCGGACCAGTTCCTGGTGTTCGCGACGGTGGACCGCGAGAAGCGCCACAAGGGGATCACGGCCTTCGTGGTGGAGCGCGGGATGCGGGGCCTGACCACCGGCACGCTCCATGGCAAGCTCGGCATCCGGGCGGGCAACACCGGCCTCATCAACCTCGAGGACGTTCGCGTCCCGGTCGAGCACCGGATCGGCGAGGAGGGCGAAGGCTTCCTGGTCGCGATGAGCGCGATCGACCAGGGCCGCTTCACGGTCGCAGCGGGGGCGGTGGGCCTCGCGCAGGCGTGCCTCGACGCCTCGCTGCGCTACGCGCACGAGCGGCACACGTTCGGCGAGGAGATCGGCCGCCACCAGCTGGTCAAGCAGATGATCGCCAACATGGCCAAGGGGACCGAGGTCGGCCGGCTGCTGGTGTTCCACGCTGGCTGGCTCAAGAACCGCGGGCTCCGCAACACCCGCGAGACGTCGGTGGCCAAGTGGCACGCGACGGAGCACTCGGTGCAGGCGGCCCTGGACGCGATCCAGATCCACGGCGCGAGCGGGTACAGCAACGAATTCCCGGTCGAGCGCTACCTGCGCAACGCGAAGGCCGCGGTCATCTACGAGGGCACGAGCCAGCTGCACACGCTGATCCAGGCCGACTATGCGCTGGGCTACCGCGAGGACCGGCCGCTGCGCTGCGAGCCCTGGCCGGCAGAGGGGTTCGAGCGACCTGCCTGAGCCCGTCCGCGGCGGCCACGATCCGCAGCATCGTCCCACCGGGGCGCAACGGGACCGGGTTGCGACGCTCCCTCAGGCGGACACGACCGGCAGCTCCCGGCCGGGCCGGCGGCCACCGAGGGCGATTGTCGGGCCCGGGGCGGCGACCTCGGCTAGGATCTCCGCGATGTCGAGAGTGGTCACGCCGGACCCCCCGGCGTCGGGCGCCGCCGAGGCTAGGCCGTCGCGCAGCATGACCACGCAGAAGGGGCACGCGGTGGCCACCGTCGAGGCCCCGGTCTCGAGCGCCTGGGCGGCCCGCGCCTCGTTGATCCGGGTGCCCCGCGTCTCCTCCATCCACA
>MGOE01000110.1:23444-24605 GCA_001797035.1 Chloroflexi bacterium RBG_16_72_14
CGGGCGAGGTAGCACGAGTCGTGGAACGTGACCGACCGGGCGCCCGCGTCGGGGACGAGGGTAGAGAGGCGCCCGGCGGCGAGCAGCGCGGCGAGGAACGCGCTGTGGTGGACGACGTCGTAGACGCCGCCCAGCCAGGCGTACTCGTGAGCGAGCGTGTTGAAGCAGTGAGGGCACGCCGTCACGATCCGCGGCGGCCCGTACCGGGCGAGCGTGGCGACGTTCTGCGCGGCGAGCAGCTGGAACACGTATTCGTTGCCCATCCGCCTCGCGGGGTCGCCGGTGCACGCCTCCTCCTGACCCAGGACCGCGAACCGGACGCCGGCGGCATCAAGACAGGTCACGAACGCCCGGGCGACCCGGCGGTTGCGGTCGTCGAACGCGGCGGCGCAGCCGACCCAGTAGAGGACGTCGAGCTCGGCCAGGCGCCCGTCTCGCGCGACGTCGGCCGCCACGAGCACCTCGAATGGCAGCCCCCTCGCCCAGTCCAGGCGCGCCGAAGGCGGCTGGCCCCACGGGTTGGCGACGCTCTCCATGCCCCGAAAGGCCGCCGTGACCTCGGCCGGGAAGCGGCTCTCCTCGAGCACGAGGTTGCGCCGGATGCCCACGATCTTGTCCACGTGCTCGATGAGTACCGGGCACGCCTCCAGGCAGGCGCCGCAGGTCACGCAGTCCCACACCGCGTCGTAGCTGATGGCGCGGTCGACGAGCGGGATCGCGACCCGCTCGGGGCTCATGCCATCGTCGTGGGCCTGCGCAGACGCCCGCACGCCGGGCCAGTTGGGGATGAGGTGGATGCCCGCCTCCGCCTCGCCGGTAAGCTCCCGGATGCCCATCACGAACGCCTTGGGGTCTAGGGGCTTGCCGGTCGCGTGCGCCGGGCAGGCGTCCTGGCAGCGGCCGCACTCGGTGCAGGTCAGGCCGTCGAGGACGTCCTTCCACGACAGGTCGGCCAGGGTCCGCAGCCCGAACGTCGCGTCGGCGGCCTCGAGGTCCATGGCCGGCAGCGTGCCCCTCGGCTCGAGCTTGCGCAGGTAGACGTTGAAGAAGCTGGTGACGACGTGGAGGTGCTTGGTCGCCGGCAGCCACACCAGGAAGGTGCACACGCAGGCGATGTGGGCCCAGAAGGCGAGCCCGAAGGCGGCTGCGAGGACCGCCGGG
>MGOE01000110.1:24646-24921 GCA_001797035.1 Chloroflexi bacterium RBG_16_72_14
GCGGCGCTGGTGACGACCGCGCCAGCCACCGGCCCGAAGCGCGCAGCCTCGAACGTGAGTGCCAGCAGCTCGGCCGCGATGATGCCCCCGATGAGGAGCAAGATGACCACCCCCGAGCGGCTCAGTGTGAGGCGCGCCGGGCGGAGCACGAGCCGGCGGGCGAGGGCGTAGACGAGGGCGGCGAGAGCGGGCACCGCAGCCAGGTTGCGCGCGAGAAGCAGCAGCCCCCAAAGCGCGCCGTCGAACGGGATCGAGACGACGGCCTCGAGGAGGCC
>MGOE01000110.1:25039-25650 GCA_001797035.1 Chloroflexi bacterium RBG_16_72_14
CGAGCGCCGCCGTCCGGCGGGGCATGTCGGCGAACGGGCGGGCCGGGCGCACGGCGCCAAACACCCGCAGGTGGCGCGCCATCTCGAGTCCGAACACCGCCACCGCGCCCCAGAACACGGGGACCAGGAGCGGCCAGAATGGGATCCGCGCGATCGACTCGGTCATCAGGCTCCTCCGGGGATCCCGCGTCAGCGGTCAGCCGGCGCGCGCCTTGAGCTCGGCGATGATGGCCGGCGCAACCTGGAACAGGTCTCCGACGACGACCAGGTCCGCGAACTCCACGATCGGCGCCTCGACGTCGCGGTTCACCGCGACGACGGCCTCCGCGCCCGTGATGCCCACCGTGTGCTGGATCGCCCCCGAGATTCCCAGCGCAATGTACAGGTGCGGCTTGACGGTCTTGCCGGTCTGGCCGATCTGCTGGCTGAAGTCGATCCAGCCCGCATCCACGGCCGCTCGCGTCGCACCGACGGAGCCGCCCAACACGGCGGCGAGCTCCTCCAGTACCGCGAATCCTTCGCGGCTGCCGATGCCGCGTCCACCGGCCACGATGACCTGGGCGTCCTCGATCGGGACGGCGGTCGAGGTGGCGACGACCCGGTCCGTGACC
>MGOE01000110.1:25662-26620 GCA_001797035.1 Chloroflexi bacterium RBG_16_72_14
AGGGGCGTCGCGCCCGAGCCGTCCACGGGCTCGACTGCTCCCGTTGCGGCAAGCGCCTCAGCGGTGACGCTGTTCGGCCGCACGGTGACGATCCCGCGTTCCTGAACCAGCTCACTCGTGGTCAGGAGGCGGCCGCCGAAGGCGGCCATCTCGACGGCCGGGCGCCCGTCCGACCACGCGATCGAGCCCGCGTTCACGAGCACACCCCAGCCCAGCAGCGCGCTCAGCGTGCCAGCGAGATCGCGGCCGTCCGACGTCGCGCCGAGCAGCAGATACGCCGGTTGCTCTCGTCCGACGAGCTCCACGATGGCCGGGGCGACCGCCGCCGCCGTCACCGTGCCGGCTGCCGCTGGAACGTCGACGGCCAAGACGCGGGGGAGGTAGAGGGCCAGCTCGCCCGCGAGGGCCTCCGGCGTCGCGCCGGCGACGATGCCAGCGACGTCGCGCCCCGATGCTTCGCCGAGCGACCGGGCGAGGGTCGCGACCTCCGCGCTCACCCGCATCAGGCCGTCCCCCTTCGCCTCGCCGATGACCCATATCGCCCCTGCCATCAGATGAGCCTCCGCTCTTCGAGGAATGCGACCACCTCGCGGGCAGCCTCGAGCGGTGGTGCCTGCACGACCCGCGCCGTGCCCCGTGCCGGGGGTACGCGCGTACCCGTGAGGCGTGACGTCGCCACGGCGCCCCCCACAGCCACGTCGCCGAGCCGGAGGTCAGCGACGGAACGCGTTGCCACGGGCTTGGCCCTGGCACCCATGATTCCCCTGAGCGAGGGATATCGCGGCTCGCCGAGCGCCTGCGTAGCCGCGATCAGCGCCGGCATCGGTGCCTCGATGAGGTCGTAGCCCGCGGCGGTGATCCGCCGCACCCGGACCCGTCCTTCGGACGGCTCGATCGAGGCGGCGTACGAGAGGTAGGGGAGACCGAGCAGCGTGGCGATGCCTGCGGCCACGATCCC
>MGOE01000110.1:26631-32850 GCA_001797035.1 Chloroflexi bacterium RBG_16_72_14
CTGCGCCGGCGAGCACGAGATCGAACTCCAGCTCGCGCAGCGCGGCCGCCAGGACCCGTGTCGTTGACAGCGCGCAGGAGCCCTCGAGGACCGGGTCCGTCACGAGGACGGCACGGGCCGCCCCCATGGCGAGTGCCTTGCGGAGCGTGTCCTGCGAGCCTGCCGGTGCCATGGCCAGGAGCAAGACCTCGCCGCCATCGGGGCTCGCCTCGACGAGTTTGAGCGCAGCCTCGACCGCGTATTCGTCGTTGCCGTTTACGACGGCCGGCAAGCCGGCCCGGTCCACGCGCCCGTCCGGCCCCAGGCGCTCTTGCCCGGTCGTGTCCGGCACGGGCTTGGTCAGGACGATGATGCGCACGGCGGCGAAGACCTCCTGGAGTCGCGTCGGTGGGGAGCCCTGGTCGCGGCCGACCGCGTCGTGCGCCTAGGCTCGCGACGGCGCGGGCGCGTCGTAGCGGATGAGCCCGGTGTCGCGCAGCTCGTCCCATAGCGCGTCGGGGATGTCGAACGCGAAGTTCTCGGCGTTGCGGCGCTGCTGTTCGAGCGTCCGCGCGCCCAGGCAGACCGTCGCCACCGCCGGATGAGCGGCGGCGAATTGGACGGCCGCGGCCGGCAGGGGAACGCCGTGGCGGTCGCAGACCGCCTGAATGGCGCGGACGCGGTCGAGGATGTGGGCCGGCGCAGGCCCGTAGTTGAACTTGGCACCCTCGACCGGCCCAGTGGCCAGTACGCCGCTGTTGAACACGCCACCGAGCACGACAGCGATGCCCCGCTCCTCGCAGGCGGGCATCAGGTCGTCGAGCGGCTCCTGCTCGAGCAGCGTGTAGCGGCCCGCGAGGAGGATGCAGTCGAGGTCTGCCTCCTGGATCGCGGCGTAACAGACATCCGCCTCGTTGACGCCGATGCCGATGGCCTTGACGACGCCCTCGTCGCGCAGGCGGGCGAGCGCCGGGTAGGCTCCCGCCATGGCCTCGCGGAACCTGGCCGGCTGGTCCGCGGGCCCGTGAGTGTAGACGTCGCAGTCGTGGATGAACAGGATGTCCAAGCGGTCGGTGCACATCCGCTGGAGGCTGTCCTCGACCTCCCGGAGCACCGCGTCGTAGCCGTACTCGAACTCGGATCGGAACGGCGCGACGTCGACCCACGCCCCGCTGTCGAAGGTCCCTCGCTCCTGCGGATACAGGCGCCGCCCGACCTTCGTGGCCAGCACGTACTCGGAGCGCGGCCGGTGGAGCAGGCCGTGGCCGAGCCGGTGCTCGCTGAGCCCGTGGCCGTAGAGCGGGGCGGTGTCGAAGTACCGGATCCCCGAGTCCCATGCGTCGGCGACGAGCGCTTGGGCCCTATCCTCCGGGATGGGCCGGAAGAGATTCCCGATCGGAGCACCGCCGTACCCGGCGACCGACACCGGGAAGCCGACGCGACCGAAGGGGCGCCTGTCGTCCACAGCCATGCCTTGGGACCTCGTCTGGAAGCGCTTTCTAGCTCGCGACCCTCGCATGGGCGAGAGGCAATCTGGAGTTCTGGTGTCATTGTAGAGCGAGAATCCATGCGGTCAAGGGCCTAGGCGGCTAGAATGGACATGGACTGTGAGAAAGCGGTTACTAGGGAGGCCAGCGTGAGCGAGCAGCAAGTTCCGGACCGCGACGGACCGGCCATCGAGGATCTGGAGTACGAGGAGCGCAGGCTCGTGTTGCCGGCCGCCGACCTTGCGGCGCTCCACTCGCTGGGGCGACGCATGTACGACGCCGCGGTCGAGGATGAGCTGCCCCTAGCGATCCAGATCCGGATCGGGGAGCGGCTCGTGTTCGCCGCCGCGGCGCCGGGCAGCACGTCGCTGTTCGACGACTGGGCCACCCGCAAGGCCCGCGTGGTGCATCTGTTCGAGCAGAGCTCGCTGCGCGTTCGGATCACCCACGAGCGCGACGGCGTGGACTTCGACGCCAAGCACCGGCTGCCGGGCGACCGGTACGCCGCGTTCGGCGGCGCGTTTCCGATCCGCGTGGAGCACGTCGGGTTCGTCGGCAGCGTGGCCGTGTCGGGCCTGGCGCAGCTGCTCGACCACGCGTTCGTCGTGCACCACCTCGACGCGTTCCTTGGTTCGTCGTGATCGCGCTCGTCGTGCATTTGGAGCTGGCGCCGAGCCACGAGGCCGCCTTCGACGAGCTGATGAGGACAACTCTAGATGGGATTCGTGCGCTTGAGCCTGGGACGCTCGTGTACGCGCTGACCGCGGACCCGGCACGCCCGGCGATCCGCATCCTGCTCGAGGTGTACCGCGACGAGGCGGCCTTCCGCGCGCACGAGGCGCAGCCGCATGTCGGGGCCTTCTTGGACGCGCGAGGCGCGCTGCTCGCGAGGCCAGCCGAGGTCGATTGGCTGGAGGTCCGGGACCTCGCGACGGGCCCGGCCGCGTAGCAGAGAGCGGCGGCCGCCTGCGAACCGGAGGAGTCGCTCGCAGGCGGCGCGCCGAGTGCATCAGCCCTTGAAGTACGGGCTCCGCTTGCCCGAGCGAATCTGGATCGTCTTGAGCTGGGTGAACTCGTCGAAGCCGGCCTGGCCCATCTCCCGGCCGAAGCCGCTCGCGCGGATGCCCCCGCCCGGCAGCTGGGGTGCCCCGTCGATCGTCGTGTTGACCCAAACCGTGCCGCTCCGGACCGACCGGGCCACCTGCAGTGCCCGGTCGATGTTCTTCGTCCAGACGGAGTTGGCGAGCCCGTACTCCACGTCGTTGGCGAGGCGGATGGCGTCGTCGGTGTCCCGGAAGCGGGTCACCGCCAGGACCGGGCCGAAGATCTCCTCCTGGAACACGCGCGACGTCGGCTGCACGTCGTCGATGATGGTCGGAGCGAGGAACAGTCCGCCGTCGTAGATGCCACCCGTGAGGCGATCGCCCCCGGTGAGGATCCGAAACCCGTCCTGGCGGGCGACGTCCACATACTCCAGGATCTTTCCCATGTGCTCGGCATGCACGATGGCGCCGAGCTCGGCATCGTCGTCGAGCGGCTGGCCGACCCGGAGACGGCGAACCCGGTCCACCAGGGCGTCCAGGAACGTGTCCGCGATGGACTCCTGGACGAGCAGACGGGACCCGGAGACGCAGCACTCACCGGTGTTGAAGTAGATCCCGAACATGACGCCGTCGATGGCATCCTGGAGGTCGGCGTCGTCGAACACAATGTTCGCGGACTTGCCGCCGAGCTCCATCGAGACGCGCTTCAGGTTGCCCTTGGATGCCTCGATCACCAGGCGTCCCACCTCGGTGCTGCCGGTGAACGAGATCATGTCCACGTCATGGCTCTCGGTCAGGATGCGGCCCACGGTACCCCCGCCGCCGGTCACGACGTTATAGACGCCAGCCGGGACGCCGGCCTCGTTGAGCAGCCGGCCCATCTCCAGCGTCGTGCCGGCCGTGACGGAGGCCGGCTTGGCGACCGTCGTGCAGCCTGCGCCGATGGCGAACGGCAGCTTCTGGGCGAGCAGGAGCAGCGGGAAGTTCCAGGGCGTGACCAGGCCGGCGACCCCCGCCGGTTCCCGGGCCACGAGCGCCGTGAAGTCGTCACCGAGCGTCGTCGTGTGCACGTCGCCGTGCATCGCCATTGCCATCGCGGCGGCGAACTCGAACAGGCCTGCGCTGCCGTCGACGTCGCCGCGCGCCATGCGGATCGGCTTGCCGACTTCCTCGGCCTCGATGCGGGCCAGGTGCTCCTTGTTGTCGCGCATGGCCTCGGCGACGCGAAGCAGCGCCCGGGCGCGCTCCATGCCCGACAGGTGCGGCCAGGGACCCTCGTCGAACGCTCGCCTCGCCGCCGCGATCGCTCGCTCGATATCGGCGACCGTGCCGTTGCTGTAGCGTGCCACCAGTCGCCCCGTGCCCGGGGCGTAGCGGTCGATGAAGTCCCCGCTCGGCTCCGTCATCATTCCGTCGATGAACTGCCCGTAGACCCTCGGCGCGACGGTGGAGGCCTCCGGGATCCCGATCGTGGTCGTCATGTGCTGGGTCCTTTCTCCCTCGATGTGATCCGTGTTCGAGGGGCGGCTCTCAGGTGACCGTGGTGACCCGCTGGCGGTCGACCGTGATGGCGATCGCTACGATCACGACGATCCCATACAGGATCGGTTGGAAGGCCGACGAGACATGGATGATGTCGAGGCCGATACGGAGCACGGAGATGATGAGTGCGCCGGACACGATCCGGCCGGGGCCCCCGACCCCACCCGCGATCGACGTCCCGCCCACGATCACGGCCGCGATGCCGGGCAACAGGAACGTGTTGGCGATGCGCGGCGAGGAGGTTCCCAGCTGTCCCAGCAGCCAGATGGCGGCCAGCGCCACGAACAGGCCCGCGACGGCAAAGCCACTGACCACGACGGCGTCGGTCCGGATCCCGCTGTAGGCCGCGGCCCGCTGGTTGAGTCCCACGGCCCGGACGGACCGGCCCCACGGGAGGATGGCGAACGCCGCCATAAGGATCACGGCGGCGGCGACGGCGAGGATGAACGCCATCGGCAGCCCCAGCGGCGTGTCGTAGATCCAGGCCAGGACCTCACGGTTCTCCTCTACGAGGATGGTCGAGGCTCCGGAAAGGATCAGGGCCGCGCCAGACATGATGCCCAGCGTCCCCAGAGTGACGACGAAGGACGGGACCTGGAAGAACACGTGGATGAAGCCCTGGGTCGCCCCGACGACGACCCCGAGGACGAGGATCAGCACGACCGAGGCCACCCCCAGGTCCGGCATCAGCAGCGCGAGGATCACCGTGAACAAGGACGCGAGGGCGGCGTTCGCCAGGTCGATCCGGCCCATCAGGATCACAATTCCCTGGGCCAGCGCCAGTAGCAGCAGCACCGCCGTCTGGTCCAGCAGCGAGACAACGCTCTTGGCGGACAAGAAGCCGGAGTCCGCGATGGTGAGCACCACAACCAGCACGGTAAGCACGACCAGCGAGGCCAGGCCGCGACGCTCGAGTGGCCGCCACACGCGCTCGACGATGGTCCGTGGCGAGCGGGGCTGCGCGAGCTGGTGCGCGGTCCTGGGGGACGGTTCCGGAACGGTGGGGGATGTGGTTTCGGCAGCGGCGCCGGGTGCCGGTTCGGGCGTGCCAGGCGTCGTGGGGCCGGGGGTGGGCTGGGGTTCCATCAGACCATCCTCTCCACAACCTGCGCCCGGGACGGGCGGGAACCTGCGGCGGACTCGAACTCCCCGGTGATGCGCCCGTCCTTCATCGTGATGACGCGGTGGCTCATGTAGATGCCCTCCTCGAGGGAATCCGCCAGGAGCAGCACCGCCAGCCCGGACGATGCGAGCTCGCGAATGAGCGCGTAGAGGTCCGCCTTTGCGCCCACGTCGAGCCCCCGGGTCGGGGTGTCCAGGACGAGGAACCGCAGGCGATCGTCGATGAGCCACTTGGCGAGCACGACCTTCTGTTGATTACCGCCGCTCAGATTACGCATGTACACGCCTGAGTTCGGGGTCTTGATCCGAAGCTTCTCGATCCACTGGTTGACGAGCTCGGCCTGCCGCCGTGGGTTCAGCACACCTGCGGTTGTGACCTGCTTCATGTGGGCGAGCGTCATGTTCTCGGCAATCGTCATCCCGAGCAGGGCGCCATCCACCTTGCGCTCGCTCGGCACGTAGCCGACCCCGGCCCTGACCGCGTCGGCCGGCGTCGTGAAGCGGACCTGCCGGCCGTCGAGCGTCATGGTGCCGCCGGCGAGGGGTTGGGCGCCGAAGATCGCCCGGCCGACGGCATCGCGCCCAGACTCCTGGACGCCCATGACGCTCACGACCTCGCCGGCACGGACGGCGAGGCTGATGTCATGGAAGCCCGACCCGGACGCACCTTCCAGGCGGAAGCGCACCCCCTGGGACGGGGCCTCCTGCAGATCCTCACGGAAGTAGGTGCTCGTGAGCTCCCGGCCGACCATCAGCCGGAAGATCTCCGAGACGTTCACCTCGGCGGGGATCCGCTCGGCGACGACCTGGCCGTCGCGCAGGACGTAGATGCGGTCGCAGATCTCGAGGACCTCTTCAAGGCGGTGGGACACGAACACGACCGACGACTGCGATCGCAGCCGGTGGATCACCTCGAACAGCGTGGCGATGTCCTGCTGCTCCAGCACGGAGGTCGGCTCGTCGAGGAGGAGGACCGGCTCGCCGCCGGCCGCCAGGCCGGTCGCGAGCGCCTTGGCGACCTCGACCATCTGGCGGCGGGCGAACGA
>MGOE01000110.1:32859-35687 GCA_001797035.1 Chloroflexi bacterium RBG_16_72_14
GGCGCCGCGGCGTTGACCGGGCTGCCGATCGCGTCCAGTTCCTGCTGGGCCCGTGCCCGGAGCCGGCCCCACCGGTACAGGCCTGCCTTGACCGCGTCACCCTCGTTGCCGAGCAGGACGTTCTCCGCGACCGAGACGTTCGGCAGCAGCGACTGCTCTTGGTGGACCATCGCCACACCGTGGTGCATGGCGTCGGCGACGCCGCGCAGCCTGACGGAGGCTCCGCGGAGGGTGATCGACCCCCTGTCGGGGCGAACGTTGCCCGACAGGAGTTTGAGCAGCGTGGACTTGCCGGCGCCGTTCTCACCTACGAGGCCCACGACCTCGTGCCGGTCGATCCGGATCGAGACGCTGTCCAGGGCGCGGACGGCTCCGTAGTCCTTCGTGATGTTGTCAAGGGCGAAGACGGTCTCGCTCACAGGATCACTCGCAGTCGTGCGCGCTGGCGCCAGACGGTGGCGATGACCGCCACCAGAACCACAGCACCCTGCACAACCTGCTGCCAGTACGGGCTGACGTCTGCGAGGATCATGCCGTTGGCGATCACGACCATGATCAGCACCCCGACGACCGAGTGGAGGACGCCGCCGCGACCCCCGATCAGCAGCGTGCCGCCGATGACGACGCCCGACACGGCGAGGAACAGCTGGCCATCGCCGGCCGCCACGGCACCCACCCCCGTCCGCGCCGTGACCATCGCGCCCGCGAGCGCGAAGCACAGGCTGCTGAAGATGAAGGCCCCCAGGCGGTAGCGCCGGACCGGGATCCCGGATAGCTTCGTCGTCTCCTCGCTGCCACCGATCGCGTAGGCGTATCGCCCGAAACGGGCGAACTGCTGAAGGAGGAGGCCGAACAGCACGACGACGATCGCAAGCCAGACGAGGCCTGAGAAGCCGAGGAACAGCGGATGCGACCAGGCGATGAACCCCTCGTCCAGGACTCGCGGCTTGGCCTTATCGCCGAACAGGAGTTCGGCGATACCCCGCCCGATGTACCACGTTGCGATCGTCGCGAGGAACGAGGGGATGCGGAGCCGGGTCACTGCGAGGCCGGCGACCAGCCCCAGGCCGCCGCCGACGATCACTGCGACCGGTACGGCCAGCGCGCCGAGCGCAAGGTCGTTGCGGTCGTTCATCACCAGCAGCGACGTGACCATGGACCCGACCGCGACGACACCCTCGACGGACAGGTCGATGCTCCCCGTGAGGACGACGAACGTGAGACCGACCACGATCACCGCCGGGATGGCGGTTTGGTCGACGATCGTCTGGAGGTTCGTGACGCTCATGAACCGGGTGTTGAGGATCGTCAGCACGCCCGACACGGCCAGCAGGGCGATCAGGGCCGGGACGGGGATCGCCCCGTGCCCGAGGATGCGGCGGGCTCGGACCTGGAGGCCCATGGCGGTCATTCGGTGCCCCTCGGAGTTACCTGTGAGGCGGGGGATGCGCAAGGGCCCCGGAGCAGGCTCCGGGGCCCTGTCGAGGGTCAGCTCAGGGGATGGCTGCGCCCACGACCGACCAGATGTCCGAGAAGTCCATCTTGCTCGTGTCGTCGGGTGCCGGGATGTCGGCCACGTTGGCCTTGGTGACGATGTTCGTCTTGAGGAAGAACGCCCGGTGCTCGTCCGGCTCGGTTGTCGGGTCGATCTCGCCCGTGGCGGCGGCGTAGGCAATCGCGAGGCCGAAGCCGCCCTGATTGGCCGCATTGGCCTGGGTGGTCGCGATGAAGCCCGATTTGCCGTCGCCGGCGGCGATCGCCTTCAGGCTCTCCTCGAGCCCGTCGATGCCGCTCACCGGGATCTTCTTGCCGGCGGCCTCGTTGGCTGCGACGGCACCTAGGCCCATGGCGTCGTTGCCGGCCCACACGCCGGTGATTTCGTCACCGAACTTGGTGAGGAACGTCTGCATGACGTTCTGGCCCTCGGTGCGGTCCCACTTGGCGGTCTGGTCGCCCAGGAGCTTGATGTCAGGGTACTCCTCCAGCGCCTTCTGGAGGCCCGCGAACCGGCTCTGGGCGACGGTGTTGTCCAGGATGCCCTGGAGGGCGACGATCCCGCCCGTGCCACCCATGGCTTCGAACAAGGCCTTGGCGGTATCGTGGCCCTGGACGAACCCGTCCTCGGACATGAACGCGACCCAGTTGGGGCCGGTCTCCTGCGGCGACGTGCCTTCGGGCCGGTTCCACTGGACGGTCAGCCAGGCATTGTTCGCCACGACCGCGTCGAGGATCGCCGGCAGGATGGCGCTCTCGTTCGGATCGACGTTGAGGACCGTGCAGGCGCCGCTCTGGGCCAGAATCGAGGTGATCTGGCTGAGTTGCTTCTGGGAGTCGCCGTCGCTGGCGATCCACTGGTAGTTGTCGAGGAGCCCCACCGAGTCGGCAAAGGCCTTGGAGCCGGCGTCGACCGATACGTAGTACTCGTTCTCCAGGCCACGGCCGGACTGCACGAGCTTGATGTCCTTCGGGTCGCAACCGCTGCCGCCGGCGCTCGTCGCCGCCGGGGCACTGGCATTAGTCGACGGCGCGTCCGTCGCCGGCGCCGTCGTTGCCCCGCCGTCCGAGCTGCAGGCGGCGACCAGCAGGAGGACGGCCAAGGCCGCTCCAGTGGTTCGGGCGATCTGGGTCGTACGCGTCATCGCTGGTCTCCCATCGCGCGCCTCCCCTGGCTTGGGGGGCGGTCTCCTCCTCGACGCAGTCGAGTAAGCGCTTTCTACACGGTTGGAGGACGGTCGTCAAGGTCCGTTTGTGAAATCATTGCGCGGGAAGTCACTGGGGCCGTCCGCGGGTCTCGATACGCTCGTGCACGTGCTCTCGCAGGCTACGGC
>MGOE01000110.1:35697-36559 GCA_001797035.1 Chloroflexi bacterium RBG_16_72_14
TCCCGCTCGTGGCGAGGCTGCGAGATCAGCGGTCGACGTAACCGCTTACATCGGCGAAGGGCAACCCACATGGCGCGCCGGGGCTATCCGATCACGGCTCGGCTGATGATGATCCGCTGCACCTCGCTGGTGCCCTCGTAGATTGTCGTGATCCGGGCGTCCCGGTAGAGCCGCTCGGCCTCGACGCCCCGGATGTAGCCGGATCCGCCGAGCACCTGGACCGCCCGCGAGGTGTTGCGGATGCTGGCCTCGGAGGCGAACAGCTTGGCCATCGAGCATGCTGCATTCGCGTCACGGCCTTCATCGAGCAGCCGGGCCCCGTGCTCTAGGAGCTGACGCGCCGCCTCGTAGTCGGTGGCCATGTCGGCGAGCGTGAACGCGATCGCCTGGAAGTCGGCGATGCGCTGTCCGAATTGTCGGCGGTTGCGGGCGTGCTCCGTTGCCGTGTCGAGCGCCGCTCGCGAGATCCCGTTGGCCAGGGCGCCGATGCCCAGCCGGCCCTTCTCCAGCACCTGCAGGACCGCTCCGAAGCCCGTTCCCTCCTCGCCGAGCAGGGCGCTGCCCGGGACGAACGCGTCCTCGAACACGAAACCGCCGACTTGTGAGGCCCGCTGGCCCATCTTGTGCTCGTGGTACGCGCGGGCGGCGCCCGGCGTGTCGTCGATGTCCACGAGGAACATCGACATTCCCCCGCGCTTGCGCTTGCTCTTGTCCGTCACCGCGAGGACGAGGGCGAAGTGGGCCACGGGTGCGTTGTGGATGTAGATCTTCTCGCCGGTCAGGCGCCAGCCCCCGTCCACGTGGACGGCGGTCGTCGCGACCCCGCCGAGGTCCGAGCCCGCGTTGGGCTCCGTCAGCGCGT
>MGOE01000110.1:36615-36933 GCA_001797035.1 Chloroflexi bacterium RBG_16_72_14
CATGACCACGACCTACACCCCAGTCGTCGACGACGCCGATCGCGCCCTTCTCGTCGACACCGTACGCTCGTTCGTCGCCAATGAGATCAAGCCCAAGGTCGTGGATCTCGACGCCAGCGAGCGTTTCCCGGACGAGATTTACCGCCAGCTCGGCGAGCTGGGCCTGTTCGGGGTGACGCTCCCGGTGGAGCACTTCGGTGCCGGCGGCTCCGTGCGCGACTACATCGCGGTGATGGAGGAGCTCGCATACGGCTACGCCAGCATCGCCGATCAGGCCGGCCTCGCGGAGCTCCTGGGCTCACTCATCGCGAAGTTCGG
>MGOE01000111.1:0-4870 GCA_001797035.1 Chloroflexi bacterium RBG_16_72_14
CCCTGGCCGCCGGGCCCGTCACCGTCGGCCGTGACGTGCTCCGCCTGGGCCTCGGGCTGCTGCTCGTGGTGATCGCGACCGAGCTCCTGCGGAGCGCGCTGGTCGGGCGTGCCGACGACCTCATCGAGCTCGCCTTCGGGTTGCTGATCGCGCTCGCCAGCGCCGTCGTGGCCGCGGTTGCACGCCGGTCGCTGCGCATCCACGGCGACCTCGAGGTCCGCTCCCAGTCCGCCCGCGAGACCGCCGTCAGGACGCGGACGGTCGACGAGGCCCACCCGCTGAGGCCGGCGCGGTGACGCTGGCGACCCTGCTCGCCGTCGGGAGCCTCGGCGCGGGCCTCGCGGCGTGGGGTGGCGCGCGCGGGGGCGCCGCCGCCCGGTTCGGGGCCGTCGCAGGCGCGCTCGCGCTGCTGGTGGTGCTTGCGCTCGCCCTCGCGATGGACGCGGGGCGGGTCGGCGACGCGAGCGCGGCCTCGCAGACCGGCGCCTTCTTCGACGGCCGCATCGTGCCCACGGACTACGTGCGCCTGGTCGTGGCGCTGTGGGCGCTCGACTCCGTGCTCGTGGTCGTCGTCGCCTGGCTGCTGGGCGGGCTCGTGGCGCTGCGCGGGCTGCTGCCTGCGACGCTGGCCGCCATCGTCGGCGGCACGACCGCGCTCGGCGCCACGTCGCTGACGCTCGGCGTGCTGGCCGCCGCCGCCACCGGGCTCTCCGCGCTGGTGGTCGTCATGGCGTCCGAGCGCCCGTCGGCCATCCCCACCGCCGCGCGCGAGCTGCGGGCGGCACTGGGCACGGGCGCGCTGCTGCTGGGGGCGATCGCCATCGCGCCGGTCGCCGGGGCGCTGGCGCTGGGCGAGGGTTCGGCCGGGTTCGACGACGGGGCGGGCACCCTGGCCGCGAGCGCGAGCGGCGAGGCTGGCGCGGTCCTCGGGCTCGCTGCGCTGGGGATCGTGCTCGCCGTCGGGGTGCGGCTGGGGGCCATCCCGTTCCACCTGCGGGTGCCGCGCCTGACCGACGTCGAACCGCCCGTCGCGTCGCCGCTGCTGCTGGGCTGGCTGCCGCTGCCGCTCGCGGTGGCCGGGCTGGCTGCCCTGGACAGGCTCGTGGCCCCGCTCGCGCTGCCGCTGGACGGTGAGCGGGCGATCATCGTCGCGTTCGCGCTCGTGTCGCTGGCGGCTGCGGCCCTGGCGGCGTTCCTCGCGGATGACCTGCGACACGCGGTCGGCTACCTCGTGATCGCGGATGGCGGGCTCGTGCTGCTCGGGCTGGCCGCGCTCGATCCCGCAGCGTGGGGTCCGACGCGCGTCTGGCTGGTCGGGCTGGCCGCTTCCAAGACGGCCCTCGCGGCCTGGGCGGCCGTGGCCGAGGCGCGGTTCGAGACCCGCAGCCTGCCGGACCTGCGTGGCTGGATCCGGCGCGCGCCGATCCTGGCTGCCGGGCTGCTGCTCGCCGTCGTGGCCACATTCGGACTGCCGGGCTGGATCGTGTTCGGCGCGCGTGGCGACCTCGCTCGCCTGGCCGCCGGCGCGCCATGGGACGCCGTGTTGGTCGTGGCCGGGTTCCTGACCCTGCCCGCCTACCTGCGGTTGCTGGCCATCGGGGCCGGGCCGCCATCGAGCCCCGTCGCGCGGGCGGCCCCGGAACGGATCATGCGCCGGCAACGGCCCCAGGAGGCGCTGCCGGTCGAGCTGGAGCGCTCGGCGGCGGCGATGGGTGGGGATGCCGCTCGGGACACCGCGGCCCCCGCTGGGCGTGGCGACGCCGACACCACCGCGGGACGCGCCACGACCCGGCGGCTCGCCCTCCGTCGGGGGGCCGCGGCCGCATCGTTCGGACAGCGCCTTGCGGCCGCCCTTCGGCGCGATCGCGCGGAGCTGACCTCGGCGGCTGTGCTGGCGCTGGCGATCCTCGCAGCGCTCACGTCGTGGGGCGCGCTGGACATCGGCGGCGCGGCGAGCGAGCCGGCGCCGATCGTCTCCGGGCCTGCCTCGGACTGACCTACTCGCCCGGGGCGAGCACCCAGCGATCGATGTCGCGCCCGTATTCGAGCAGCTCGCCGGGCCGGAACCACAGGGCGACCTCGGCCTCGGCCGTCTCGGGGCTGTCGGAGGCGTGCACGAGGTTCTGCGCGGTCTCGACCGCAAAGTCACCGCGGATCGAGCCCGGGGCGGCCTCGTGCGGGCGGGTGGCACCGTTCATGGCGCGCACGATCTCGATCGCATTCGGCCCCTCGAGCACCGCGGCCACCAACGGGCCCGACGTGATGAAGTCCACGAGCCCGCGGAAGAACGGCTTGTCGCGGTGGACGGCGTAATGCTGCTCGGCGAGGGTCTTGTCGACCCACACGAGCTTGAGGCCGACGAGCTTGAGGCCGCGTTCCTCGAACCGGGTCAGGACCCGGCCCACGAGCTGGCGCTGGACGCCGTCGGGCTTGACGAGGAGGAGGGTTCGCTGCAGTTCCGCCATGAGGTGGGTCGGCCTCTCGCTGTGGGCGACGACGGCCGGGCCGGCGTCGCGGGTGGTGTCCTGGGTCTTCCCGGTCGCGGCGCGGATCGCCGTCCGGGGTGACGAACGATCCCGGGGCGCGCCCATCGCGGGAGCACAGGGTAGCGCGAGGCGAGGCCCCGCGGGCTACGCCTCCGGCGGCGATCCGGTCGCGCCCGCGTTCCCCGTCTCGCCCGTGATCCCCGTCGTGGCGGCGGTCCCGGGCGCGTCGGCGGCCGGGTGGCCGCGCGCGCGGTCGAAGGCGGCCAGGGCCTCGGCCTCCCGCCCCAGGAGCCGGAGCGCGTCGCCCGCGAAGAGCGCGAGGCCGGGGTCCACCGCCCGGTCCCCGATCGCGTCGAGCACGGCCTCGGCGAACGCGGGCTCCAGCCGCAGCGCGACGCCCAGCCGGAGCGCGGCCGCGTGCAGGTCCCCGCCGCCGAGCGCCGCGCGGCCGCCAGCGAACGCCTCGGCGGCCGCGGTCGTAGCCGGCGCATCGGGATCGGTCGTGCCAGGGATCGCGATGTGACCGGCGTGGGTCGCGTGAATCGAGTGGCCGGCGCGCCCCGACCGGGCGGCCACGGCCGCTCCCGACTCGGACGGACCCGCAGCCGAGGGCGCCTCCTCCGGCCACACGCCACTCCGCGGGATCCCCGCGAACAGGGAATCGAGCGGACCGTCCAGGAGGGCGAGCGCCCGGCCGGCGAGGCGGCGGGCCTCGCCGGGACGTCCTTCATGGGCGATCGCCTCGGCGGCGATCACCAGCGCGAGCACGTCCTCGTGACCACGCTCGAGCAGCGTGCCCGCCGCCTCCCCCGCCCCGGCCAGGTCGCCCGTTCGCCAGCGCACCTCGGCGAGGTCCAGCAGCGCCGCTTCGTCGAGCGTGCCGCGCCCGGCGAACGCCTCCAGCTCCGCGCGCGCGAGCCCGAGGGCGCCCATGCGCAGGTGCAGGCGGGCGAGCCGCAGGCCGGTCGGACGTGCGTCGGCGTCGATCGGTCGCGTGTCGGTGTTGGTCGCCGTCGCGTCGGCGTCCTGCTCCGCTGTCGTCACGGGCGGTCGCGATCCGCCCCGTGCGCGGGACCCCGCCGGCCGCGTCATCGGCCGAGGCGCAGGTGCCGGTCGAGCCCGCGCAGGTACCGCCCCGGCGCGACGACCGCCATCCGGAGTGCCTCGTTCGTGAACAGCGTGCCGGCCAGGCGGCGGACGTCGTCGGCACCCACGCCCGCCACCGCCTCGAGCGCCTCGTCCAGCGTGTACACCCGGTCGTGGAGCGCCTCCTGCCCGCCGATCCAGGACGCGAGGTGACGCGTGTCGTCCATCCGGAGCTCGAGGCCACCGCCCAGGTACGCCTTCGCCTTCGCCAGCTCGTCCGCCGGGACGGGCTCGGCCGCCAGCCGCTCCAGCTCCCCGAGGGTCGCCTCGATCGCCGCCGGGAGCTGCGCTGGGTCCACGCCCGCGGAGATCTCCAGGGCCCCCGAGTCCGCGTACTCCACGATCCCGGAGCTCACGTCGTAGGCGAGCCCCTTCTCCTCGCGCAGGCCGAGGAACAGGCGGCTGGACATCCCGTCGCCCAGCACGGCATTGAGCACGGCCAGGCCCCAGGCGTCCGGGTGGTCGCGCCGGAGCGCGGGGACCGCGATCGAGAGCTGCGCCTGCGCCGTGTCCCGCTTGCCGGTGAGCACCTGCGGACCGGCCGGCAGGGCGGGCGCGGGATCGAACCCCGGCAGGTGCCCGTTCCCGGTGCCGAACGCGGCGGTGGCCAGGTCCACGGCCTCGGCGTGGGAGATGTCGCCGGCCACCGCCACCACCGTGTTCACCGGCCGGTACGTCGTCCCCCAGAAGTCGTGGATCACCTTCGACGGCAGCGCCCGGATCCCGTCCTCGTCGCCGCAGATCTCGCGGCCCAGGGGGCCGTCGCCGAACAGCGCCTGCTGGATCAGCATCTGCGCGTACTCGGACGGGTCGTCGAGATAGGAGCGGATCTCCTCCACGATCACGGTCCGCTCCTGGTCGATGTCCGTGTCGGTCAGCCGCGGCCGGACGATCAACTCGCCGAGCACCGTCATCGCGGTCGCCGCCTCGCGCCGCGGGACCCTCGCCCAGTACACCGTGGACTCGCGGTCGGTCGCCGCGTTGGCGGACCCGCCGACGCCCTCGACGGCCTCGGAGATGGCGCGGCTCGACGGGTAGCCGGTCGTCCCCTTGAACGTGAGGTGCTCCATGAAGTGGGCGACCCCGGCCTCCGCGGGCGTCTCGGACCGGGAGCCGGCGAGCACGTACGCGGCGATCGAGACGGAGCGGGACCCGGGGAGCCGGGCGGAGATGACGCGCGGCCCCTGGGGCAGCTCGGTCCGGTCGAACATCGGTTGGATGGTAGCCCGGAAACGGCG
>MGOE01000111.1:4885-7253 GCA_001797035.1 Chloroflexi bacterium RBG_16_72_14
CCGCCGCTCCGGCTGCGCTCAGCGAGGTGGGTGGCTCAGGCGGCCGGGGTGGACGCCCCGAACGTGAGCAGCCAGTCCTGAAGGAAGTACACGACGAAGGCCGCGGTCACGATCCACATCAGCGGATGGATCTCGGACATCTTGCCGCGCACGAGCTTGATGAGCGCCCAGGCGATGAACCCGGCGCCGATGCCGACCGTGATGTCGTAGGTCAGCGGCATGAGGATCATCGTGAGCAGGGCGGGGATGCCGTCCTCGATCTCGCCGACCGGGATGTCGCGGATGATCGTGAACATCAGGTAGCCCACGAGGACGAGCGCCGGCGCGGTCGCGACGCCCGGCACGATTCCCGCGATCGGCGACAGGAAGATCGCGAGCAGGAACAGGACGCCGGTGACGACCGATGCGAACCCGGTCCGGCCGCCCTCGGCGACGCCAGCGGCGCTCTCGATGTAGGTGGTGTTGGACGAGGTGCCGGCCAGGCCGCCGACCCAGGCCGCGACCGAGTCCACGCCCAGGACGCGGGCGATGTTGGGTACGGACCCGTCCTCGCGCGTCAGCCCAGCCTCCTCGGCTACGCCGGTGACGGTGCCCATCGTGTCGAAGAAGTCGGTGAGCATGATCGCGAAGATCGTGAGCACCGCCGTGAGCAGCCCGAGGTTCCAGACCGCGGCGATGTCGAACTTGCCCAGGGTCGAGAAGTCGGGGGCGAGGCTGAACGACTCGGCCGTCGGCAGCGTGGTTACCGCCGCCATGCCGAGCACCGGCGGCACCAGCGCGACGAGCGTGGTGAGCAGGATGCTGATGATCAGCGCCGCCCGGATCTTGAGGACGTACAGCGCGACCGTGATGATCAGGCCGATCAGGAACACGAACTGGCCGGGCGTGGACGGGAACGCGATCGTGACCAGCGTTCCACTGCCGGCCTTGATCAGGCCGCCGTTGGCAAACCCGATGAACAGGATGAACAGGCCGATGCCGACGCCGATGGCCCGCTTCAGCGCGAGCGGCACGGCATTCATGATCGCCTCCCGCAGCCCGACGGCCACGAGGACGGTGATCACGAGGCCCTCGAGGACGATCACACCCATCGCACCCGCGGGCGTGAGGCCCTTGCCGATCAGGGTGAACGCGACGATCCCGTTGATGCCCAGGCCGGCGGCGAGGGCGAACGGGTAGTTGCCGATCACGCCCATGGCGATGGTCATGATCCCGGCGATGAGCGCCGTCGCGGCGGCCAGGGCCGCGAAGCTGAACGCCGGATCGGCGTCGCCGAATCCCGCGGTCAGGATCCCCGGGTTCACGAAGATGATGTAGGCCATGACCATGAACGTGGTCAGGCCCGCGCGGATCTCCGTGGTGAGGTTCGTCCCTCGTTCAGCGAACTTGAAGTACTGCGCGATCGCATCCATGCGGCTCGGTCGATCCTCCCTCTGGTTCCTGCCTGGTCCCTGCCTGGTCCCTGCCTGGTCCGGGGCTGGTGATCCGCCCGGCGCCTCCCTCAGCGGCCTGGAGGGGCTCCCTCGCCTACTCCTCCGTCACGTCGAGCCCGGTGAGCTCCATCTGGACGAAGCCGCTGGTGTCGAACGCGAGCTGGCGGGGGGCAGTTGGTCCCTCGTCGTCGGTGGCGACACCGGGCACGAACTCGATGACCACCCGCTCGTCGCCCTGGACCAGGGTGTAGACGAGCAGCTGGTCGGGGCGGGTCTCGAACTCGAGGTGCTCGAACGAGTCCACGTTGATCGTGATCGAGATCGGGGTGAAGTAGGTCGACATCTGGGGCTCGTCGACGACGATCCGCTCCACCCAGCCGGTCCCGTGCGCGACCAGGTCCCGGCCCCGGAGATACCGGTACGAGACGGTCTGCTTGAGAATCGGGCGCAGGAGGTGCTGGACGTCGGTGCGGCTGGTCACGAGGCCCTGGTTGACGAAGAACTTCGCCGGCGGTTCGCTCGACACGTGGGCTTCCACCTCAGCGGCTCGAGGGGCGGTGAGCGGCGCGCCGTGCCGCCATCCCGGGGGCGGCCCGACACCCGGATGCTAGCCGACCCGGCGGGTTGCGGGACGGTGAAGTTCGCAGGAATCGGAGGCACAGCCGTCGCATCGTGCCCGTCCGGCGCCGGCGTGGCCGGGCGGCGCCGTTGCGGCGCTGGTTGCCCCGTCCTCGGGCCGATGCGTGCATCCGGCGTGACAGCTGCCGGCCCGGTGTGCATGTGCACGTACATTCCGGCACCCCGTTCGCCATGGGTGTGCATTCGGGCGGACACTCCATGCTGCCGCAGCCCCGCAGGCGGCGAATGCGTACGGCCTGATGCACGGATCGGACCGGGCGGCCGCCCGGCGGCCCAGGACGCGGTGCGTAGGTACG
>MGOE01000111.1:7330-17411 GCA_001797035.1 Chloroflexi bacterium RBG_16_72_14
GAGCCGGCGGGGCGAGCCGGCGGGACGCGACACCGCGGTGCCCGGCCAACTGGGACGCAGGCGTGGTCCGGGCGGACCCATCGCCCGCCGTATGATCGACGCATGCTCCTCGCCGTGGACATCGGGAACACGAACATCACGCTCGGCCTCGTGGAGGGCGGCGCGATCGTCGCGACCCGGCGCGCCGGCACCCACCGCGCCGCCACGGCCGACGAGCTGGAGCACGCCCTCGAGGGGCTGCTCGCCCTCGACGATCACCGCCTCGCCGACATCGCAGCGATGGCCGTCGCGTCCGTGGTGCCCGTGCTGACCGAGGCCATCGAGGCCGTCGCCGTTCGCCGCCGCATCCCGATCCTGGTCGCGAACGCCGGTAGCGTCCCGATCGCCGTCCGCGTGGACCGGCCGGGCGAGGTGGGCGCGGACCGGATCGTCAACGCCCTCGCCGCCGCGCGCCTGTACGGGACGCCGGCGGTCGTCGTCGACTTCGGGACCGCCACCACGCTCGACTGCGTGAGCGCGGACGGCGCCTACGTGGGCGGGGCGATCGCGCCCGGGCTCGAGCTCGGACTTGAGGCGCTGGCCGCCCGCACGGCCAAGCTGCCCCGGATCGAGCTGCCCACCCCGGACCGCGCCATCGGCAGGGACACCGTGAGCGCGATGCAGGCCGGGACCGTGTTCGGCTACCAGGCCCTCGCGTCCGGGCTGCTCGCCCGCGTCCGCGCGGAGCTCGCGGAGACCGCGGGCGTCGCCCCGGGCGACGTGCGCGCGATCCTGACCGGCGGTCTGTCCGCGGCGCCCTGGGCACGCGACGTGGCGGGCGTGGACGTCATCGACCCGGATCTCACGCTCAAGGGACTCGCGATCGTCCACCAGCTGGTCGCCGGCGGCGAGCCGTTCGCGGGCAGCGCCCGATGACCCCGGACCGGCCGGGGGACCGCCCGGCCGTCAAGGCGCCGATGCCCGCGGGCCACCCCGGGGGGCGCCTCGACGGCCGCCTCGTCGGCCTGGGCGTGTGCGGCTCCATCGCGGCGTACAAGGCGGTGGAGCTGGTGCGGCTCCTGCGTGCCGAGGGCGCCGAGGTCGTCGTGATGCTCACCCCGGCCGCCGCGCAGTTCGTGGGCCCGCTGACGTTCGCCGCGCTGTCCGGCCACGCCGTGGAGACCGACGTCCTGGGCCTGCTCCCGGACCAGCGGATCGGGCACATCGTGGTCGCCGACGCTGCGGACGCGATCGTCGTCGCCCCGGCCACCGCCCGCTGGCTGGGCGCGATGGCCAACGGGATCGCGAGCGACACGGTCGTCGCGGCGTGCCTCGCCACCGCCGCGCCGGTGGTGTTCGCGCCGGCGATGGACGGCGACATGTGGACGCACCCGGCGACGCAGTCCAACGTCGGGCGCCTCGAGCGGGACTTCGGCTACCGGATGGTCCCGCCCCAGATCGGGTCGCTCGCGTCCGGCCAGTCCGGCATCGGGCGGCTCGCGGAGCTGCCGCTGATCGTGGACGCGCTCGTCGCGGCCGTGGAGGGCCGCCCGGTCCGCCAGCCGGATGCCGCGGCGCGCCCGCCCCGGACGCCGGCCGTGCGGGACGCGGACCTCGAGGGCAGCCACGTCGTCGTGTCCGCCGGCGGCACCGCGGAGCCCATCGACCCGGTCCGGTTCATCGGCAACCGGAGCACCGGCAGGATGGGGGTGGCGATCGCCGAAGCGGCGCTCGCCCGGGGCGCCCGGGTCACGATCGTCGCCGGACGCGTGGAGGTCGCCCTCCCGGCCGGCGCCCGCGTGGTGCACGCGGAATCCACCGCGGCGATGCGCAACGCCGTGATCGGCGCCGTGATCGACCAGCCGGCCGACGCCCTGGTCATGGCCGCCGCAGTCGCCGACTTCCGGCCAAGGGCCGCCGCCACCACCAAGCTGACCCGCGACGGCTCGCTCACCCTCGACCTCGAGCCGACCGAGGACATCCTGGCCGAGACCGCCGCGCTGGCGCGCGCGCTGGACCCCGCGGTCCGGCCGATCCTGGTCGCGTTCGCCGCCGAGACCGGCTCCCTCGAGCGTGCGCCCGACAAGCTGCGCCGCAAGGGCGCGGACCTGCTGGTGGCCAATGACGTCTCGGAGCCGGGCTCCGGGTTCGGCACCGACACCAACCGGGTGAGCATCCTCGCCGCCGACGGCTCTCGCGAGGACCTGCCGCTGCTCACCAAGCGCGAGGTCGCAGATCGCCTGCTGGACCGCGTCGCGGCCGCGATGGACGAACGCGACGCCCTCGCGCACACTGGCGGCACCACCACGGAGGCCCACCGATGAGCGCCCAGACCGAGACCGTCCGCCGCCTGTCGGTCGTCGACATCGCCAGGCTGTATGCCGACGGCGTGCGAATCGCGACGATCACCGCCTACGACTTCCCCACCGCCGCGCTCGTGGACGAAGCGGGCATCCCGCTGATCCTCGTGGGCGACTCGCTGGCCCAGGTGATGCTGGGCTACGACACGACGGTGCGCGTGACGATGGACGAGATGCTCCACCACACGAAGGCCGTGGTCCGGGGCACGAAGCGTGCGCTGATCGTGGCCGACATGCCGTTCCTGTCCTACGCCACGCCGGATGACGCGGTCGCCAACGCGGGCCGGTTCCTGCGCGAGGGCGGCGTCCAGGCGGTCAAGATCGAGGGCGGCGTCCGGAGCGCGAAGTCGATCGACGCGCTGGTCAAGGCCGGGATCCCGGTCATGGGCCACATCGGCCTCACGCCCCAGGCGATCAACGCGATCGGCAAGGTCCGGGTCCAGGGCAAGTCCCGCGAGCAGGCGCGCCAGCTCCTCGCGGACGCCCTCGCCGTCCAGGAGGCCGGCGCGTTCTCGGTCGTGCTGGAGCTCGTCCCGGGCCAGCTGGCGGCCGCGATCACCGAGCGCCTGCGTATCCCGACGATCGGCATCGGCGCCGGCGCGGGTTGCTCGGGGCAGATCCAGGTGATCAACGACACCCTCGGGTTCGGGGACTGGACGCCGAAGCACGCGCGCAGGTACGCGGACCTGCGCGGGACGATCCTCGATGCGGTCAGCCGGTACCGGGCGGACGTCGAGGCCGGCACGTTCCCCGGCGACGCCGAGACGGTGCTGATGGACGAGGCGGTGCTGGACGAGGTGCTCGGTCGCTCGCAGGCGGACCGGCCCGAGATGGCCGCGGGCGTCGCCGATCTCGCCGGCATCCCGCTCGACCGCGACCTCTGATCCTCGGGCTGATGGCTCGCAGGCGCATCGCCTCAGCCCTCGGAGGGCGGGTCGCCGATCCGGTTGCCGAGACCACGTGAAGGTCGTCCGGACTCGCGCGGAGCTCCGTGCCGCGCTGGCTGCCGCGCGCCGCCCGGTCGGTCTCGTGCCCACCATGGGCTGGCTCCATGCCGGGCACCTGTCGCTCGTCGAGCGCGCCCGGGCCGAGAGCGCAACCGTCGTCGTCTCGATCTTCGTCAACCCCCGCCAGTTCGGCCAGGCGGCGGACTTCACGAAGTACCCGCGCAACGAGGCGCGGGACCTCGCGATGTGCGAGGCCGCCGGCGTCGACCTCGTGTTCGCGCCGACCGTGGACGAGGTCTACCCGCCCGGCTTCGACACCGTGGTGTCCGTGGGCGCGGTCGCGGGGCCGCTCGAGGGCGCGGCGCGGCCGGGGCACTTCGACGGCGTCGCCACGGTGGTCGCGATCCTGTTCGCGCTGGTCGGCGCGGAGCGGGCCTACTTCGGGCTCAAGGACTACCAGCAGGTGCGGGTGATCCGGCGGATGGCCCTCGACCTCGCGCTGCCGACGGAGGTCGTGGCGCTCGAGACGGTGCGCGACCCGGATGGCCTGGCGATGTCCTCGCGCAACGCGCGCCTGTCAGCCGCCGGGCGCGCGGCCGCCCCCGTGCTCCGGCGCGCGCTGCTCGCGGGCGGCTCGCACGTGCGCGCGGGCGGGCGGGATGCGCACGCCGTGCGCGAGGCGATGCTCGCCGTGCTGGCGACCGAGCCGCTCGCGGACGTGGACTACGTCTCGGTCGCGGACCCGGAGACGCTCGAGGAGCTGGCGACGATCACGAACGGGGCGCTCCTGTCGCTCGCCGTGGGGATCGAGGGCGTGCGGCTGATCGACAACGAGCGGGTGTCGCCTCGCTGAGCTGCGGTGACCGGGGTCGACGGGCGGATCGGTCGCTGGGCGACGGCCGCGGCACCGGTGAGGCGGGAGCCGCCGGCGCCGCTCAGGTGGACCGCGCCTCCGCGGCCGCTTCGAGGAACCGGTCGATCAGCAGGTGCTCCCACACCAGCGCCTTGATCAGCTCGATCTTGCCGGTATCGGCGGCATGGGTCTTGACCAGCAGGTCGTGCACCTCGGACGCGACCGTGTACGTGTCGTCCGGCGCGATCGCCGCGAACATCCCGGAGTGCCGGATCGCGGCCATCACCTGCGGGCGGGGCTCGTAGCCGCCGGTCAGCACGATCCCGATCGCCGCGCCCTCGGGGCCGGCCTCCACGGCGCCCGGCGTCTCGTCCACGAGTGCCCCGAGCCCCGCCGCGCGCGCGGACCGCGGCCGCCCGGCGAGGTGGGCGCTGGTGAGCGTGAGGATCGCGTCCTCGCGGTCACCCGGAACGATGACCAGCGTGCCCGGCCCGATGTGGTCGAGCATGTGGTGCGGCTCCATGGCCCCGATCGCGACCCCGTCGATCACCCGGTCGAGATCCGGTCCGGCCTGGATCACCCGGGCATGGACGCCCTCGAGGATCATGCCCAGCGTCGGGTTGGAGAGGATCGGCCGGTACGGCAGGACGCCCAGCAGCGGGATCCCGTGCCGGGCGAGGCCGCGCTCCAGCGTCCGCTCGATTCCCGGCTGCTCGCCCACCCGGACCTTGTTGACGATCGCCCCCGCCACGGGCACGCCGTGCGCCGCGAAGTGCGAAGCGTTGAGCACGATCTCGTCGATCGGCCGGCCCACCCCGCCCTCGGACACGATGACCGCGGGCGCGCCGAGCAGCGCGGCCACCGCTGCATTCGACAGCCCCACCACCGCCCCGACGCCGGCATGCCCGGTGCCCTCGATCAGCAGCACGTCGTGGCCCGCGAACTGGCGATGCGCCGCGGCGATCCGGGCGCCAAGGTCCTCCACGACCTCGCCCGCGATGTACGCCTTGGTGAACCCCCGCGGGATGTGCACCGGGCTCATCACCGGGTACGGCTCCGGCAGTTGGAACAGCGTCCGCATCAGGACGGCATCCTCGTCGGCCGGCGTGCCGTCCTCGATCACGGTCCGCTGGCCCACGGGCTTCATGAACCCGGTCCGGAAGCCGCGCCGTCGGAAGCCGTCCAGCAACCCCAGCGAGGCCGTGGTCTTGCCCCGGTTCTGCCCGGTCGCGGCGAGGTAGAGGTGGCGCATCGGTGAACCGGCAACCTCAGCGCTGACTCACCACCCGCCCTCGGACGGCCGACGCGACGCGCTGCGAGCCATCGGCGGGAGGATTCAGCCGCGCGGCGTCGTGCGGCGCTCGATCAGCTGGACCGCCTCGCGCAGCCGCACGAGCGACTCCTCGTCCACGCTGTCGGGCTCGAGGTGGGGGCCCAGGCGCTCCATGATGTCCGTCACCAGCCCCAGGAACACGGCCGCGTCCGCGACGAAGAACTGCGGCTCGTTGTTGTAGCGCACCAGCGTCAGGCGCCCCTGGAGGACGCGTCGCTCCTCGACGTGCGCGACCTGGGTCGAGAAGTTGTGCCCCTGGATCCCGTCGGGGTTGTTGAGGAAGTTGAGCGCGTTGTCGATGGCCAGGCCGAACCGGGCACGCCAGGCCACCAGGCGCTCGTGGACCTCGGGCGGGATCCGGACCTCGGCGACCTCCTCGAACACCTCGGGCGCCACGGTCACCAGGCCGACCAGCGTCGTCCCGGCGCGGGCGCCGAGCATCACCTGCAGGCTTCGCTCGAGGGTGAACACCTCGGAGTCGAACCGGGGGCTGGTGATGACGTCGGTCAGCAGGTCCTCGACGTTGTCGAGGCTGCCCGGGTCGTTGAGGGCGTTGGCGAGGTGGAGGATCTCCTCCTTGAAGAGGAACTTCTCCTCGTGGTCGAGCATGCGGCGAACTCTAGCACCCGGCAGCACGAGTCCCACCTCGTGGGTGGCGGCCCTGGGACGACACCAGGCGTGGCGCCTGGCAGAGATGACCAACCGGTAATGTTCGGCGGGCGCGATCGTGCCGCGACCCGGGAATCCGGCTCATGCATGAGCACGGGGTCATGTCTGAGCCGACCGAGGCGTCCAGGTCCGCCGAACATTACCCACGGGTGATGTGTGGCGTCGCGGCGCGGGCGTGGCGTACATCGGAACGGCCCGGGCGAACCCGGGCCGTTCGAGCGTTCGACGAACACGCAGCCGGGGCGTTGCCCGGCGGGCGGCTTACGGGTACAGGCCTCGCAGCGCGGTGGCGTCGGCCACGCGCTGGACGGCGTTGAGGTACGCGCCCGTGCGCATGTTCACGCCCTGCTGCTGGGCCTGGGCGAGCACCTCGTGGAAGGCCTTGACCATGATGGTCTTGAGCTTCGCGTTGACCTCGGTCTCGGTCCAATGGTCGCGGTTGAGGTCCTGGACCCACTCGAAGTAGCTGACGGTCACGCCGCCGGCGTTGCACAGGATGTCCGGGATCAGGAACACGCCGCGCTCGAAGAGGATCTCGTCGGCCTCGGGGGTCGTGGGGCCGTTGGCGGCCTCGGCGACGATCCGTGCCTTGATGCTCCCCGCGTTGCGCGCCGTGATCTGGTTCTCGAGGGCCGCCGGGATGAGGATGTCGCACTCGGTCTCGAGGACCTCGGCATTGGTGATGTCCTCGGCACCCGGGAAGCCCTTCACGGTCCCGTGCTCGGCCTTCCACTGGAGGACGCGAGCGATGTCGAGGCCGGCCACGTTGCGGATGCCGCCCTGTGAGTCGGACACCGCGACGACCTTGGAGCCTTGCTCGACCATGAGGGTGGCCGCGATGTTGCCGGCGTTGCCGAAGCCCTGGACCGCGACCGTCGCCGTGTTGAGGTCCATGCCCAGGTGGGCGGCGGCCTCGACGATCGTGTACACGCAGCCGCGCGCGGTGGCCTCATTGCGACCCTCGGAGCCGCCCAGGCTGATCGGCTTGCCGGTGACGACGCCCGGGACCGTGTGGCCCACGTGCATGGAGTAGGTGTCCATGAACCAGGCCATGATCTGGGGCGTGGTGTTGACGTCCGGCGCGGGGATGTCGCGCTCGGGGCCGACCAGGACCTCGATCTCGGTGAAGAACCGGCGGCTGAGGCCCTCGAGCTCCTTCTTGGACAGCTTCTTGGGGTCGACGATGACGCCGCCCTTGCCTCCGCCGTAGGGGATGGCGACGACCGCGCACTTCCAGGTCATCCACATCGCGAGGGCCTTGACCTCGTCGATCGTGACGTCCTGGTGGTAGCGGATGCCGCCCTTGGCGGGGCCGCGGCCGAGGTTGTGCTGGACGCGGTAGCCGGTGAAGACCTGGACACTCCCGTCGTCCATCTTGACCGGGAAGTGGACCGTGAGCTCGCGGCGGGGCTCACGCAGGACGCGTCGGAGGCCGGGGTCGAGGTTGAGCATCTCGGCGGCGAGGTCGAACTGGTGCTGGGCGACATGCCAGGCGTTGATCGGCGCCGTTGTCTGTTCCGTCGTCATGAACGGAGAATCCTCTCGCTGCGGGACGGTGGACGCCGTCCGCGATCGATGGGCCGTCTCCCGGACGACCCCACGGGGCGCGCAGACGGGTCGGTCGTGGCCTGACCGACGAGCACGGGCGCGCCGCCTTCGGGTTTCGAGTATAGCCACCGGGACCCGTTCACCATGGGCCCTTCGTCACCGTGCCGCAACCAATCTGTCACCCCGTCGTCCCTGTCGGGCGGCAGGGGTGGACACCGCCTCGCGGGCGGCGCTCGCCGTCCGTCAGTGGCGGTACATGACCACGGCGCCGACGCAGCCGGGCCCGAGATGTGGGCCCACCGACGGCCCGACGAGCATCACCTGGACCCTGGACGCGTCGAGCCCCGAGCGCTCCAGGAACCGCTCCCGGAACTCCTCGACATCGGCGTTGGTCGTGTGGAGCAGCGACGCGCGTTCCAGCGGCTTCGACGTCAGCAGCTCCAGTACGCGCTCGCGCGCCTTGGCCCGCGAGCGGACACGGTCGGCGTTCTCCACGACGCCGTCGATGACGGTGATGATCGGCTTGATCGAGAGCATCGTCCCGATCGCCGCCCGGGCGCCGCTGATCCGGCCGCCACGCTTGAGGTACTCGAGCGTGTCGAGGGCGACGAACAGGTCCACGTCCGCCTTGCGCGCCTCGAGCACCCGGGCGATCTCGGCCCCGGATACGCCCTCGGCCGCCAGTTCGGCGGCGATCTGGGCCAGCATGCCGACGCCCATCGAGGCCGTCCGCGAGTCCACGACGTGGATCTCGCGGTCGGGGAGCATCCCGGCGGCGACCTCGGCCGCCTTGAGCGTCCCGGACAGGGAGCCCGAGACGTTGACACAGACCACCGCCTCGGCACCCTCGTCGAAGGCCTTCTGGAACACGCCCAGGAAGTCACCCGGGGCGGCGGCGGCCGTGGTCGGGAACGGGGCGTCGGGCGCCGTCATCCGCGCCCAGAACTCGTCCGTCGACAGGCTGACGCCGGGGCGGAAGCTGTCCGCGCCAAAGCTCACGACGAGTGGCACCACGACGATGCCCGCCGGGGCAGCGACGTCGGGCGGCAGGTCGCTCGCGGAGTCGGTGACGATCGCGACGCGTGACACGGTCGGGCTCCTCCTCGGGTCCACGGCTGGGTGGACGCCCCCTGGGCCGCGATCATACGGCCCGCGGGCCCGTTCATACGGCACCGCCGGCCGGGCGCCATCCGACCCGCTACGCTTGTCGCAGTGGAACGCCCGCTGCTCGCCGTCGTGTTCGGCACCTTCACGCTGCGCCTGTCCACGGGCCTCACCGGCGGGATGCTGGTGTTCTACCTGGCGAACCTGCCGCGCTACGGCGGCGAGCCCGTGAGCGCCTTCGTGGTCGGGATGTTCGGGGCGCTGTTCTACGCCAGCGAGCTCGTCGGGTCGCCGCTGTTCGGGATCCTCTCGGACCGGGTCGGCCACCGGCGGATCATGCAGGTGGGCCCCGTGTTCGGCGCGATCGCGGTGGTGATCACGGCGCTCACCGTCAGCCTGCCGATCCTGGGCGGGACCCGCATCCTCGAGGGCCTCGCAACGGCGGCCTCGGTGCCCTCGATCCTCGGGTTCATCGCGTTCGCCACGGCGGACGACGAGCTCCACCGCGGCCGCGCGGTGGCGCGGTTCGAGGCGGCGACGCTCGCCGGACTGATGGCCGGGTTCGTCATCGCCGGCCCCCTGTTCCTCGCCCTCGGGCCCAGCGCGTTCCTCGCCAACGCCGTCCTGTACGCCGTCTCGCTCTCGATCTACCGGTTCGGCGTTCCCGCTCATGCGGAACCGGCCCCGGCAGCCTCGGCGCACGACCCGGCCGAGGGGCTGCGACGTTACCTGCGCATCCTGTCCGGCAACCACGTCTGGCTGCTGGCGCCGACCTGGATCGCGATCAACGCCACCCTGGGCCTGTACACCAGCCAGACCCTGTTCCAGCTGGTCCGCGAGCCCGACCCGCGGTTCACCGGTCAGCGGCTGATGGGCGGCTTCGACGAGATCTCGGTCAGCCTCGGCCTGGGGATCGGCGGGCTGCTGTTCTTCGCCGGCCTGTTCTACTGGGGCGGCAAGTTCAAGACCCTGCGCCGGACCACGATCATCCTGTACGGGATCCTGGGCGGCGGCGTGATGCTGGCGGCCGGGCTCGCGCTCAACCACCCGATCAGCGCCGGGCTGGTGGCGCTCGTGCCGCTGCTGGTCCTCGGCTCCGGCGGGCTGTTCGTGCTCGCGGGCGCGACGCCGGCGGCGATCGGCCTGCTGGCCGACGTCACCGAGGCGTACCCGGACGACCGCGGCGCGATCATGGGCCTGTACTCGGTGTTCCTGGGGCTGGGCCAGATCATCGGCAGCCTGGTCGGGGGCTGGGCGGCGGACACGGCGGGGCTGGACGGGATCTTTG
>MGOE01000111.1:17430-18019 GCA_001797035.1 Chloroflexi bacterium RBG_16_72_14
GGGTGGCGCTGCTGCCGCTCTCCCACCTGCGGCGGTACGAGCATCACGTCGGCGGGCCGGCGACGCCGGCCGTGCTGTCCGACGAGCCGATCGATGGCTGAGCCCGGCGGCGGTCGAGCCCCGGACCGCTCCCCTGCCCTCGTCCCGGCGCGACTCGCGCGGGGGGCGCGGGGCGCGGTGGTCGCGCCGCACCACCTGGCGACCGCCGCCGGCCTGGCCGCCCTGGCCGCCGGGGGCCACGCCGTGGACGCGGCGATCGCGACCAACGCGCTGCTGGGCGTGGTGATGCCCAACGGCTGCGGCATCGGCGGCGACGCGTTCTGGCTGGTCTGGGACGAGGCCGCCGGCGAGCAGGTGGCGCTCAACGGGTCCGGGCGGGCACCGGCGGGCGCATCGGCGGCGCGTCTGCGGGACGCCGGGCTGGACCGGATCCCGCTCCGGGGTCCGCAGGGGATCACCGTGCCGGGCGCCGTCCGCTCGTGGGCCGATGCCCACCGCCGGTGGGGGCGCCTGTCGCGGGAGGCGGTGCTCGGTGCGGCGGTCGAGCAGGCCGGGGCCGGGTTCCCGGCCTGGGACGGGCTCATCAGCG
>MGOE01000111.1:18126-18427 GCA_001797035.1 Chloroflexi bacterium RBG_16_72_14
GGTGCGGCTACCGGCGCTGGCGGCCACGCTGGCGACACTCGCGCGCGACGGCTTCGATGCCTACTACGACGGCGACGTGGGCGAGCGGCTGGCGCGCGGGCTGGCAGCCGCGGGGGCGCCGTTCGCGGCGGCGGACCTGCGCGGGCACGCGAGCACGTGGGAAGCGCCGATCGCCACGACATACCGCGGGGTCCGGGTCACGACGCATCCCCCGAACAGCAGCGGCCTGCTGGCGCTCGAGGCGCTCAACGTCCTGGAGCGGTTCTCGCCACCGGCCGGGACGTGGTTCGGCGGGCGCGGC
>MGOE01000111.1:18458-21821 GCA_001797035.1 Chloroflexi bacterium RBG_16_72_14
GGCGGCCAAGCTCGTGCTCGCCGATCGTGACGCGTTCCTCGCCGACCCGGCGTTCCGCGACGTGCCGGTGGAGCGGCTGCTCTCGCGCGGGCACGCCGGGGAGCTGGCGGCGCGCATCGACCCCGGTCGCGCCGACCTCGTCCCGACGCCGGTCCGGACGCTGGTCGGCGGCACGATCTACCTCGCCGTCGTGGACGCGGACGGCAATGCCGTGAGCCTGATCCAGTCCAACGCGGCCGGGTTCGGGTCGGGCGTGCTGGACCCGGAGACCGGCGTGCACTTCCAGAACCGTGGGGCGTCGTTCTCGCTCGATCCGGCGCATCCCAACGTGCTGGAGCCCGGGCGCCGGACCGCGCACTCGCTGCTGCCGGGCATGCTGTTCCGCCACGGCGAGCGCCGGCCGTGGGTCGTGGCCGGGTCGATGGGCGGCGACATCCAGCCGCAGATCCACGTGCAGCTCGTGTCGGCGCTGGTCGACGGCGGGGCCGACATCGCGACCGCCGTGGCGGCGCCGCGGGTCGTGGTGGAGCCCGACGGCTGGTTCGGGCCGCCGGTGGCGGGCGTGTTCGACGGCGACCTGGCGCCGGGCGTCGAGGACGGGCTCGCGGCGCGCGGACACAAGTTGGAGCGGGCGGAGTACGTGGGCACGCTCGGTCACGAGCACGCGATCGAGCTGGTTGACGGCGGCCCCGCCGCGGGCGGCACCCTGGCCGCCACCACCGACCCACGGAGCATCGGCCTGCCGGCCGTCCGCTGAGGGGCTGCTTGTCGCTCGTCGCCCCATCGGTGCTCGCGGGCGGCCCATCGCCACGCTCGGGCCCCAACATGAGCCAGGAGTCATGTTCGGCGGGCGCCGCGGTGGTTGAGCCACCCGCGCATGACTCAGGGGCGGTCATCAATGGCGCCGAACCGGCCCGCCAGCGACCGAATCGGCGCCGGTCACACGCCGACCATGACCCGGCGGTCATGTCTGCAACGTCCGTGACGGGGCGGGGGCCCGGCGGCCCGCGACCGACCGGATGGTATCCTCGGGATCGCCGGTGGCAGGCTGCGCTCACACCGATCTGCCGCCGGTCCCTTGTGCAACCGGAGGGGCGCGTGACCTCGAACGTCGGCCAGAACTACCCGTACACGAGCGAGACCGCGGCCGAGCGCGCCGCGCGCGTCGACGCGCTGATCGCCGCCCGCGAGGGACTGGCGGACAAGCTGCGGGCCGAGACCACGCCCCTCGACGAGAACGAGCGCTGGTGGGTCTGGAAGTGCCCCACGCCGGGCTGCGCCGGCCTCCTGCACGCGGCGGGGTACGCCCTCGAGAAGCACGCCGTGTACGTGGTCTGCGACGGGACCTGCGCGAAGACGTTCCTGCGCTAGGGACGATCCGCGTCCCGCCCGCGCCGTGAGCGCCGTCTCCGTCCCCGACCTCCGGGCGGCCCGCCGCCAGCTCCTCCTCGACTCGGCGGGGATCGCCGTGTCCGCGATCGGGTTCGGCTTCGTGTTCGGGCTGGCCGCGCGGAACGCCGGCTACTCGCCCATCGAGGCGAGCGCCATGAGCGTGTTCGCCTTCGCGGGCGCCGCCCAGTTTGCCGCCGTGGGGTACATCGCGCAGGGCCTACCCTGGCTGCCGATCCTCGTCCTCACGTTCTTCCTCAACGCACGCCATCTGCTGTACAGCGCGAGCCTCGCGCCCTGGCTGCGACGCGAGCCGTTCGGCCAGCGGGCAGCGATGGCGCACGTCCTGACCGACGAGGCGTTCGCGCTCGCGGCGACGCACTTCCATCGCGTCGGCCGGGCGGACGTGCCCGGGTACTGGATCGGCGCCGTGGTCGCGGTGTTCATCCCGTGGAACCTGGCAACGCTGGCCGGGGTGCTGCTGGGGGGCGCGATCCCCGATCCGTCGCGCTTCGGCCTGGACGTCGTCTTTCCGGCGGCGATGGCGGGCCTCGCCGTGGGTCTGGTCACGGGACGACGGGAACTGGTGGCGGCGGGGGCCGGCGGCGCGATCGGCGTGGTGCTTTCGTTCCTTCTCGGGCCGGCGGTCGGCATCGTGGCCGGGGGCCTGATCGGACCGCTGGCGGGGATGGCCGCACCCGAGGGTCGCCGCCGCATGGCGCCGGACTCGGACCTCACCGGGCTGCCGGTGGATCTCGACGGCGCCATCGCCGACGCGGGTGCCGGTGAGGCGGCCGGAGCGGGCGCGGCCGTGGGCGTCGCCGCCGCGGACGACCGACACCCCGAGCCCGACGGTGCCGGCCGATGAGCAACGAGCTGGTCGTGCTCGCGCTGCTCATGGGGGTGGTCACCTACCCGTCGCGGGCGCTGCCGCTGCTCGCTCCCGGGATCGAGCGGCTGCCGCCGCGTGCCCTGCTCTACCTGCGACTCGTCGGGCCGGCCGTGCTCGCCTCGATCGCCGCCGCCGAGACCTTCGTCCAGGACACCGCCGAGGGCGCCAACACGCTCCACCTCGGGATCGAGGCACTGGGCGTCCTCGCCTGCCTCGCGCTGGTCGCCTGGCGCCGGAACCTGTTCCTCGGGCTCGTGGCCGGGATCTCCGTCGTCGCGCTGGCGCGGTTCGCGGGGCTGGGGTAGGCCTGCCCTTATCCCCGCAACGCCTCGGCCTCGACCTCGACGAGGAGGCTCGGGGTCATCAGGCGCGCCACGACGACCAGCGTGGCGGCCGGGCGGACGTGCCTGAAAACCTCGCCGTGGACGGCGGCCACCGCGGGGGCGTCGTCCGGGTCGACGATGTACATCCGGGTGCGGACGACGTCATCGAGCGTGAAGCCGGCCTCGGTCAGGGCGCCTTCGACGATGGCCCACGAGGCCCGCGCCTGGCCTGCGGCGTCGCCCGGGTGGAGCGAGGTGCCGTCCGGGCCGGCGTCCGTCGTGCCGGACACATAGCAGGCGTCGCCGACCGCGAGCGCCCGGGAGTAGCCGGCCGCCGCCTCCCACGGCCCGCCGCTCTGGACGTGGCGCCGGCTCACGAGGTCGCGCTCCCCGCCCGGGTCAGGCGCTCCGCTCGCCACGCACGCACCTCCGGGTCCCGCCCGATGGCCGCGATCAGCGCCGCCAGCAGCGCCGTCCGGGGCACGATCGACCCGACCTCCAGGTACTCCCCGGGCGAGTGGTCCAGGCCACCGATCGGACCCAGGCCATCGATCGTCGGCACCCCCATCCCGGCCGTCGTGTTGGCGTCCGAGGCGCCGCCGGTAGCCGCATCCCGCAGCTCGAAGCCCATCGCGCCCGCCAGCGCGATCGCGTGCCCCACCAGCCATCCGGACCGCTCCAGCTTCTCCATCGGCCAGTGGCGGCCTGCCTCGGCGATGTCCACCGTCACGTCCGGCACGGTCCGCGGCTCGCAGGCGG
>MGOE01000111.1:21883-24595 GCA_001797035.1 Chloroflexi bacterium RBG_16_72_14
AGCGTGCACCGCTCCGCGACCACGTTGGGGCGCGTGCCGCCGGCGATCACCCCCACGTTGACCGTCACGCCCGGCCAGCGGCCGTTGAGCGCGTGGAGCTGGGTCACGATCCGCGCCGCCTCGAGGATCGCGCTGCGACCCTTCTCGGGCTCGACGCCCGCGTGCGCCGCGCGCCCGTTGACCGTGATCACGAGGCCGAGGTTGCCCTTGCGCGACGACACGATGTCGCCGTTCGCGCGAGCGCACTCGAGCACGAGGCACGCGTCCACGCCTGGCGCGAGCGCCCGGATGTGCGGCGTGGACACGGGCGACCCGATCTCCTCGTCCGGGTTGGCAACGAACACCAGCCGCGCCAGCGGCAGGCCGCCGGTCTGCTGAAGGGCCGCGATCGCGTACAGCCCGGCCAGCAGCCCGCTCTTCATGTCCGTCACGCCAGGGCCTTTCGCGATGCCGTCGCGGATCACGAACGGGCGCTCCGCCGCGGTCCCCGGATCGAACACCGTGTCCAGGTGGCCGATGAGCATGAGCGCCGGGCCGTCGGGATCGTCGCCCGCGATCTCCGCGACCACGGTGTCACCCAGGTCCTCCTCGTTGGCGTGGGTGGTGATCATGGCGCCCAGGGAGCGGAGCCGTTCCGCCGTCCAGGCGCCCACCTCGTCCACGCCGGCCCTGGTGTACGAGCCGCAGTCGATGTTGACGAGTCGCTCGAGGTCGGCGAGATAGGCGGGCAGCATCCGCTCGATGGCGGCGGTGAGGGCGTCGACCTGGTGGCGGTCGATGGGGCTGCTGGCTGGTTGGCTCATGGCCGCAGCCTACGTCGTCTGCCCGTGTCCGCGCAGTCCGCAAGCCGCCCACGCACGAGGACTGCACGCCGCGACGGCAGCCCGTCGAGGTCGGCGGGCTCGCGTATGCTCGGCTGAGCGTGCGACTGATCGAGGTTCGGCTGTACGAGGGACCCAACGTCTACCGGCTTTCGCCGGTGGTCAAGGTCGAAGTCGCCGTCGGGCGGACGCACGCCTGGCACGGGTCGCGGACGGAGGGCGACGAGACCCTGGTCCACCTCGCCCGCACGGTGCCGGCGCGGGACTGGCCAGACCCGGTCGCGGACATCGTGGCCTGGACCCGGCGGCTGCGGGCGGACCATGGCGAGCACGCCGGTCCGGTCGAGGTCCACCGGGCCACCGACGCCGGCCGCTGGGTCGTGACCTGGCCGTGGGCGGGCGCCGAACGCACGCGGGCGATCGCCGAAGCCGCCTTCGACCTCGCCGCCCGCTCGGTCTCGGCGGCGCGGCACGTGCACCTCACGGGGACGCAGGCGGGCGTGGTCGCCCGCTGGACCGCGCGGATCGCGGAGGCCCTGGCCACGCCCCCGTCGTGGATCCGGGACGAGGAGCGGCGGATCCCCGTGATCTCGATCACGGGCACCAACGGCAAGTCCACCGTGACCCGGCTCATCACCCACATCCTGCTGCGGGCCGGGCATCGCGTGGGCACGACCACCTCGGACGGGATCCTCGTCGACGAGCGAATCGTGGACGCGGGCGACTGGACGGGCCCCGGTGGCGCGGCGGCGATCCTGCACCGGAGCGACGTGGACGTCGCCGTGCTCGAGACCGCCCGCGGCGGCCTGGTCCTGCGCGGCATGGGCTACCAGTCCAACGAGGCGAGCGTGTTCACCAACGTGTCCTCGGACCACCTCGACCTCCAGGGGATCCACACGCTCCCCGAGCTGGCCGAGGTCAAGGGCACCGTGTGCCGGGTGACGAAGCCCGAGGGCTGGGTCGTCCTCAACGCCGACGACCGCTTCGTCGTCGCGCTCGCGCGCCGCGTGCGGGCGCGGGTCGCGCTGTTCTCGATGGACCCGGACGGCTCGCCGGTCGTCCGCCGCCATCGCCGGACGGGCGGGCGCGCGTACGGCCTGCGCGGCGGCGTGCTGGTCGAATGGGAGGGCGGCGTCCCGGCCGACATCGTCGCGGTGACCGACCTCCCGGTGGCCCTCGGCGGCCTCGCCCGCCACAACGTGGCCAACGCGCTGGCCGCGGCGGCCGGCGCCCGGGCGATGGGGGCGACGCTCGCGCAGGTCGCCGACGGGCTGCGCGACTTCCGGCCGTCGGCGGACCTGTCGCCCGGGCGGATGAACCTGTTCCGGGTCGGCGACCGGGTGGTGATCGTGGACTTCGCCCACAACGAGGCGGGGACAGAGGCGATCCTCGAGGTCGCCGCCGGGGTCGCGAGGGCGGCCGAGGCGGTCCTGGGCGCGGGAGTCCCGGCCCGGGACCCGGTGACGGCGATCATCGGCACCGCCGGCGACCGGCCGGACGACACGCTCCTCGGCATCGGGCGGATCGCCGCCGAGCGCGCGGACCGTGTCGCGATCAAGGAGACCCCCGCTTATCTCCGGGGCCGCGATCGCGACGGTCTCGTGGCGCTGCTTCGGGACGGGATCCGGGCGGGCGGCGGGGACCCGGGCGAGGTGCCCGTGTACGAGGGCGAGGAGCGGGCGCTCGAGGCGGAGCTGGCGGCGTCGGACGGTCCCGGCGTGGTCGTGCTGTTCTGCCACGCGGAGCGCGACGCGGTGTTCGCGCTGCTCGCGCGCATGGGCGCGCGGCCGGTCGACGTGTCCGCCGGCCTCGCCGGGATCACGTCCCAGCTCGCGGCCCCCGACACCGCCTGATTCCGGTGTGCGGCGGGGTGGGACGCGTGTTGCACCCG
>MGOE01000111.1:24618-33771 GCA_001797035.1 Chloroflexi bacterium RBG_16_72_14
GCGATCGCGGCGGCGTCCGGCCGACCAGGAGGCGGGAATGGAACTCGTGATCAGCGTGGTGCTCGTGGTGATCTCGCTGGCGATCATGGCGATCGTGGTCCGCGAGGTGAGCGCCAACACCCCGAGCTAGCCACAAGGGGCGCGCGGCGGCAGCCATCCGCGCCGCCGGCTCCTACGCGATGCCGGATCACCCGGCCCGTCGCCCGGGTGGGCCCGCAGACCGGACGCGTCGCCGGGCGCCGTCACGATCGAGTCCGCCGATCGATCGAGCGTCGGGTACGGGAGCTCGGTCTTCGACCGGGCGATCGAGAAGGGCCGGCGGCAGCCGTCGGGCTGCTTCGTGTTGGGCTGAGCGAGGCCGGGTCGCTCCTTCAGCCGAGCGGCGCCTCCAGCTCGCCCGGATCCGCGAACGCGGTCGCCCCGGCGGCCCGTCCGGCGAGCGTCATCGCCTCGCGGTACACGTTCACGGCGTCGTCCGCGCACACGACCACGAGGTCGCCCGGTGAGGCCCGCCGGAGCGCGGCCTTCACGGCGGACGCCTCGTCGAGGATCTTCTCCACCTTGGTCGCCCGGCCGGTGCCGTCGAGGCGCGCCGCGCGGGCACCGCTGGCCACGTTCGCCGCCGACGCGCCGGGCTCGCGCCCGCGGAGGTTCTTGTCCTCGCGGATTACGATCTCGTCGAACGCGGTGGCGGCCAGCGCACCGTACTCCTGCTGGTCCGCGTCCCGCCGGTCGCCCGGGATCCCGATGACCCCGATCGCCCGGCCCGTCCGCGCCGGGTGCGCGGCGGCCGCCCCGGCGCCCGCGCCCAGCACCCCCGGCCGCGTCTGCGGCTCGGTCATCATCCGGTTGACGAAGTCGGCCAGCTGGCGCATCCCGTCCACGTTGTGGCAGTAGTCGATGACCACCCGCGTCCCCGCCACCTCGACCAGGTTGAGCCGCCCGGGGGCCTGGAAGAACGAGGTCGTGAACGTCCGCAGCCCCTGGCGGATGTCGTGGATGTGGGCGCCGGACGCCCAGGCCGCCGCGGCCGCCGCGAGCGCGTTGGCGACGTTCATCCGTGCCCGGCCGCCGAACGTCGCCGGCATCAGGTGGGTGTACAGGACCGGCATCTTGCGCGGCCCGTGGCGCAGGACGATCAGCTCGCCCTGCGGCGTGTCCTCGAGGCAGAACGCCGCGTTGCCGCGCGACACGTGCCCGTCCACCCGGTCGAAGCCGTCCTCGCCCTTGTCCTTGGACATCGAGAACAGCACGACACGGCCCGCGCAGTGGCGGCCCATCCGGTACACGAGGTGGTCGTCCGCGTTGAGCACCGCGGTCCCGGCGCGCGGCACGGCCTCGACCAGCACGCCTTTGACGTTGGCCAGCTGGCCGAGGGTCTCGATGCCGCCCAGGCCCAGGTGGTCGCCGGTGACGTTGGTCACGACAGCCACGTCGTTGCGGTCGTAGCCCAGGCCCTCGCGCAGGATGCCGCCGCGCGCGACCTCGAACACCGCGGTGTCCACGGTCGGGTTCTGGAGCACCATCTGCGCCGACTTCGGCCCGCTCATGTCGCCGCGCTTCATCAGCCGCCCGTCAACGACGATGCCGTCGGTCGAGGTCAGGCCCACCCGCCGGCCCATCAGCTTGAGGATGTGGGCGAGCATCCTCACGGTCGTGGTCTTGCCGTTGGTGCCGGTGACGGCGAGGATCGGGATGCGGGACGGGGAGCCGGGCGGGAACAGCAGGTCGATGACCGGCCTGGCGACGTACTGCGGCTCGCCCTCGGTCGGGTGGGTGTGCATCCGGAACCCGGGCGCCGCGTTGACCTCCACGATCCCGCCGCCGGTCTCGCGGACCGGCTCCTCGATGTCCGGGCAGATGAAGTCGATGCCGGCGATGTCGAGGCCGACGACGCGGGCCGCGGTCTCGGCGATCTCGACGTTGTCGGGGTGGGACTCCGCGGTGCGGTCGATGGAGGTGCCGCCGGTCGACATGTTGCCCGTGAGGGCGAGCTTCACGAACGCCCCCGCGTCCGGGACGCTGTCCGGCGTGTAGCCCTGTCCGGCGAGCACGGCCTCGGCGTTCTCGTCGAGCTTGATCCGGGTCAGCACCTTCTCGTGGCCGATGCCGCGGCGGGGGTCCTGGTTCGTGATCTCGACCAGCTCGCGGACGGTCCGCTCGCCGTCGCCGGTCACGCTCGCTGGGACGCGCTCCGCCACCGCGGCGAGCTTGCCGCCGATCACGAGGCAGCGGTAGTCGCGCCCGGTGATGTAGCTCTCGACGACCACGTCGCGGCTCCGGCTCTCGCGCAGCGCCGGCGCGAACGCGGCCCGGACGGCGGCCTCGTCGCGGAGGTCCAGGACGACGCCACGGCCGTGGTTGCCGTCGAGCGGCTTGAGCACGCACGGGTAGCCGATCCGGCGGGCGGCGGCCACGGCGTCGTCCTCGGCATCCACGACCTCGCTCCGCGGCACCGGCAGCCCGGCGGAGTCCAGCAGCCGGTTGGTCAGCTTCTTGTCGGACGCGATGTCCACGGCGATGCCGCTGGTCCGGCTGGTCATCGTGGCCCGGATCCGCTGCTGATGCTGGCCCTGGCCCAGCTGGACCAGGCTGTACTTGTCAAGGCGGATGAACGGGATGTCCCGGCCGGCGGCCTCGTCGAGCAGCGCCTGGGTGGATGGCCCGAACGCGAGCCGCTCCGCCATCCGGATCAGGTTCTCGAGCTCGGGGACGAGGTCGAAGGCGAACGCGGGGTCGCTGGGGGCCACGAGGTGGTTGACCAGCCCCACGGCCATCCTGCCGGCCTCGATGCCGACCTGCTCCTCGCGGTACTCGTAGATCACGTTGTACCGGCCGTACTCGCCGGTGCCGCGGGTCTTGCCCTGGCGGACGTCGGTTCCGGCGAGGTTCTGGAACTCGAGCGCGATGTGCTCGGCCACGTGCCCCGTCCAGGTCCCCTCGCGGAGGCGGGTGATGAAGCCCCCCCGGCGGCCCAGGCTGCAGGCGTGGTCCTCGAGCGTGGGCAGCATCCCCACCAGCGCGTCCACGAAGCCGGGGATCCTGTCGGTCGGGAACGCCTCCAGCCCGCCGAGGTCCACGACCTGGCGGATGACCGGCGACCGCATCCAGTAGTTGGGGCCGCGCAGGACCCGGGTCTCGAGGATCCGCAGGGTGGGCTCCGGACGCGGACCCGGCGCGGCGTCCGAGGCGCGGCGCCGGCGGGCGATGGCGGCACTGGTGCCCACCCCGTCGGCTGCCTTGCGACTTCGAGCCCGGGGAGCGGAATCCGCCTGCGCCACCTGATCCCTCCTCGCCTGCGTGGGAACGGGAGTGTACGCGGCACGTTCGCCGTGCGTCCCGGCATCGCTGGTGGATCGACGCCCTCGCGCCGGTCCCGTCCGCAGCGCGCGCGTCTCGGGCGCCGGGGCGCCTCAGCTCGAGGCGGCCTCACCCTGGATCGAGTGGAGCGTCGGTGCCGCGACCCGCATCCGGCGCCGGAGGTCGAAGCGGTAGCCGGCCGGCAGGCTGTGGAGCACGACGCCGCTGATCATCAGCGGGCGGTGGCCTCGGATCTCCCAGGCGTCGGTCTCCGAGGCCGCGCCGTCCACGACCGTGATCGAGCCCCGCCCGATCACCTCCATCACCTGGTCCGGTCCCACGATCCCGGCCGTGTCCTCGTCCACGCCCAGGCCCAGCAGGCTCGGGTTCTGGGCGATGAGGCTGAGCAGGCGCCCGAGGCGGTTCCGCTGCTGGAAGTGCTGGTCCACGATGACGCCCGGCAGCAGCCCCAGCCCGGCGGCGATCTGGGCCATCCGGTGCTTGGGGGTGGCGCCCGAGGCGCCGAAGGCGATCATGTGGCTCGACACCGCGCTCGCCCCGGCGGACGTCCCGGCCACGACGGCCCCGGCCTGGAACCGGGTCATGACCGCGTCCGCGAGGCGCGTGCCGCCGATCGTGGAGCTGAGCCGCAGCTGGTTGCCACCGGTCAGGAACACGCCGCTGGCGTCGCGGACGGTGCGCGCTGCATGCTCGTCGTTGGCCTGGGTCCGCGTCATCGCGTGGAGCGGCCGGACGGCCGCGGCGCCAAGCTCCGTGAACACCGCGCGGTAGCGCTCCGCCGCCTCGGGGCCCAGCGAGCTGGCCGTGGAGATCACCGCGATCTGCGCGTCGCGCCCCCCGGCGAGCGAGACGAACCGGCCGAGGATGACCCGGTCCCGGACCTTGTCCTCCGCCCCGCCGATGACGATCACGGTCCCGTGCGGCATGGTGCGCGGAGTATATCCGCGGCGGTGGACGCCCCCGGCGCGGCGGGCGTGCCCTGCCGCGCCGCGCCGTCAGCGCAGGTAGCGCCGCAGGAACACGTCCAGCTCGCCGCTCGCCTCGCCGCCCAGCGAGCCGTTGGTGTTGCCGAACACCGTGAACCCCTTCGCGTCCGCGGCCACGTCGATGCCGAGGTCGGCGCCCGTCGTGCCGAACTGCTTGCGCCAGGTCACGTTGCCGGACCGGTCGTAGCGCCGGACGAACACGTCGAACGTGCCGGCGTTCCTGCCGTCGAGCGAGCCGTACGTGTACCCGGTCACGGTGAGCCCCGCCGAGTCCGACGCGACGCCCCACGCGATCTCGGAATCGGCGGTGCCGAACACCTTCGACCAGCGGAGCCTGCCGGATCGGTCGTAGCGGCGGATGAACGCCTGGCTCGACTCCTCGCCGGTCGCGTCGGCGTGGGTGTAGCCGACCGCGGTGATGCCGGAGCCGTCGGCGGCCGCCGAGAGCACCTGGTCGTCGCCCTTCTGGCCCCACTGGCGGGTCCACAGCGCCTTGCCGGTCGGGCTGAAGCGGCGCAGGTACCCGTCCGTGAACGGGCCCGCGTTGTTGCGCGCCAGGTCGCCGTCGGTGCCGCCGCCGACCGTGAAGCCCTCGGCGTCGATCGCGACCGCCTCGGCGGTGTCCGCGCTCGACGTCCCGAACTGGCGGGTGAACAAGACCCGACCGCTCCGGTCGTAGCGCCGCACGAACGCGTCGGCGTCGTCCTCGGCGTTGGTGCCGGTGAGCGCGCCCCACGTCGTGCCCACGACGACCACGCCGCTGGAGTCGGCCGCGATCGCGCCCGGCTCCTCGTCCTCGGTCGTGCCGAACTGGCGCGTCCAGAGCACGTTGCCGCTCCGGTCGTAGCGGCGCACGAACAGGTCCTTGATGCCCGGCACGCCGGCCGAGCCCGTGAACGAGCCGTCGGTCGCGCCCAGCAACGTGATCCCGGCACCGTCCGCGGCCACGTCGATCGCCCAGTCCTGGCCGTCGGTGCCGAACTGGCGCGTCCAGAGCACCCTGCCGGCGCGGTCGTAGCGTCGGATGAACGCGTCGCTGGGACCGCGAACCGTTCGGGCGATGTTGCCGCCGGTCGTGCCCACGATGGTGACCCCGCCGCTGTCCGCGGCGATGCCGCCGGCGACGTCCTCAACGCCGCTGCCCAGGTGGCGGGTCCAGGCCGCAGAGGCGGCGAGAACGGTGGCCGGGACCAGCAGCGCCAGCGCGACGGCGCCGCCGATCGCCAGCCGCCGCCCGATGGTCCGGGTGGTGATGGTCATCTCGTATTCCTTCCGCGGGACCGGCGTTCGCCGCCGGCGTTGCCCTTGTGTCATGGATCATCTGCCCGCGTGCCGGGCCGGCTGCACCGCCGTGGATGGGTAGCGGGCATGGACATTCGTCGCGATGCGTACGGGGCCCGCGCGGTTCCCGCACGCGCGCGGCCGCGTGGCGGCGAGAATGGGCGCCACCGATGGACGCCTCGACGACGATCCAGCGACGCCCCTCCCGCCGCGCCGGGGTGATCCGGCGTGCCCTCCGCCGCGAGGCCACGCGCATCCGCGACCCGCGCCGGCTGCTCGCGATGACGATGCTGATCATCGCCTTCGCCCTCGCGATCGCGGGCATGACGGCACGCGGCGAGATCGCCGGCGGCGATGCGCAGGCGTACTGGGCCGCGGTCCGGATCTGGCTCGAGGGCGGCGACCCGTACCACCCCACCGGCCCGTTCCTGCCCTACGTCTACGCGCCCTGGATGCTGCCGCTGTTCGCCCCCTGGGCGCTGCTGCCGTGGGAGGTCGCCTGGTTCGTCTGGCGTGGCGGCACGATCCTGCTGCTCCTGTGGTCGATCCGCTGGGCCTACGCCCGCCGCCCCCTGCCGACCGCGATCCTCGTCGGGCTGCTGGCCTTCCCCACGGCCGCCAACCTGGACACCGGGAACATCAACCTGCTGCTGGCCCTGGGCCTGTTCGGGGCGCAGTTCAGCGGGCCCCGCGCCGGCGGCTTCATCTGGGGCCTCGCGACCTGGATGAAGTGGGTGCCGGCGCCGCTGTGGCTGTTGCTACCGCCGCGGGCGCGGTGGTGGGGCCTCGTGTTCCTGGCCCTGTCGGGGCTGCTGTCGCTGGCGATGCTGCCGCTCACGATCGTCCAGATGCAGGTCCTGTTCGGATTCGGCGAGCGCCCGCTCCGGGCGGACTACCTGGTGCTGATCTGGTCGGTCGTGCCCTGGTGGTGGCGCCACGACGACCCGTTCGCGTTCCTGCGCGTGTCCGCGTGGCGCGAGGCGTCCGCGCATGTCGCAGTCATCGCGCGCGCCTGGCTACGCGCATTCGCCGCGGACCCGCGCGCCACGGCTCGACAGGGGAGGGCTCTGGTCCGGCAGCGGGGCAGCCGGTTCCTCGGCCTGGACGAGGCGTCACGGCGCCCGACGCCCCGCCCGCTGCCCCCGGTCTCCGACATCGGCGACTGAGGCCGCGTCCCCGTCAGGCAGCGGCGGCCTCGGCGGCAACGCGGTCGCGACGCGGCTCGATCACCGGCCGCAGGGTCACCGCGGCGACAGCGAAGAAGGCCACGGACAGGATGAACACGACCCGCGGACTGAGCGGCTCGAAGCCGGCCCGCGTCACGAGGTCCAGCACGACGCCGCCGAGCGCCACCGAGATCGGCGACGCGGACCCCGTGGCCACGTTGCTCATGCCCATGTACCGGCCCGCGGACGCCCGCGGGATGATGTCGGTCATCAGCGCCCAGTCCACCGCCAGGAAGCTGCCGTTGGCGGCCCCGAAGAAGGCGGCGCCCACGAGGGCGATCGGGATGGATGGCGTGATCGCGATGACCGCGGCGCCCGCTGCCGCGAACCCGCAGGCCATGAAGATCAGCGGCTTGCGCCCGATCCGGTCCGACAGCTTCGAGGCCGGCAGGATCGCCAGCACGCTCGCCGCGATCACCACGACGAGGATGGCGACGTACGTGGAGTTCGCCTCCTCCTTCGTCATCCCGAACGCCCGCGACAGGTAGATGACGACGAAGTTCACGAGCAGCGAGCCGGCGGTCAGGAACAGCAGCCGGGACACGAGCAGCCAGACGTACGAGCGCTCGTGGAGGATGTCGGTCGCCCACGCCTCGCGCGCGATCGTCGTCCAGGACTTGCCGCGGCGCGGTCTGGGCGGCATGCCCCGCCCCACCCGCAGGACCACGCTGACCATCGTCACCAGCTCCACGATCGCGATCGCCACCAACGACAGCGGCATGACGCCGAGGGTCACGGACAGCGACACGAGCAGAAACCCGGTGACGTTGCCGGCGACCTGCATCAGCCCCACCATGCCGCTGGCCAGGCCCACCTGCGGCGCCGCCACGAGGTCCGGCACGTACCCCTGGAACGGGCCCCGGGCGATGTTGGTGCTGACGCTCAGGAGCAGCATGAAGGCCGCCAGCATGAGGACCGAGTTGCCCATCGCGATCCCGAGCAGGAACACGACGTCCAGCAGCGAGCCGAACACGATGTACGGCTTGCGCCGGCCCCACCGGGACACGGTGTAGTCGCTGACATAGCCCACGGTGGGCTGGATGAGGATGCCGACGATGGCGGCGCCGATGCCGATGAAAAACATCGACGTGCCGACGCTGTCACGGGGCACCAGCTTGTCGAACTCGAGGCGGTTGGTGATGAACAGGCCGACCGCGGCGTCGATGGCCGTCAGGCCCAGCCAGTAGGCGGAGATCCGGAGCAGCTGGGTCATCGGCAGGAGCTGGGTGGGGCGCGCACCCTCCTCCGGGTCGGCCTCCACGGCGTCCCCGGTGGGCGCTCTCGCCGCCAGCGTCGCGTTGTCGTCCACGGTCGTCCTCCCCTCCCCGGTTCGGATGCCAAAACGGTCCGGTGGTCGCGCCGCTCCCTCAGGCCCCGGCGCGCCGGCCCGGGCCGGCCTCGATGGGACGCCCGAGCTCATCGAGCGCGATGGTGCTGTGGAGACGCACGAGCGCCCGGTCCGTGGCACCCCTGGCCGCGAACCGGAACAACGATCGGTCGATGGAGTAGATCGCCGTTGAGGCGAGCCCGATCCGCCCGAGACGGAACGTGAACACCGGGTTCTCGGGGTTGCCCGCGTAGTGGTAGGGCACGCCGTCGCGCGCCAGCACGGCCAGGTTCGCCTCGCCCCCGAATCCATCGTGGAGCGCGGCCAGCAGGTGGGCGACGGGCACGTCGTCGGACCAGGCGTCCTCCAGCCACCGCTGCCCGACCTCGCTGTCCGCCCGCCCGTGGATCCGGCCCTGTCTCCGGTAGCGATCGCGCGCCGCCCGATAGTCGCGCAGGTCGCCGTTGTGCGAGAAGGCGAACCGGCCGGCCGGGTCGTCGAACGGCTGCGCGTCGGGCAGCTGGAGCGTGCTCAGTCGGGACGGTCGCCGCAGGTGCACGAGAACGCTGGTCGTCTCGATCGCGCCCAGCCGCTCGCGGGCCGGATCGTCGCGGAAGGCGTGGGTGTGGCGGTGCGAGCGGATGGCGCCCGTCGCATCCACCCACGACGCGCCCCAGCCGAAGCCCGCGATGCCGTACCGCTCCACGCGCTCGGCGTACGGCCACAGCTCGTCGAGCCGGAACGGCTCGGCCGCGCGGGCGACGAACTGCTCGCACATCGCTCGCGATCATAGTGGCGCCCGCTACTCTCGTGAACGTTCCATCGCACCCGATCGTCTGGTCGGTTGAACGGAGGCGATGGGCGGTTGCTGGGGAGCCTGGTGGGGGAACCGGTCGAACGAGGGACGGCGCGAGCGCAGCTGCACGTCGTGAACGCCGGCGCCGATGCGTTCCGACGCCTCATCGAGCGGCAGGTGGACGCCTCGTACCGCCTCGCCGCCGTCATCCTTGGC
>MGOE01000111.1:33780-35523 GCA_001797035.1 Chloroflexi bacterium RBG_16_72_14
GAGGCTGAGGACGCCGTGCACGACGCGGCCGTCTCCGCCTGGCGCGGGTTTGGGGCACTGCGGGACCCGGACCGGTTCGATGCCTGGTTCCGGCGGATCCTCGTCAACGGCTGCCGGGACCGGCTGCGGGCCCGAGCGCGCCGTCGGGTCGTGGACGTCGGGCGGGAGCTGGCCGACGCCGAGCACCCCCGGGTGGCCGACGTGGCCGAGGCGGCGGCGGTCCGGGACGCGCTTGCCCGGGCGATCGACTCGCTCGGGCCGGAGGAGCAGGTGCTGGTCGCACTCCGGTTCCACGCCGATCTGACCGTGCCGGCGATCGCAGAGGCCCTGGGAATCCCCGAGGGAACAGTGAAGTCCCGGCTGCACCACGCGATGGGCCGCCTGCGGACGGCGCTCCAGGAGGCGGATCGATGATGAGCGAGCGCGACGACGAGCTGCGCCTCGAGCGCGAGGTCCGGGGACTGCTCCGCGACCGGGACCCGGGGCCGGCGCCCTACGGCCTCCGCCAGCGCGTGCTGGACGTCCCGGCCACGGGGCGACGGGCGACGGGCGATCCTCGCCGCGCTATCGTCCCGCTGCTGGGACTCGCGGCCTCGCTCCTGATCGTCGCGATCGGCGTCCAGGTGGTCGGATCGCTGCCGCCTGGCGGCGCGGCCGGGGCGTCGCTGGTCGCCTCCCCGACGGTGTCCCTGGTCCCGGGTGAGACGGCGGCCCCGGCCTTCGACCCGCTGCTGGACGGACCGGGCATCAGCGCCACCGAGGGTGCCTCGCCGGCACTGCTCGTCGTGATCGCGGTCATGATGCTCGGCATGCTCGCGCTACCGCTGCGCGGTTGGCGGCGCGCGCTCCCGCTTGCGCCCGCGGCGACGCTCATCGCGTATGCACTGGTCGCGGCGATGCTGCCCGTGACTGTCCAGGTGTACGGGTATGGGCCCGGGCTCAACGTGGTCGCTGCCCGGACGGTAGTGGGCTCCGACGAGGTGCTGTGGTACGAGCTGGCGCCGCCCGATGGGCGGTTCAGCATCGCCGTGTACCTGTTCGCCGACGCGCCGATACCGGTGCGGGTCGACGGAATCCTGGAGCCCAACTACGGGCAGGAGCCCTTCTACGGCGTGACATGGCAGGCCGTCTGGCTGGACGCCGAGGCCAATGGCGGCTCGACCGGGCCCGGACGCCCGCTGACCCCCACCTACATCTCGCCGTTCGGTCAGGCGATCTGGCTGGTGGGCGAGGCATCGCCGTGCGCCATGGGATCGGCGTTCGATCCGGAGACCGCGACCGAGTTCGATACGGGGTTCACCGGGCCAGGGCCGATCACGCTCCGGATCAGCGTCCTGGGCTGGCCGAGAACGATCCGCCTCGACTATCCGCCGAAGCTGATCGAGCCTGTCGTGGTGCCCTGCCCCGTGGGCGACGCACAACCCTGACCTCCCCGACGGGCTAGCGATCCGCGATCTCCCGCTCCCACCCCGGGAAGTAGCGGCCGATGACGAGGAGGTCGAAGCGGCGCAGGATCGACTCCTTCGGCTCGCGCTCGAGCAGGAAGGCGAACGAGCGGCGGACGAGGTCGTCCGGCGTGGCGGCGCCGGGGGCGAGGCGGGCGAGGTCGGCGGCGGCGACGGATACGTCGTGGGTGGTCGAGGTCCCGCGGCCGCTCACCGTCACGTGGCAGGTCCAGCCGCCCGCGGCGGGCTCGCAGCGGACGACGATCGTGTCGCTCATCGATGGCCTCCCGGATCGGGC
>MGOE01000111.1:35604-36378 GCA_001797035.1 Chloroflexi bacterium RBG_16_72_14
AGCGTGCCGCACCTGGGACACGGCCGCCCGGCCCGGCGGTGGACGCGTCGTGGGCGTCGCCCCGTCGCGGCACCGGCGAGGAGCATGACCCGCGCGCCGTCTACGAGCCCGCGGAGCGTGGCGTCGTCGACGTCCCGTGTCGCGGCGTGGGGCGAGACGCGCGCCTCCCAGAGCACCTCGTTCTTCACCTCATTGCCGATCCCGGCCAGGGCGCGCTGGTCCAGCAAGGACTCGGCGATCGAGCGGCCCGCGCGGGCAGGGTCACGCAGCCGGCGGATGGCCTCCGTGGGCTCGAAGCCGGCACGCAGCAGGTCCGGCCCGAGCCGGGACAGCGAGGGGTGGAGCGCCTCCGCTCGCTGCTCGAACAGCTCGACCACGGGGGCATCGAAGCAGACCGCGACCGAGCCCGGGACCTCGATCACGAGCCGGGCCCGGGCCGCCGGGCGCCGCCACCGCTCGCCCGGCCGGTAGCGGTGCCACGAGCCGTGCATCCGCAGGTGCGTCCGGACCTCGAGCCCGTTGTCGAACCGGATCAGCAGGTTCTTGCCCGCGGCCTCCACGGCGGTGACCGTCGCGCCGACGAGCCGCTCCGCCTGCGGCCCGGGCGCCCGGGCGCTGGCGGCTGTTACCCGGCGACCCAACAGGAACGGGCGCAGCCCGTCGGCCGTCCGGACGAGCGTGTCGCCCTCGGGCATCTCGAACCGCTCAGCGCACGGGGCGGACCGGCGCCGGTCGCGGGTACGTCCGCTCCGTTGGCACGCCCGGGCGCAGCAG
>MGOE01000111.1:36419-36610 GCA_001797035.1 Chloroflexi bacterium RBG_16_72_14
CCTCGCGGTGCGGCGACCCTCCGACCGGCTCGCCGTCCACCTTGCCCATCACGAGCTCACGCACCCGCCCGTCCGCGACCAGGTCGCCCATCGAGCGCAGTGCGAGCGCCAGGGCCCCGGCGTCGCCCGCGGCCGGCAGCGTCTGGACCGACGACCCGCCTCGGTCGAGGTACAGCACCGCCTCCCCGTCG
>MGOE01000112.1:0-1042 GCA_001797035.1 Chloroflexi bacterium RBG_16_72_14
CCAGGTCACGTTCGAGCACGACCACTGCGACGCCTTCGAGTTCAACGAGGGTTACTAGTCGCGCGCCCTCTACACAGGGGTCGAGCGACCCACTCGCACCGTGCGCTCCGCTCCGTAGCCTCGACGCCTTGACACCGGATCGCAGACGGATACGCTTCGGATCATGCTCGCGATCCGAGTTGCGTCCGTCCAGCAGCGCGTGGAGCTCGATGCCGCCCGGAGCGGCGTCCTGGCGACGCGCCTGGCGGAGCTCATGGGCGTCTTCGAGCGGCCGGAGGGCGCCCGGGTCGATCGGGCGATGATCGGCGCGCTGATCGAGGCGGCCGCGGACGCGGGGCTCGCGGAGCAGGTTGCCGCCCGCCCGGATGCGCGCGACCCCGGCGAGGACACGATCCGCGCGCTCCTGGCCGCGCTGATCGACTCGCCGCGGCCCGCGGCGGAGATCGCACACCTCGCCCCGATCTTCGGCTACCCGGTCCTGGGCCGCCTCGTCGGGGCATCGGTGCCGTCGCTGCGCCGGTACGGCGGCGAGGGACGCCGGACACCGGACGCGGTCGCGCAGCGGGTGCACCTGCTCGCCCAGCTGGTGGCGATCCTGCGCGGCAGCTTCAACGAGTTCGGTATCCGCCGCTGGTTCGAGCGGCCGCACCCGGACCTGACCGGCCAGGCACCGGGCGACCTGCTCGCCCGCGGCCTCGACCCCGCCGATCCCGAGGCGGCGGCCGTCGTCGACGCCGCGCTGCGCCTGCTCTGGTGATCGTGTTCCGCAACACCGACGCGGACGTCCCGTTCTTCTGGGACTCGGACCGCCAGCCGCCCGCCCGATGGCATGGCGAGGGCGAGGGCCCGGTGCAGTACGCGTCGTCCACGCCGGACGCCTGCTGGGCGGAGTTCCTGCGCCATGCCGGGATCACGGACCCTGATGACCTGGCGGGCATCGAGCGCACGATCTGGGCGATCGAGGTCCCGGACGACGAGCCGGCGACGACGCCGATCCTGCCCCCGCGGACCCTCACCGGCGGCCCGCGCTCGTACCGCCGCT
>MGOE01000112.1:1099-2781 GCA_001797035.1 Chloroflexi bacterium RBG_16_72_14
CGCGGCCGTGCTGCCCGGGACGCCATCCGGCTGGCTCGGCAGTCCGGGGCTCACGCCCGCCCCCCCGCGCGAGGAGCAGACGATCGTGCTGTTCGGTCCGCGCCCGGAGCTCGTCGGCTGGGTGGCCGCGGTCGGGCGACCGATACCGTCGCTCCTGCGCCGGGTGCGGCGCCTGCGCTGACCGCGCGCCGCCAGCGTGACGGCTAGGAACCGGCCTCCCCAGTGCGCAGGACCAGCGTCCGGAACAGGTGCTCGAGGGTTGCCGCCGGTTCCGCGGTCAGGCCGGTGTGGACCTCGGACGGCTGGATGATCGTGGACGACGGGGACACCAGCCAGTGGAACCGCTCGGGTGCGGACAGGGCGGCGATGGGGCCCGCCTCGGGCTCGCCGGCCGCCACCGCCTCGATCGCGGCCAGGTGCGCGCGCACGATCTCGGGGTCGCAGTCGGGGGCGAGCGCGACCAGCACACGCTCGTCCAGCTGCGTCCGGGCGCCCAGGAACCGATGCGGCCGCGACATCAGCACGATGCCGGCGTTGAAGGCCTCGCCTCGCTCCACGCGCGGGACCACGCGCACAATCGCGTACTCGAACGGCTCACGCGGCCCGGGCACGATCCGCCTCCTCCACGAACGCCCGCGGCGCCTCGAGCCTCCGCAGCAGGTAGTCCACGTAGGCCCGGCGGTGGTCGTCCGGGGTGTCGAGGCCCGGCTCGGGCCGCAGCCAGTCATCCGGGATGAGCGCGACGAGCCCATCGAGCAGCTCCCGGCCCACCTTGGGCGCCAGGCGGGCGTCGGCGTCGGCGATCGAGGAGGCGAACGACAGCAGCACGTGGTCGCGGATCGGCTCGAAGGGGCGGCGGGCGTGCGCCGCCGGGTCCTGCCACGAGTGATGGACATACAGCGCGGACCCGTGGTCGATGAGGTGCAGCCGCCGGTGCCACACGATGAGGTTCGGGTTGCGCGGCGTCCGGTCGACGTTCGTGGTCAGGGCGTCGAACCACACCACGGCCGCGGCGAGCCCAGGCTCCGGCGCGGGCGCCACCTTCGGCGCGAACGGGAGCGCCCCCGGCAGGAAGTCCAGCCCGACATTGGTCCCGGCCGAGCGTGCGAGGAGCCCCTTGATCTCCTCGTCCGGCTCCGCCCTGGCGAGCACGGCGTCCAGCTCCACCAGCACGAGGTCGGGAACCGGCAGGCCCAGGTGCCGGCCCAGCTCGCCCGCGAGCAGCTCCGCGACCAGCGCCTTGCGGCCGTGCCCCGCGCCCAGCAGCTTGACGACGTACAGGCCGTCGTCGTCCGCCTCTACCAGCGCGGGCACGGACCCGCCCTCGCGCAGGGGCGTCACGTAGCGAGTGGCCGTCACGGTGCGGAGCATCGAGGCGAGTGTAGGCGCGCCCGCCTTGCCCGGATGGAAGAAGGGGCGTATGGTTGCACGTGCAACTACCGAGAATCCGGCCAACCACACCCGGAGCGCCCCATCATGGACGACGCAGTCCGCACCGCACTCGACCACAGCCAGGTCATCGACCTCACCACCATCGGAAGGCGGACCGGGGCGCCTCGGCGGATCGAGATCTTCCTGCACAACCTCGACGGCCGGCTGGTGATCAGCGGCATGCCGGTCGCGAGCCGGACGCGGGCCTGGATCCACAACATCACGGCCGATCCGCGCGTGATCCTGCACCT
>MGOE01000112.1:2989-6064 GCA_001797035.1 Chloroflexi bacterium RBG_16_72_14
CGTCTACGCCGGCTCCGCCTCCAGCAGGGCGCGGAACCGCTGCAGCGAGGCCGGCAGCTCCGCGTTGATCCGCCGCTCTGCCTCCCGGCCGATGAAGCCGAGCAGGGGCGAGGTGGACACGTCGATCTCCAGGGCGATGCGCGTGGCGCCGTCGCCGACCGGGTCCAGCCGCGTGCGCACCTCGACCGTCAGCGGCCCGCCGGACCCGCCGATGACCAGCATCGAGGGTGGCCGGAGCTGCTTCACCGAGCCCGTGACCTCGGCGCCGGCGGCAGCCCCGGACAGCCTGAGGCGCACCCGGCTGCCGCTCGCCAGCGGCTCGTCGATCAGCGTCGCCTCGACCACCTCGGGCAGCCAGCGCGGGAGATCCTCGATCCGGGTGGCGACGCGGAACACGCGCTCGGGAGGGTGCGGGAGCTCGATCGATGCGCCGACTCGGCCCATGGCGGAATCGTATGCCTCCTGCGGCTACTTCGCGGGGGTCCGGCGTCGCGCGCGCGCCCGCGCCCCCGCGCGTGTCGGGCTCGCCTTCGGTGCCGGCACCGGCTGGAGGACCGCGAACTCCCGGGCCCGCTCGGCGAGCGCGACCAGCCCGGCCTCCACCCGCCCGTTCACCGAGCCCGGCGGGTAGGCGCCGCCGTCGGCCCGCTCGCCGGCGGGCAGCCCGGTGAGTAGCGCGAGGGCCTCGTCCACCGTCGACACCGCCCAGACCGAGAACCGGCCGCCGCGCGCCGCGGCCACCACGTCCTCGCGGAGCATCAGGTGGGGCAGGTTCGCCGCAGGCACGATCACCCCGTGCGTCCCGTCGAGGCCACGGGCGGCGCACACGTCGAAGAAGCCCTCGACCTTCTCGTTGACCCCGCCGACCGGCTGCACCCCGCCCTGCTGGTTGAGCGAGCCGGTGACCGCGATCGACTGGCGCAGCGGCACCTCACCGATGGCGGACAGCAGGGCACATGTCTCGGCCAGCGTCGCGCTGTCACCCTCCACGCCGCCGTACGACTGCTCGAACACGAGGCTCGCCTGGACCGTGAGCGGCCGGCTCCGCCCGTACCGCCCGCCCAGGAACCCGGACAGGATCAGGACGCCCTTGCTGTGGATCGGACCGCCGAGGTTGACCTCGCGCTCGATGTCCACGACCTCGCCGTCGCCCAGCCGTACGGAGGCCGTGATCCGCGACGGCCGCCCGAACGCCACCTCGCCCAGCGGCACGACCGACAGCCCGTTGGCGACCCCCACGACCTCGCCGCTCGTCGCTACGAGCATCGTCCCGCGGGCGATGTCCTCCAGCGAGCGCTCGTGGATCCGCGAGGCGCGCCGTCGCTGGGCCTCGATCGCGCCGGCGATGTCGGCGGCCGTCACCCGGTCCTGCCCCGCCTTCGTGCTCCGGTCCGCGGCCTCGCGCAGGACGTCGGTGAGCCGGCGCATGTGCGTGGACAGGCGCTCGGCGTCGCCGGCGAGGCGCGAGGCGTGGTCCAGGATCGCCGCCACGGCCCCCGGCTCCAGGGGCGGCATCCCGGCCCGCGCCGCGATCGTCCCCATCAGGCGCGCGTACTGCTGCTCGGTCGCCGGCCGACGCGGCACATCCTCCTCGAAGTCCACCTGGACCTTGAACAGCTCGAGAAAGTCCGGGTCCAGCTCGGCCAGGAGGTAGTAGACCTGCCGGTCGCCGACGAGCACGACCTTGGTGGCGAGCGGGATCGGCTCCGGCTCCAGCGACACGGTCGCCAGCCCGAGGCGGTCGCCCAGCGGCTCGATCCGGACGACGCCGGCGCGCAGGGCGCGCTTGAGCTCCTCCCACGCGAACGGCTGGACCAGCAGCCGGCGCGCATCGAGCACGAGGTAGCCGCCGTTGGCCCGATGGAGGGCGCCCGGCCGGATGAGCGTGAAGTCCGTGACCAGCGCCCCCAGCTGGGCGGTGTGCTCCACCCGCCCGAGCAGGTTCGGCTGGGTGGGCAGGTCCTCGAACACGACCGGCGCGCCGGCCGTCTCCGCGTTGTCCACCAGCAGGTTCACCTGGTAGCGGCGGAAGACCGCGCCGTCCTCGAGGCGCGCCGCGAGCAGCGACGGCAGCTCGCGGGGCTGGGCCGCGGCCAGGAACTCCTCGGCGTTGGCGACGACGTCCTTCTCGAGCGCCTCGAGGTGGGCGAGGACCGCGGCGTGGTCGCGGTAGTGGCGACGCACGTCGTCGATGAGGTGGCCGACGGCGCGCTTCGTCACGGCCTCGCCGGTCTGGCGGATCGCGGCCCGCGTCTCCCGCTCCCAGCTGGGGAATGTCCGCTGGACCAGCTCACCAAGCTCGTCCTCGAGCTCTTCGGTGGCGGTCGCGAGCCGCTGGCGCTCGGCGGCGGGCAGCTTCGCGATGTCGTCGCGCTCCAGCACCTTGCCGTCGCGCAGCGCCGCCAGCCCCACGCCGACGGGCGTCCGCAGCAGGCCGATGCCGCGCCCGGCGGCGCGCCGCTCGAAGTCGAGCAGGGCGCCCTCGCGCCGGTCCTTGAGGGCGGTCTCGAGCGCCTGCCGGCGGTTGCGGTACTCCTCGGACTCGAAGGCGGCCGGGATCGCTGCGCGCAGCTCGCGGTCCAGGTTGCCGATCCGCTCCTTGAGCCGGTGGCCCTCGCCGGCCGGCAGGCGCAGCGCTCGCGGACGCCGCGGGTCGCCGAAGTCGTGGACGTAGCACCAGTCGTCGGGGACGGGCTCGGCTCGGGCCCGGTCGAGGAGGAACTGGCGCACCAGGCTGTACTTGCCGATGCCTTCCGGCCCCATGGCATACAGGTTGTAGCCGGGCTGCCGGATCGCGATCCCGAACGCCACCGCCTCCACCGCACGGTCCTGGCCGACGATCTCGTCGAGCTCCGGGAGGTCAGCCGTGGTGGCGAACTCGAACGCCGATGGATCGCAGCGCCGTGCCAGGCGATCGGCGGGGATCGGCTTGACCATCGGAGGCAGCCTCGCGTGGCGGCGGGCCGGGTGCCCGCCCCCGCTGACGCTAGCGCCGCGGCGTGCGCGCGACGACCGACGAACGGCCCCTCCGCGTTGGGCCGTTCGCCCGGGGGATCAGCCTTCCGCGCCGGACCG
>MGOE01000112.1:6128-10745 GCA_001797035.1 Chloroflexi bacterium RBG_16_72_14
GCTCCGTCAACCGCTCGGCGAGCCGGTCGAGCTCCGCGTCGGCGAGGCCCTCCCGGCGCAGCAGGGCGCGCGACCCGCCATGCGACCGATGGAGGTGCTCGAGGGCGCCGGCCATGTACTCCGGCGGGCTGTCCACGGCCAGCGGGGGATGGCGCCAGTCGTCGGGGTGCATCCGCGTGACGGGCTCGGCGAAGTACCCGGCCGACAGCGCGTAGTCCGCCACGATGACGTCCGCCGGGACGCCGGCGAGGTCGAGCAGCAGGGCGATCGCGACGCCGGTCCGGTCCTTGCCCGCGGCGCACCCGATGACGACGGGCAACCCGTCGTCCTCGAGCAGGGCGCGCACGATCTCGGCCAGCTGCGGGGCCCGCCGGTCGAACACGTGGCGGTACATGCCGGCGAGCCCGGCGTGCGGCGTGGGGTCGTCCTCGAGCAGCGGCACGCTCAGGTAGCGGACGGCGGGCGAGCGCGAGAACACGTTCGGCGCGTGGACCAGCTCCTCCGGCCAGCGGAGGTCGATGACCTGCCGGATGCCCAGGGCCTCGAGCTCGCGCCGCGCGCCGTCGGGCAGCCGGGTGAGCTCGTCCGAGCGGAGCAGCGTCCGCCACCGCGTCCGTCGCCCGTCCGCGGCGGGGTAGCCGCCGACATCGCGGACGTTGCGGGTGCCGTCGAGCGGCAGGTGGCGGTCCGGGTCCCGGCCGGTCGGGTCCTGGTCCGCGGGCAGCGGCGAGACGTGCGAATGGGCGGGCGAGGGTCGGTGCATCGGCTCGGCCAGTGTACGGGGCCTCGGGCGTGCGCGCCCTCGCGTCGCCGGCGAGCCACGCGGCGCCCCCGGCGGCCTGTATCGTGCAACGACACGGCCTGGAACGGGGACGCCGACTTGACCGACAGGGCCATCATCGCGGACCGGTCGCCCCGGTCGCCGCTGGCCGCGGCCGGGCTCTCGTTCGTGTTCCCTGGCCTGGGTGAGTACGCCGCAGGCGAGCGCCGGCGGGGCGTGCTCGTGGCGACACCGGCCTTCGTGCTGATCACCGGTGCCGTCGGGTTCGTGATCGGCACGGCGATGGGCGGCGGGGGAGGGGCGGTCCTCGAGCTCCTGCTCCGTCCGGAGCTCCTGATCGTGCTGGTCGTCCTCGACCTGCTCGCCCTCGGGTATCACCTCGCTGCCGTCGCGGACGCGTGGCTGGTGGCGCGCCGTCGGTCCGTCGCGGCGGGACGACGACCGGGCCGGATCGCGATCGCCGGCGTCGCCCTGATCCTGGTGGCCACCTCGTTCGCCCACGGCTCGCTGGCCGCGATCGGGCTCGAGACCGAGGCGACCCTGGCCGAGGTGTTCGGCGGTGGAACCGGCCAGTCCGGCGACGACTGGTCGATCCCCGACACGAGCTTCGAGCCCGAGGATCCGCCGACCCCGGAGCCTGCCGCGACGCCCACGGCGACCCCCGTGGGACCCGCCGGCTCCGGCGAGCCGGCGTCGCCCGTGCTGACCGCCGCCCCGACGCCGACAGCGGTGCCCGTGCCCGCCTGGGCGAGGGACGGGCGCCTCAACCTGTTGCTGGTGGGGAGCGACGCTGGGACCGGCCGCTGGATGCTGCGCACGGACACCATGGTCGTCCTGAGCGTGGACGTCGAGAGCGGGCGGGCGGCGATGTTCGGCATCCCCCGCAACATCGTCAACGTCCCGTTGCCGCCGGAGAGCGCGGACGCGTTCGAGAACGGGCGCTTCCCGGGCATGCTCAACGCGCTGTACGTCTATGCGTGGGGTCACCCGTCGGCGTTCCCGGGCGGGCAGGCCCGCGGGTTCCGGGCCCTGACCGGCGCGGTGCAGGAGCTGATCGGCGTCAGGCTCGACGCGTTCGTAGCGGTGGACCTGCGCGGCTTCGTGAAGCTCGTCAACGCCTTCGACGGCCTCTGGATCCGGGTGCCCGAGCGGATCGTGGACGATCGCTATCCCAAGGTGGACGGGTCCGGCACCACGCGGATCGTGATCGAGGCCGGCTGCCACAGGCTGAGCGGCTCGATGGCGCTCGCCTACGCCCGGTCGCGGCACCAGGACTCGGACTACGGCCGGATGCGGCGTCAGCAGGCCGTCCTGCTCGCGCTCCGGCGCCAGCTCGACCCCCTGGCGGTGCTGGAGCGGGCGCCCGAGCTGCTGCGGATCGCCAAGGACCACCTCTGGACGACGCTCAAGCGCGAGGACCTCGCAGGCCTTGCCGAGCTCGCCGCCCGGGTGGACGCCCGCCGGGTGGCCAGCGTCAGGTTCGTGCCGCCCGCGTACCCGGAGTACCTGTCCACCGCGGACATCAAGCACATCCGCAAGGTCGTCCGGCACGTCTTCGACGACCCGCCCGCCGAGTCCGGAACCGGGCCCGGTGGTGGCGGCAAGGCCTGTCCGTAGGCCGCCCGCCCCGCGAATCACTGACCTTCGTCCATGCCCGGGCCTGACCCTTGGCCAGTACCCGGCCCCGTGCGGCGGCCGTACGGTTGGCGCATCGAACGGACCGCCAACATTCGGACCACATCCGGCGGCGCGTCGACCCTCCGGCGGGATGCCGGGCGGCGGCGGAGCCGGGAACCCTGTCCTCCAGGCGGTCCGTTCCCGATTCCCCGGCACTCGCGGCCGCCGGCGACCGTGGCGGACGGGAGCGATCCGGTGCGGTCCGGTGCGCATAGGGCATGTTCCCGAGTGACCAGGTCAGGCAGGTCGTGGACCATACCCGGCGTGCCGCCCGCCCGGGGCGTCGTAGCGTTGTGCCCGCCATCCAGCAGCTGCCCCGTCTCCAGCTCTTCCCCAGCGAGGATCTCGCGTTTCGACGCGTCGTCGACGTCGCCTACGCGTCGCTGTGCGCCGACGCGGCCGCACGAGGACGCTCGATCGACCCGCAGCAGCTGCAGTCGCGGCTCCGGGACCGGTACCCCGCGGCGGTGGTCCGCCGGCGTGAGGCCATCGCCGATCCGGGCCCGGACGACGTGCTGTGGTACGTCTACCGGTTCGGCAGCGTGACGCCGGGGTGGCGATGGTGGGAGGAGCCGGGCCACGCCTGGGCCGTGTTCGACGACGAGCGACGGTTCGTGGAGGTGTCCACGTCGCTGACCCACATCGTCGAGGCACCGCGCGAGGCGCTCCTCGATCGTCCCCTGGAGGCGTTCTCGAACCCCGCCGATGTCTCGGTGCCCGAGGATGCGGCGGGCGTCTGGGAGGAGCTGCGGCGGCGTGGCGAGGTGCACTCGACGCTGCGCTTCCGGCGCCTCGACGGCACGCCGCGCGAGATCGAGTACCACCTTACCCGCGACGGGGCCGGCCCCGGGCGCCACCTCGCCATCGTCCGCGAGATCGAGCCGCGCTGACCGCGGCGGGTCGCGCCGGCGCGGGCTCCGGCGCGGCGGGCGCACCCACGTCCGTCAGCGCGGCGGATCGCCCTCGAAGGCTCGCTTCGCCCCGGCCACGGCCGCCCGGACACCCCAGCCCGCGGGAATGATCGCAATCGCCTCGTGGAGCCACCCGAGCGGCCCCCAGAGCCGTGACCGCAGCTCCGCCGACTGGTGGACCCACGTGCCGGTGCCGCGGCCCTCGAACGTGATGATCAGCGTGCTGTCGAGGCCGTTGCCGTGCGACACGTGCACCTGCTGGACGGGGCGACGGTGCTGGACGATCTCCCACTGCCCGACGCCGGCGATGCCGCCCAGGCGCGTCCGCTCCCGGTACACGGTCCCGACGTGCGCAGGTCCCGAGACATAGACGACCTCCTCCACGAACGGCACCCAGCGGGGCGTGCCCGCGATGTCGTCGTAGAGGTCCCAGACCTCCTCGCGCGAGGCGCCGACGAGCGCCTCGGCCTCAACGCGCCGCATCGGCGCAAGTATCGGCCGGGCGCGCGGCGGAGGAAAGCCCGGTCAGGTGCCCCATTCCGAACGCTCGTGGCCGGTGCTGGGGGAACGGGCCCCGGAAGGCCTCGGCGGACCCGGGGCGACGGTCGTTCGGGATCACCAGCCGGCGGAGATACATGACGGTTACTGGCATGTTCCGACGGTAGGCTGCGGGTAGCTGACCGAACGGGTCGCGTCCTGCGAGAGGTGACCGGATGCTCCACATGCACGAGCTTGCGCGGGTGGCCATGGCCGACCGCGAACGCGAGTTCCGCGACCGCACGCCGCACGCGGCGGGTGTCCCATCCGGACCGCGGCACCCGGTCGCGCCGGAGCCCGGCACGGCCCTCTCCCCGTTGCCGGGCTCGCCGGACGCGGCGCTCCTGGCGGTCCGCCGCGTGGCCTTCAGCCGCTGACCGCGGCGCCGTAGCGGGCCGCCGCCTCGGTCGCGAGCTCCGCGACCTGGCGGCGCAGCTCGGGGGGCTCGAGGATCTCGATCTCGCCGCCCATTGCCAGCAGCCGGCCCGCGGCCTCGCGTGGCCAGTCCATCGTGATCCGCAGGCGGCGCCAGTCATCCGGGTCCGGGTCCGGCAGCTCCACGGCGGTCGCCATCACGGAGGCATCGAGGACGTCCTCGAGCCAGCGCCGGGCGTCGCGGCGGACGCGCAGCGTGACCTCGATCCGCGGCGCGTCGCGCTCGTAGGCCGCGATGGATTCGGACCAGTACGCCGCGAGGTCGAACCCGGGCGG
>MGOE01000113.1:0-3837 GCA_001797035.1 Chloroflexi bacterium RBG_16_72_14
CCCAGCGTGCGGTGCGGCGGTCGAGCGCCGTCCCGGACCGCCACACTCCACGAGATTGGGCGCCAGGCGAGCGGCGCCGGGAACCCGGGCCGCCGTCGGCGCCCGGTTGAACGCTCCGCGTTCATGCCTTGGCCCGCAGCCGGCGTACCGCTCTCCACGCGTGCAGCGCGACCCGAGTCCGGCGGCGAACGCCCGGGCCTGAACGCCGGCAGAACAGAATCGCGCACATAAGCCGGAGTGAATGCACCGCGGCGATCATCGACGCCATGCCTGCCCGCGACGACCGCACCGAGCACGCCCGACGACTTGCCCGACACTTCCGCACGCAGCTCGGGGACGAGATCAGGAACGCCCGCCTCGATGCCGGCCTCAGCCAGGCGACGGTTGCGGCCGCGGCGGACATGTCGCACGCACAGCTCGGCCGAATCGAGCGAGCCGCACTTCGGGACCTCACGTTTGACCAAGCCAGCCGGGCGGCCGCCGCCGTCGGCCTGCGGCTGTTCGCGCGGACGTACCCCGACGGGGATGCGGTCCGCGACGCGGCACAGCTCGCGCTGCTGGAGCGGTTCCGGACCCGGTTGCCCCCGGGTACGCGCTGGAGGACGGAGGTCCCGCTCCCGATCCCGGGCGATCGACGTGCATGGGATGGCGTCGCGGAGCGTGACGGTCGTCGTGCCGGGTGCGAAGCCGAGACCCGCCTCCGGGACATCCAGGCGGTTGACCGCCGGATCGCGCTCAAGGAGCGGGATGGTGACGTCGACCTGGTGATCCTCGTCGTCGCGGACACGGACGCCAACCGCCGCGCAATCGAGGCTCATCGAGCAGCGCTTCGAGCCCGCTTCCCCCTCGACAGCCGCGGCGTGCTGGAGGCCCTGCGCGACGGGCACCTGCCGGACCAGGGCGGGATCGTGATCCTCTGACCTGGGCGGTTGGGCGGGATCGTCGGCCGCTGAGCGGCCCAGGCGCGGTACGCTCTGGCCATGATGCGGTATCGACCGGGCGTCGCCCTGCTCGTGGTCGACGTCCAGAACGACTTCGCCGATCCGGCGGGCAGCCTCAGCGTCAGGGGCGGCGCGGACGTCATCCCGGTGATCAACCGCGAGGCGGCTCTGGCCACGGGCAACGGCGCGATCGTCGTGTGCACCCAGGACTGGCATCCGGAGCACACGCCGCACTTCGCGAAGGACGGCGGCGCCTGGCCGGACCACTGCGTGCAGCACACCTGGGGCGCCGCGCTCCACCCGGACCTGGTGGTCTCGACGGGCACCCCCGTCGTCCGGAAGGGGGCCAACGGCGAGGACGGCTACTCCGGCTTCACGATGCGCGATCCGGCCACCGGCGACACGATCGCCACCGAGCTCGAGGCGTTGCTGCGCGACGCCGGCGTGGACGACGTGGTGGTGACCGGCCTGGCCACCGACTACTGCGTGAAGGCGACGGCGCTCGACGCGGCGCGGCTCGGGTTCGCGACGACCGTGCTGACGGACGCGATCGCCGCGGTCGACCTCCGGCCCGGCGACGGCGAGCGGGCGCTGGCCGCGATGCGCGAGGCGGGCGTCCGCCTCCATGCGAGCCGGCTGCGATGATCCGCCGCCTGCTTGCCCTCGCGCTGGCCGGGCTCCCGGTCGCCGTCGCGGTGGACCGCTGGCTGGCCGCACGCCGCGGCGAACGGCCGCCGGAACCGATGCGCATGCTGGTCGTGGTGGACGCGCCGATCGAGGAGACGTGGTCCGTCGTCGCCGACATCCCGCTCCAGGTCGAGTGGATGCGCGAGATGAAGTCCGTCAGGATCGACACCCCGGGCCCGCTCCGCGTCGGGTCGCGGGCCACCGCCGTGGTGCGGATCTTCGGCATCCCGCTGCCGGACCCCGTCGAGATCACGGAGATAGAGCCGCCGACCCGGTACGCGATCCGCCACGTCGGCGTGTTCAAGGGGCACGGCCTGATCACCCTCCAGCCCGGGGCGGACGGGACCACCACGATCCTGCGCTGGGAGGAGACGCTGGTGCCGCCGCTCCTGCCGGAGCTGGGGGCCCTGATCCAGGCGCCCATCCTGCAGGCGATCTTCCAGGCCGACCTCCACCGCTGCAAGCGGCTGGTGGAGACGGGCTCGGCCGACGCCTGACGATCCACGACACGTCGGCACGACGGAGGGCGCGTCCCATGCAGGTCCACCTCGTCGACGCGACCTACGAGCTGTTCCGAGCCCACTTCTCGCCGCGACCGCCGGTGCTGGGCCGTGGCGGCGTCGTCCTGTCCGGCGTCAGCGGGCTCGCCGAGCAGCTGCTGTACCTCCTCCGCGAGCAGGGCGCGACGCACGTCGGGTGCGCCACGGACCGGGTGATCGAGTCGTTCCGCAACGACCTGTACCCGGGCTACAAGACCTCCGCCGGGATGCCGCCGGAGCTGCTCGCCCAGTTCCCCGTCGCCGAGCGGGCCATCGAGGCGCTCGGGCTCGTGCTGTGGCCGATGGTCGAGTTCGAGGCGGACGATGCGATCGCCGCCGCCGCCGAACGCTTCGCCGCGGACCCGCGGGTGGAGCGGGTCGTGATCTGCACCCCGGACAAGGACATGGCCCAGTGCGTCCGGGACGGGCGGGTCGTGCTCTGGGACCGGCGACGCGACCTCGTCTACGACGACGCCGGCGTCCGCGCCAAGTGGGGCGTGCCGCCGGCCAGCGTCCCGGACCGGCTGGCGCTGGTCGGGGACGCCGCGGACGGGTTCCCCGGGCTGCCGGGCTGGGGCGACAAGTCCGCGGCGGCGGTGCTCGCCCGGTACGGCACGCTCGAGGACGTGCCGGCCCGGGGCAGCGACTGGGACCTGCCGGGCCTGCGCAACCCCGTCGGCCTCGCGACGACCCTCCGCGATCGGATGGACGAGGCCCTGCTGTACCGCGACCTCGCCCGCCTCCGAACGATCGGGGACGGCGTCCCGATCCCACAGCACGACGTCGCCGAGCTCGCCTGGGCGGGCGCGGACCGTCCGGCCTGGGAGGCCCTGTGCGACGAGCTGGGCCTCGCACGCCTGCGCGCCCGCCCGCACCGCTGGCGGGACGCGCCGGGGTAGCCGGGCCGCTCGGCCAGTCGAGACGGCCCGCGCCGGCCGGGACCGCCCGGTCAGCCTGCCGCTCGCGACAGCCGCAGCAGCTCCGCGTGGTGCGCCGGCGGGGCCGCCAGCACCCCGAACTCCCGGGTCGCCCTGTCGACGTCGAACCAGCGTCCGCCGAGCGCGTCGGTCACCGTCGCGCCGGCCCGTTCCGCGATCAGCCCGGCCGCCGCGCAGTCCCAGGCCGACATCCCGCCCGACTGGATGAAGGCGTCGAAGCGCCCGTTCGCGACATAGGCGAGCGCGAGCGCGGACGAGCCCATGCTGCGCGAGACGCGGATCGCGCGCCGGACCGCGCGCACCCGGGTCGCCACCGCCCGCCCACCGAGGGCGAGCGACACGACGTAGTCGCTGAGCAGCGGCTTGTCCGAGGCACCGATGGGCGTGTCGCCGAGCAGCGCCGGCCCGTCCGCGGTCGCCGAGAAGGTCTCGCCGCGCATCGGGTCGTGGACCGCACCGGCGGCGGGCCGGCCGTCCACGGCCAGTGCCACGGACACGCAGAACACGGGGATGCCGTTCGCGTAGTTGATCGTGCCGTCGAGCGGGTCCACGATCCAGGTCCGCCCGCGGGCGAGGCCGCGCGCGGCGTCCTGGTGCGCGCCGGACTCCTCGGCCAGGATCCCGTCGCCCGGGAAGCGCTCCCGGATCGCGCCCAGGATCAGGCGCTCGGAGAGGTGGTCCACCTCGGTCACGATGTCCCGGGCGCTCTTGTAGTCCACCCGCTCGACCCTC
>MGOE01000113.1:3866-4180 GCA_001797035.1 Chloroflexi bacterium RBG_16_72_14
GCGCTCAGCGATCGCGCGGGCGAACGCCACGTCCGGCGCGAACTGGCCCGCGGGACCTGGCGCGCCCGCGGTCACGACCCGCAGTCCACCGTCAGCACCCGGGGCGTCGTGCCCAGCGACGCGACCACGACCTCGAACGAGACGGTCGCCTTGCCGTCGACCATCGGGCTCTGGACGTACGCTGTCTGGGGCCCGAGCGCCCGGATCGTGGGATCGCCCACCCGGCACGTGGTCCGGCCGGCGGACGAGCCGGTGTTCGTGATCGAGATCGTCACCCGCAGCCCGGCCGGGTCCGCCTGGACGTCCGCGACCGT
>MGOE01000113.1:4252-7682 GCA_001797035.1 Chloroflexi bacterium RBG_16_72_14
CCCGAGCGCCGCGGTCCCGTGCGCCTGCGACGCGGCCGGCGCCTTGAGCCCCAGCGGGTTGCAGCGCTCGCACATCGACTCGGACAGGGGGATCCGCGCCCCGCAGCGCACGCAGCCGTGGGTCGGCTCCGCTGCGCGAGCGGGAGCGGCGGAGCCGACGGCGGGACCGGGTGCGGCCGGGCCGGTGGCGGCGAGCTCGGGGGACGCGGGGGCCATCGGGCTACAGGCCGGTCTCGAAGATCCGGACGTCCGCCGGGGAGGCCACGTGGCCGTCGCCGCGCGTAAACGCGAGCGCCTCGCGGGCGCCGAGCGCGTCGAGGTCCGCCGGGAAGCGCGCGATCATGTCCAGCACGACCTTCCGGATCCGCTCCGCGTTCTGCTCGAACACCGCGAGCACGTCGTGGGCGGTCACCGCGTGCGTGCCCTCGAGCACGCCGGCGTCGTAGTCCGTGATCAGCGCGATGTTGACCACGGCCATGCCCAGCTCCCGGCACAGGTAGGCCTCCGGGTACTGGGTCATGTTGATGACCTCCCAGCCGGCATCGCTGAACCACTTCGACTCCGCCTTGGTCGAGAACCGCGGCCCGTTGATGATGACGACCGTGCCGCCGTCGTGGACCGTGATCCCGTGCTCGCGCACGACGTCGATCGCGAGCTGTCGGAGCACAGGGTCGTAGATCTCGGCCGAGGAGACGTGGGACACGATGGGCCCGTCGAAGAAGGTGTCCGCCCGGCCGTTGGTGCGGTCCACGAACTGGTCGCTGACCACGAAGTGCCCCGGCTCCACGTGGAGCTGGAGCGAGCCCGCGGCGCACGGGCTGACCACGGCCTTCACGCCCAGCGAGCGCATCGCCCACACGTTGGCGCGGTAGTTGATCCGGTGGGGCGGGATCGTGTGGCGGCGCCCGTGCCGCGGCAGGAACGCGACACGCCGGTCGGCGACCGAGGCCAGGAACAAGCTGTCCGACGGCGCGCCGTACGGGGTGTCCACCTTGATCTCGCGCACGTCCTCGAGCAGCGAGTAGAACCCCGATCCCCCGAACACGCCGATCTCGGCCTGGTCCGCCACGAATGCATGCCTCCAGTCAGTTGTGCCGGGGCATTCTCGCACGGGTCGGGCGCGCCTACGATTGACCGATGACGGACTCGATCGACGCCGGGGACCGGCTGTGGCTCGCGGACTGGCGCCGCCGCGTGGCGGAGCTGTATGCGGATGTGCGGGCGACCGCCGCGAGCGACCCGGAGGCAGCGTGGAACGCGTGGCGGGCGGAGCGGGAGGCGTTGTACCGCGACCACCCGCAGTCCCCGGTCCCGGCCGCCGAACGGGAGTCGTTCCGGGCCCGGCATTGGCCGTACGACCCGGGGCTGCGGTTCCTGGTCGGGGTCGAGGCACCGCCGCCCGCCGGGGGCGGGGCGCCCGGCCTCGCCCTGCCCAACAGCGGCGCCGAGGCGCTCGCCTTCCGCCGCGCCGGGGTCGTGACGCTGCCATCGGCGGCCGGGCCCATGCGGCTCGCGATGTACTGGATGGAGGGCTACGCGGGCGGCCTGTTCCTGCCCTTCCGGGATGAGACCAACGGTGGCGCGACGTACGGGGCCGGCCGCTACGTGCTGGACACCGCGAAGGGGGCGGACCTCGGCGGCGACCCCGCGGCCGGCACGCTGGTCGTGGACCTCAACTTCGCCTTCCATCCCTCGTGCGCCTTCGACCCGCGCTGGGCCTGCCCGCTGGCGCCGCCCGAGAACCGGCTGGACCTCCCCGTCGAGGCGGGCGAGCGGCTGCGCTGAGCGTCAGCTCGCCGCCGGGTCGCCGGGATCGCCCGCTGACCGATAGAACAGCAGGGCGACGAGGCACAGGGCGACGACCAGCGGCCAGCCGGCGACGACGCCGAACGCGTCCGAGACGGCGCCCAGGGCAAGCGGCGCCACGAGGATCGCGAGCCCGGACGCAAGTGTCAGCCGCGCTCCGGCGGAGGCGGACGCGCCGCCGGCACGACCGAGGGCCAGCGCCAGGCCCATCGGATAGAGCGTCGCCGTCCCGAGGCCCGCGAGCAGCATGCCCACGCCGCTGGCGGTCGTGCCGCGGGACAACCAGACGATCACGCCGCCGACGGCGGCGACGAGCAGCGCCATCTCGACCCAGCGCCGGAGCCGCGTGGTGCCCACCAGGCGGGCGCCGAGCGCGATCCGCCCCGCCAGCATCCCCGCGAGGAACAACGCGGCGATCGCCGTCGCGGTTTCGAGCGACACGCCGGTCTGGACCGACACGATCGAGGAGCCCCACACGACGTACGAGAACTCGAGCGACACCGCAACCGAGACGAAGCCCCAGGCCAGCCAGAAGGCCCGGGGGAGGTGCACGGCGCTCGGTGCTGCCGGACGACGAGCCGGCGTCGGACCGGGCGACAGTCCGCCCGCCAGCTCCAGCGCGATCGGCACGGCGAGCGGCAACAGCGGCACGGCACGCCAGCCGAGCGTGGAGGCGGCGAGCGTCGCGATCAGGACGGGGGCGGCAAACGCGGCCAGCATGGACCACGTGTTGGCGCGCGCGAGGCGCACCTCGGGCCCGATGCCGCCCGGCTGCCCCAGCACCTGGTTGACGGCCGACAGCACTGCTCCGCCGCCCAGGCCGATTCCGAACGCCCCGGCGAGCGTCACCGGCAGCGCGATCGCGGACGCGACGGCCAAGGCGGCGATCACGACCACGCCCACGGCCAGGAGGCCGGCCCGCCGCGCGCCCAGCCGGTGCTCGACGGCATCGGCGATCACACCGGCCGACACCATGCCCACGGCCACCGACGATGGGTGGAGCGCGGCCTGCACGTCCGTCAGGCCGAGCTCGCCTCGCAGGTACGGCGTCAGGGCGCCGATCGCGTACAGGTAGAACCCGAACACCGACAGGTAGGCGTACGCCGTCCACGTCCCGCGCCGCCCGGGTCCCCCGGGGCTCTCGTCGATCACGCCCGAAATCGTAGGGGTGATCGACCGGCCAAAACGCCCCGTCCCACGGGCCGTTCGGCGGTAGCCCGGGCGGCGTCCCGCGGCCGACGCTCGCCGGAACGCACGGGAGAACCACGTGATGTCCCTGAGCCTCGGCGGGTGGAGCATTCTCGGCATCGGCGCCGCGGTCGCCATCGTCGCCGGCATCGTCCTGCTCGTCGCCTATGCCCTCCAGCGCGGGCTCGTCCACCGCGAGCTCGATGGCGTCGACCCGGAGGGCGGGCCCGACGCCATGCCGGCCGCCAAGGCCCCGGCGAACCGCACGCTGGGCACCATCGGGGCGATCGTCCTCGTCGTCGGCCTCGCGCTCGGGCTGCTGTCCGCGCTCGCCGGCTGGGGCGGCACCGGGACGACGGGCACCGGCCCGGGAGCTGACCCGGACGACTGCGCCCAGTCCTGGAGCGGCTGCCCGCAGGCGACGCCGGCGCCGTAG
>MGOE01000113.1:7703-12791 GCA_001797035.1 Chloroflexi bacterium RBG_16_72_14
GCTACCATGGGCCCATGCCCGACCCCACGTCCACGCTCTCGGACGCCGCCCGCAGCTTCCTCGAGGAGCTCCACGTTGCGTCGATCGCGACGACCGACCCCGACGGCGCCCCGCGCCAGGCCGTCGCCTGGTACCACCTCGAAGCCGACGGCCGGATCCTGCTCAACAGCCGCACGCCGCGCCGCTGGTGCACCAACCTGATGCGCGACGGGCGCCTGGCGCTGTCGATCGTCGACGGCACCGATGCGTACCGCTGGCTCGGCCTGACCGGCGTCGTGGACGAGGTCGTCGACGACGTCGCGCGCTCCCGCGAGGACATCGTCGCGCTCGCCCACCGCTACCACCCCGAGGGGCCGAGCGAGTCGTCCCTCACGATGTTCCGCAGCCAGCCGCGCGTGTCGTTCCTGATCCGGATCACGGGCGTCCACGACCACCTGGAGGGCTGACGATGCCCGGCGACACCCCCGTGAAGATCGGATTCCTGCTCTGGCCGCAGACCGACAGCTGGCCGACGATCCGCGATGCCGCCCTCCGGGCGGAGCGGGCGGGCGCGGCGAGCCTGTGGACGTGGGATCACCTGCTCTCGATCGTCGGCCCGTGGCAGGGTCCGATCCTCGAGGGCTGGTCGATCCTCGCGGGCTGGGCGCAGGTGACGGAGCGGACGACGCTGGGGTTGATGGTCGGCGCCAACACGTTCCGCAACCCGGGCCTGACGGCCAAGCTGGCCACAACCCTGGACCACCTCTCCGGCGGTCGCGCGGTCCTCGGGCTCGGCGGGGCGTGGTTCGAGCGCGAGCACGAGGCGTTCGGGATCGACTTCGGCAGCGGCTTCGGGGAGCGGCTGGACCGGCTCGACGAGGCAGTGATGCTCCTCCGGCGGCTCCTGGACGGCGAGACGGTGACCCACGACGGGCCGGTGTATCCGATGCGCGACGCGCTGGTCCAGCCGCGGCCGATCCAGGCGCGCCTGCCGATCATGATCGGCGGCTCGGGGCCGAAGAAGACGCTCCGGACGCTCGCCCGCTACGGCGACAAGTGGAACGCGATGGGCCGCCTGCCCAAGCTCGCCGAGCGCGACGCGATCCTGCGCGCGCACTGCGAGGCGATCGGGCGCGACCACCGTGAGATCGAGCGCACCACGACCGTGGACCTCGTGATCCGCGACGACCGCGCCGCGGCGCTCGACGCGTACAGGGCGCAGCTGGCCGCCGTCGGCGACGAGTACGACGCGACCTGGAACTATTTCGTCGGCACGCCGGCCGAGATCGCGGACGGCCTCCGCCCGATCCTCGACCTCGGATTCCGCCACGTCCTGGTCGACGCCCGGCCGCCCTACGACCTCGAGACGATCGACCGGATCGGCGAGGTCCTCGAGATCCTCGACGCGTGACGGATCCCGCAGTCCTCGCGCTCGCGGGCGGTGTCGGGGGCGCCAAGCTGGCCGACGGCCTCCAGGCGCACCTGGGCGACCGGCTGGCCGTCGTCGTCAACACGGGCGACGACTGCGAGCGGCACGGGCTGCTCGTGATGCCCGACCACGACACGGTCCTCTACAACCTGGCCGGCATCGAGCAGGCCGAGTGGGGCTGGGGCATCGAGGGCGACACGCACGCCGCGATGGCGCAGCTGGGCGCCTACGGCGAGGAGACCTGGTTCTCGCTCGGCGACCGGGATCTCGCGCTGCACGTGGCGCGGACGGCGCGGCTGCAGGCGGGAGGGCGCCTGACCGAGGTCTGCCTCGGGCTCCAGCGCTCGCTCGGGATCGCGGCCCGGATCCTGCCCATGGCCGACGAGCCGGTCCGCACCGAGGTGCGGACCGACGACGGCTGGCTCGAGTTCCAGGACTACTTCGTCCGCCTCCGGCAGGCGCCCGAGGTGCTCGAGATCCGGTTCGCGGGCATCGACGACGCCCGGCCGACGGCCGAGGTCCTGGCCGCGCTGGCAGCGTCCGCCGCGATCGTGATCTGCCCGTCGAACCCGCTCGTCTCCGTGGCGCCGATCCTGGGCGTTCCCGGGATGCGGGAGGCGATCGGCGCGGCGCGCCAGCGCGGCGTCCCGGTGGCCGCCGTGAGCCCGATCGTCGGCGGCCGCGCGCTCAAGGGCCCGGCGGACCGGATGCTGGCCGCGCTCGGCCTCGAGGTCTCGGCGGTGGGGGTCGCCCGCCTGTACGCGGACCTCGCCGATGTCTTCGTCCTTGACGCGGTTGACGCGGCGCTGGCGCCCGGCGTGGAGGCGCTGGGCATTCACGCCATTGTCACTGACACGATCATGACCGACGACGCGGCGAGGGCCCGCCTCGCGGGTGAGGTCCTCGGCGCGCTCGAGGCGCGCTAGCATCCCCTCGATGCCGGCCGACGCCCGCCCCCGCTCCCCTGCCCCCCGGACCACCGTGGTCGTGCCCGTGCGCGCCCTCGAGGGGGCGAAGTCGCGACTGGGCGCCGTCCTCGACCCGGAGGAGCGCCGCGACCTCGTCACGAGGCTGCTCCGGCGGACCGTGGACGCGGCGCTGGCGACGCCCGGGGTGGCGGAGGTGATCGTTGTCTCGCCCGACGACGAGGTGCTCGCCCTCGCGACACAGGCGGGCGCGCGGGCCCTGCGCCAGGCGTCCCGCGGTCTCAACCCGGCAATCGGCGAGGCCCGTGCCGCCGCCCGGGACGCGCACCGGCTGCTGGTCCTGCCGGGCGACATCCCGGTCGTGTCGCCGGGCGCCCTGGGCGCGCTGCTAGCCGCGGCGGATGCCGCGGGTTCGCCCTGCGTCGTGCTCGCCCCCGACCGCCATGGCCGGGGCACGAACGCGCTGCTCCTCGACCCGCCCGATGTCATCGACCCCGCCTTCGGCGGCGACAGCCGCGCCGGCCACGCCTGGCTGGCCTCGTCCGCGGACGCCGCGTTCGTCGAGGTGCCGGGCGCCCTGGCCCTGGACGTGGACACGCCGGACGACCTGCTGCTGGCCGAGGTCGAGGCCCCGGAGGCGATCGGTGTCGAGTGAGGCGGCGGCCGCCGGCCGGGTCGAGGTCATCGCGCTGGGCGGGCTGCCCGAGGTCCGCCAGGGCGACGACCTGGAGCGGCTGATCGGCGACGCGCTGGCCGCCACGGACGGGTCCTGCCGCTACGGGCCGGCGACGTGCTCGTGGTGACCCAGAAGGTTGTGTCCAAGGCGGAGGGCGCGGTCGTGGACCTGCGGACCGTGGCGCCGCGGCCCGAGGCCGTCGCCTGGGCCGACGCCTGGGATCGGGATGCCCGACAGGTCGAGGTCGTGCTCCGCGAGGCCCGCCGGATCGTGCGCATGGAGCGCGGCGTGCTGATCACCGAGACCCACCACGGCTTCGTGTGCGCGAACGGGGGCATCGACGCGTCCAACGTGGGCCCGGGCTCGGGCGACCTGGTCACGCTCCTGCCGCGCGACCCGGACGCCTCCGCCGGCCGGATCCGCGCCGCGCTCCGCGCTCGCTTCGGCCACGACCTGCCGGTCATCGTGTCGGACAGCTTCGGGCGTCCGTGGCGCTGGGGCATCACCGATGTCGCGCTGGGCGTGTCTGGGCTGCTGCCGCTCGACGACCTCCGCGGCGTCCCGGACGCGGACGGGCGCGTGATGCGCACGACCGTGCGCGCGGTCGCCGACGAGCTCGCGTCCGCTGCCGAGCTCGCCCTGGGCAAGACCGCCGGCCGGCCGGTCGCCCTGGTCCGCGGCGCCAACCCGCCACCGGGCGAGGGCACGATCCGCGACCTGCTGATGGCCCCCGAGAACGACCTCTTCCGCTGACCCGGCCTCCGGCGGCCGCGAGTCCCGGACCGGCCGCGCTACTCTCCCGCCATGAAGGCCGGACTGCAGATCTCCTCGTTCACCTGGCCCGGCGGCGCCGGAGCCATCGGACCCACGCTGGGGCGGATCGTCCGCGACGCCGACGACGCCGGCTTCGATTCGATCTGGGTCATGGACCACCTGTTCCAGATCCGGGGCGTCGGCCGGCCCGAGGAGCCGATGCTCGAGGGCTGGACCACGCTCGGCTTCATGGCCGCGAACTCCACCCGCGCGCGGCTCGGCCTGATGGTCGGCGGCATCCACTACCGGCTGCCGGGGATCTGGGTCAAGGCGGCGACCACGCTGGACGTCCTGTCCGGCGGTCGCGCCTGGCTGGGCATCGGCGCCGCCTGGAACCAGGAGGAGTCGAACGGCCTGGGCTTCCCGTTCCCGCCCCTCGGCGAGCGGTTCGAGATGCTCGAGGAGACGCTCCGGATCGCGCACGAGATGTGGGCGGGTGAGCGCGGCAGCGAGGGCGCGTTCGAGGGCCGCCACTACCGGGCGTCGCGGCTGCTCAACTCGCCCCAGTCGCTGTCCCGGCCCCACCCACCGATCATGATCGGTGGCGGCGGCGAGCGGAAGACCCTGCGCCTGGTCGCGCAGTACGCCGACGCCTGCAACGTGTTCGGCGGCCCGGAAGCGATCCACCACAAGTACGAGGTCCTGCGCGAGCACTGCGCGGCGATCGGCCGCGACCCGGACGAGATCGAGCGCTCCGTGCTCCAGTCCGTCCGGCTCGACCTCGGTGACGGCAACGGCGAGAGCCCGGGCCAGATCGTGGACCGCTTCGGCGAGCTGGCCGACGCCGGGGCCCAGCACGTGATCTTCAGCGTTCGTGACGTGTGGCGCCCGGGGGCGATCGAGATCCTCGGACGGGACGTGCTGCCGCAGCTGGCCAGGCTGTAGATACCCCCGGGGGGTATGCGGCGCTCGTGCTACAGTGGAGGCCAGCAGGCACCGCCCACAGAGACGACAATCCGACGATGACCGACAACGACAACCCGGGCGGCGACGCCGCGAGCGGGAGCACGAACCCCTTCGGGTCGCTCAAGATCAACTTCGGCGCCGACGCCGGCGCCCCCGCCGCCCCGTTCGGCGGCGCGATCGCGCTCATCGCGGACGAGGGCGGGGCCGCGGCCCCGATGCCCGGCGGCCCGGACGCGACGGGCGCGGCGCACGGCCGCACGTCGAGCAGCGTGCTGATCATCGGCAGCGGGCCGGCGGGCCTCACGGCGGCCATCTACGCCGCCCGCGCGAACCTCGAGCCGATCGTGCTCGCCGGATCG
>MGOE01000113.1:12854-18636 GCA_001797035.1 Chloroflexi bacterium RBG_16_72_14
ATCGACGGCCCGGACCTCATGGCCAGGTTCCGCGCCCAGGCGGAGCGCTTCGGCACCCACGTCGTGGACGTGGACGTGGACCGCGTCGACCTGTCCGCCCGCCCGTTCCGGGTCTGGGCGCGCGGCGTCGAATACACGGGCCAGACCCTCATCATCGCCACCGGCGCGTCCGCGCTGTGGCTGGAGCTCGAGAGCGAGCAGCGGCTCCGCGGCCGCGGCGTGTCCGCGTGCGCGACTTGCGACGGGTTCTTCTTCCGCGACCGCGAGATCGCCGTCGTGGGCGGCGGCGACTCCGCGGTGGAGGAGGCGAACTACCTCACCCGGTTCGCCAGCAAGGTCCACCTGATCCACCGCCGCGACGGCTTCCGCGCCTCGAAGATCATGCTCGACCGGACCTATGCCCACCCCAAGATCGAGGTCCACACCAGCACGGCCGTGGACGAGGTCCTGGGCGACGCCAAGGTCGAGGGGCTGCGCCTGCGCGATACGCGGACCGGCGCCGAGCGCGAGATGCCGATCGAGGGCCTGTTCATCGCCATCGGCCACAAGCCCAACACGGACGTGTTCCGGGACTGGCTCGAGACCGACGAGAAGGGCTACCTGGTCGCCCACCAGCACACGGCCGGCCGGATCCCCGGCGTGTTCATCGCCGGCGACGTGAACGACCACCGCTACCGCCAGGCGGTCACGGCGGCCGGCGACGGATGCCGGGCGGCGATCGACGCCGAGCGCTGGCTGGAGGAGCAGGGCGCCGAGACGCCCGCGGCCGCGACCGCGTCGTGACCCCCGGGCACCTCCCGTCATGAGCCTTCGAGGCAGCGGCGCGCGCGCCATGGCCCGCGGCAGCGTTGGGCATGGCGGGCTGGGCGGGCCGTCGCGCGACTTCGTCCCCGTCCCGCGCGAGCGCCGCGGGCGGACGATCCGGCGGATCGCCGCGTTCTTCGGGCCCTACCGCGCCCAGGTCGCGTTCGTGCTCGGCGCGATCCTCGCCACCAGCCTCATCGGCCTCATCAACCCGTACCTGCTCAAGCTGCTGATCGACGAGGTCATCGTCGGCGGCGAGTTCGGGAAGCTGAACCTGTACGTCGGGCTGATGATCGGGCTGCCGATCGTGTCGGGGCTGCTCGGGCTGGTCCAGAGCTACCTCAACAACGCGATCGGCCAGAGCGTGATGCAGGACCTGCGCAATGCGCTCTACGGCCACCTCCAGCGGATGCCGCTGCGGTTCTTCACGTCCACCCGGACGGGCGAGATCCAGAGCCGGCTCGCCAACGACGTCGGCGGTGTCCAGCACGTCGTCACCGACACCGCCAGCTCGGTCACGTCCAACTTCGCGGTCGCGATCAGCACGATGGTGGCCATGGTCATCATCGACTGGCGGCTCACGCTGCTCTCGCTGGGCATGCTGCCGTTCTTCCTGTACCTCACCTACCGGGTGGGCAACGTGCGCCGCGAGGTCAGCAGCGAGACCCAGAAGCGGCTGGCCGAGATGAGCGCCGTGACCGAGGAGACGCTGTCGGTGTCCGGCATGCTGCTGGGCAAGACGTTCGCGGCCCAGGAGCGGTCCGTGAACCGGTTCGCGGGTCTCAGCCGCGAGCTGGCGAAGCTGCAGATCCGGCAGGCGATGGTGGGCCGCTGGTTCTCGATGATCATCGGCACGGTGTTCTCGATCACGCCGGCGTTCGTGTACTGGCTGGCCGGGACGCTGGCCGCCGCGGGCGACCCGACCGCCCCCACGGCCGGCGACATCGTGGCCTTCACGACGCTCCAGAGCCGGCTGTTCTTCCCGATGGGCCAGCTGCTCAACGTCCAGGTCGAGATCCAGGGCTCGCTCGCGCTGTTCGACCGGATCTTCGAGTACCTGGACCTCGACCCCGAGATCACCGATGCCCCCGACGCGGTGACGCTCGACCCGGCGACCGTCCGCGGCTCCGTGGCGTTCGAGGCAGTCTCGTTCCGGTACGCGCCCAGTGACCGGCCGCTGCCGGTCGCGCAGGCCACGGTGGACGAAGACGTCGACGTGGAGGCCGAAGGGGTCGAAGGCGAGGGTGAGGGCATCGCGGGGGTCGAGGATGTCGAGGGGGTCGAGGTGGAGCCCATCGAGCCGGTCCCGCCCGAGCCGGTGGAGAGGCCGCAGCCCTTCGGCCTCGAGGCCATCTCGTTCGAGGCGAGCCCAGGCGAGCTCGTGGCGCTGGTCGGGCCGTCGGGCGCCGGCAAGACCACGACCACGTACCTGATCCCCCGCCTGTACGACGTCGCCGAGGGCCGGGTCACGATCGACGGCCTCGACGTTCGCAGGATCCGGCTGGCGTCGCTCGGGCGAGTCATCGGGTTCGTGACCCAGGAGACCTACCTGTTCCACGCCTCGATCCGTGACAACCTGCTGTACGCGAAGCCGGACGCCACCGACGCGGAGCTGGTAGCCGCGACACAGGCCGCGGCGATCCACGACCGGATCGCGGAGCTCCCGGACGGCTTCGAAACCTTCGTCGGTGAGCGCGGCTACAAGCTGTCCGGCGGCGAGAAGCAGCGGCTGGCCATCGCGCGGGTCCTGCTCAAGGACCCGAAGATCCTGATCCTCGACGAGGCGACCTCCTCGCTCGACACCGTCAGCGAGCGGCTCATCCAGGCTGCGCTGGGGCGGCTGACCGAGGGCCGCACCACGATCGCCATCGCCCACCGCCTGTCCACGATCCTGCGCGCCGACCGGATCCTCGTGTTCGACCGGGGCCGGATCGTGGAGCGCGGCACGCACCGCGAGCTGCTCGCCCAGGGCGGCCTCTACTCGCGGCTGTACCACGAGCAGTTCGAGGCCGAGGCGGCGCAGTTCGCCGAACTGGGCGTCGCCGCAAGCTAACCCACGGCGTTGCTCCGCGTTGGTGGTCGCAGCAGGACCTCTTGCCGGTGGATCCAAGCCGCCGTCAGCAATAGGGCGGCTGCCTTGCTGGCGTCTCCTGCGGGGCGAATTCGCTCACCTCGCCATCTGCGCTCACCAAGAGCCAGGTCGCCACCTCGCCGGGGCGGGGGCGCACCTCGAAGGTGAGCTCACCCTTGAGCGTCGTAAGCGTCACCGTGGGGCGGTCCGCAGAAACCACGGCCTGGAAAGCGTCACAGGCGAGGGCCGTGCCAGAGGCCGATCGGCCGTCGCTCGCCGTCCACGCGACCATGACGTCGGCATGGCTCTCGTTCACGATCTGCAGGATCGGCGTCTGAAGTCCCACGCTCGAGCGACAGGCCGTGACGACGAGCGCGCAGAACAACACGAGCAGGAGGCGCGATACCCTGCGTTGTATGTCGTTCGTCACGGACCGGCAGGAAGGCTCAGGCCGGCACGCGACACATCCGCAAACAGCCGGGCTTGGCCGTCGGCGTCGACAACGCACACCACCCCGTCGTAGATCCGCTCGGCGCCCTCGCTCAGGACGTTCGGCATCCAAGTGAAGAGCCTCGCGAGCAGAGCCGTCTACGCCAAGAGCCATGCGGCTCATCGAGACCGTAGAAGCGATCCTCACGCACCGCAATCGCTGTCGGCAGCGGCTGCGGAGACTTGGTTGGGCGGGGTCGAGCTTGGACGCTCATCTCACCGGATTCGGTCCGCCATGTCTGCAGCGGACACCTCTCCCTTGCATGACTATGCAACGCCGATGTATAGTCATGCCGTGATGACGTTCCGCCCGATCTTCGACGCCTCGAGCCTGCCGGCCGTGACCGGCCGCGCGCGCCAGTGAGCGCGGACTCGACGGGCGCGGCGATCGCGGCGGACCGTCCTCTCGCCGGTGACCCTGCGCCCGGCACGGCGGCGGCGCGCGGTGCGCGCGCCCTCGCGGGCGACCCCGTGCGGGTCGCGATCGTGGGCGCGACCGGGTACGTGGGCGCGGAGCTGATCCGGCTCCTGGCGCTCCATCCCCATGTCCGCATCGTCGGCCTGGTGGGGCGCGAGCGGAAGGGCGACCCGCTGGGCGGTATTCACCCCCACCTCGCCACGCGGGACCTCCACGTCTTCGACCACGTCCCCGACGACGCGGAGGCCGTATTCCTGGCGCTCCCGCACGGGGCCGCCGCGGGGCGCGTGGACGAGTTCCTCGAGCACGGCATGACGGTCATGGACCTGGGGCCCGACTTCCGGCTCCGCGACCCGGCCGACTACCCGCGCTGGTACCACTTCGAGCACCCCCGGCCCGAGCTCCTGCCGGGCGCCGTGTACGGGTTGCCCGAGCTTCACCGGGCGGAGCTGGCCGCGCTGGGCCGGGCGCCGGGCGCCATCGTGGGCGTCCCCGGCTGCTACGCCACCACCACGGTCCTCGCCCTCGCGCCGCTCGCCCGCGCGGGGCTCATCGGCGACCTCGTGGTGGACGCCAAGAGCGGCGTCTCCGGCGCCGGCCGCGATCCCAAGGCCGACCTTCACTTCGGCGAGGTCAACGAGAGCGTCAAGGCCTACGGCATCTTCAGCCACCGCCACATCGGCGAGATCGAGCAGGAGCTGGGCGCCCTCGGGCCGTCGGGCGAGGCGAACCCGGGTGCGCGGGGCGTGGACTTCCTTCCCCACCTCGTGCCGATGACCCGCGGCATCCTGTCCGCCTGCCACGTCCGCCCCTCGCGCCCCGTGACCCAGGCCGAGCTGGACGCGCTGTACGCCGAGGCCTACGGCGGCGAGCCGTTCATCACCGTCACCTCGACCCCGCCCGCCACCAAGCACGTCCTGGGCAGCAACGAATTCCGGGTGTTCGCGAAGGTGGACGAGCGGACCGGCCGGGTGCTCGCCATCGGCGTGCTCGACAACCTCGTCAAGGGCGCCGCGGGCCAGGGGATCCAGGCATTCAACGTCGTCCACGGCCTGCCCGAGGCCGCCGGGCTGCTCCAGCTCCCGCTCGCGCCCTAGCCCCCACCCGACCCGACCCAGCCCGAGGACCGTCCGTGACCGTCGCCGCCGACCCGCCGCTCGCGCCGCTCCCCGTCGGCCTGCCCGAGGTCGAGCGCCTCGCGCGGATCCCGGCCGGGTTCGTCGCCTGCGGCACGACGGCGGGGATCAAGCCGTCCGGCCGCCCGGACTTCGCGCTGATCGTCGCCCTGGACGGCCCCGTGCCGGCGGCGGCCGTGTTCACGCCCAACCGCTTCGCGGCGGCACCCGTGCGGCAATCGCGGGCGAACCTCCAGGCGACGGGCGGCTCCGACGCCGCGGCGGGGTACGCGAGGGCCGTGATCGCCACCTCGGGATCGGCCAACGCGGCGACCGGGCCTGCGGGAGATGTGGACCAGGTGGCGATCGGCGAGGCAGTGGCGTCGGCACTGGGCGCGCCGGCGACCGAGGTCCTCCACCTGTCCACGGGGATCATCGGGACCCGGCTGCCGGTGGACCGGGTCACCGCGGCGATCGCCCGGGTGGCGGGTGGCGAGCTCGCGCCGACCGACGAGGCGCTGACGGCGGCCGCGGTCGCGCTGCGCACGACGGATTCCACGACCAAGGCCGCCAGCGTGCGGATCGCGCTGCCGGGCATCGACGGCGGCCCGGTCCAGGTCGTCACCGTGACGGGGATCGCCAAGGGCGTCGGGATGATCCACCCCCGGATGGCGACCATGCTCTCCGTCCTGCTCACGGACGCGCCGGCCGATCCGGCCACGCTCCACGCGCTCCTCCGCGGGGCGGCGGCCCGCACCTGGGACCAGCTGTCGGTGGACGGCGACACGAGCACCAACGACACGGTGTTCCTGCTCGCGTCCGGCCGTGCGGCGGTGGCCCCGGCGGGATCGGACCGGGCGACGCGGCGGGCGCTGGCGGACGCGA
>MGOE01000113.1:18653-23087 GCA_001797035.1 Chloroflexi bacterium RBG_16_72_14
GACCTCGCCCGCCAGCAGGCGGCCGACGGCGAGGGCGCCTCGGCGCTGATCACCTGCCAGGTGTCCGGCGCCGCGGATGACGCCGAGGCACGCGCCGTGGCCCGGGCGGTCATCTCGTCCTCGCTGGTGAAGGCCGCCGTCCACGGCCGAGACCCGAACTGGGGCCGGATCGCGGGCGCCGCCGGCAACGCGACCCTCGCCGAGGCGGCGGTGCTCGAGGCCGGCGGGCTGGCCCCCGCCGAGGCCGCGGCTCGTGCCGGGACGCCCGCCCGCGTGGATCCCGCCATGCTCCGGATCGCGATCGCCGGCCACCTCGTGTACGACGGGGCGCAGGGCGGGCCGGTCGTGGTCGACAAGGCCGCGGCGCGCGAGGCGATGGGCGGCGACGAGGTGCTGATCCGCCTCGACCTCGGCCTCGGCAACGGCACCGGCGAGGCCTTCGGCTGCGACCTCACCGAGGCCTACGTCCGCGAGAACTCGGAGTACACGACGTGAGCGAGGTGGTCGTTGTCAAGCTCGGCGGGACGACGCTCGCGGAGCAGCGGCAGGTCCTCGCCGAGGTGGCGGCCGTGGCCCGCAAGCGCCCGGTCGTGCTGGTGCACGGGGGCGGCAAGCGGATGACCGAGTGGCTCGAGCGGCTCGGCGTCCCGACGCGCTTCGAGGGCGGCCTGCGCGTGACCGACCCCGCCGCGCTCGAGGTGGCCGCCGCGGTCCTGCGGGGCGTCGTCAACAGCGAGCTGGTCGCCGCGCTGCGTGACGTGGGTTGCGACGCGGTCGGCCTGTCGGGCGTGGACGGCGGCCTCCTGATCGGGCAGCGGATCCCGGACGTGGGCCTCGTCGCCACGGTCACCGGCGTGCGCCGGGACCTGCTCGACTCGCTGCTGGTCTCGGGCCAGGTGCCGGTGGTGGCGCCGCTCGCGCGCGACGAAGAGGGCGTGGTCTGCAACGTGAACGCGGATGACGCGGCCGCCGGCATCGCCGCCGGGCTTGGTGCGCGCCAGCTGGTGCTGATGACCGACGTCGACGGCGTCCGCGATGCCGCGGGCAACCGGCTGGACTCGATCACCCCGGAGGAGGCCGAAGCCCTGATCGCCGACGGCACGATCAGCGGGGGGATGGTGCCCAAGGTGCGGGCCGCGCTGGTGGCACTCGCCTGGGAGGGGGCGGAGGCCATCATCGCGGACGCTGCGGCCCCGGACGCCCTGGCTCGGGCGCTCGGCGATCCATCGTTCGGCACCCGGGTCTCCACCCGCACCCACGCCGGCGCGGCCTGACCGATGCTCGCCAAGCGGGACCGCCACGCGGCCATCCGCCGGCTCGTGTCCGGGCGCCCCGTCGGCAGCCAGGGCGAGCTGGTCGCGGCGCTGGCCTCGCTCGGCTTCGAGGTCACCCAGGCGACCGTGAGCCGCGACATCGCCGAGCTCGGGCTGGCCAAGGTCATGCGCGGCGAGCACTCGGTGTACGTCAACCCCGAGGACCTCGGTCCGGCGGCCCGGCCCGCGTCCGACGAGCGGCTCCGCCGGATCCTCGCCGACATCCCGGTGGCGATCGGCCGGAGCGGGCTGATCCTCGTCCTCACCGGCCAGCCCGGCACGGCCAACGTGATCGCGCAGGCGATCGACGAGTCCACCCTGTCCGACCAGGTGGGGACGGTCGCCGGCGACAACACGCTCATCGTCCTGTTCCCCGACGAGCCCGCCCTGGATCGCTGGCTCGAGCGGTTCCACGCGATCCAGGCGCCGGCCGAGCCGGCCGCCCTCATGGAGGCCCGTTCCCGATGAACAAGGTCGTGCTCGCCTACTCCGGCGGCCTCGATACCTCCGTCGCCGTCGCCTGGCTGCGGGAGCAGTACGGTGCCGAGGTCGTCACGCTCACCGTGGACCTCGGGGGCGGCTCGATCAGGGAGGGCGTCGAGCGGCGCGCCATGGCCGCCGGCGCGTCGAAGGCGTACGTCGTGGACGCGCGCGAGACGTTCGTCAGCCAGTACGTCTGGCGCGCCCTGCAGGCCAATGCCGTCTACCAGGGCGCGTACCCGCTGGCCACGGCCCTCGCCCGTCCGCTGCTCGCGCAGCTGCTGGTCGAGGTCGCCCAGAAGGAGGGTGCCGACGCCGTCGCCCACGGCTGCACGGGCAAGGGCAACGACCAGGTCCGGTTCGATGTCGCCGTCCACGCGCTCGATCCCGGGCTGGAGGTCATCGCGCCCATGCGCGTCGGGATGGGCCTGACCCGCGAGCAGTCGATCGACTACGCGAACGCCCGGGGCATCGAGCTGCCGATCACCAAGGCGTCCCCCTATTCCATCGACGTCAACCTGTGGGGCCGCTCGTGCGAGACCGGCGTGCTCGAGGACCCGTGGGTCACGCCGCCCGACGATGCCTACGCCTGGACCGTCGCGCCGTCGGACGCCCCGGCCCCGGTCGAGCTCGTGATCGGGTTCGAGGGCGGGATCCCTGTCTCGATCGATGGCGAGCGGCTGGGGTCCGTGGCGCTCGTCCAGCGGCTGCACGACCTGGGCGGGGCGCACGGCGTGGGGCGGATCGACCACGTCGAGGACCGCCTGGTGGGCATCAAGAGCCGCGAGATCTACGAGGCGCCGGCCGCGGTGATCCTGCACACCGCGCACAAGGCGCTCGAGGGCTTGGTGCTGTCCAAGGAGCAGCTCCGGTTCAACCGGCTGGTCGCGGACGAGCTGGCCCAGATCATCTACGACGGCCTGTGGTTCAGCGCCCTGTCGCGCGACCTGCGGACGTACGCGATGTCGTCGCAGCGGGTCGTGTCCGGCGACGTCCGGATGCGGCTGGACCACGGTCGGGCGGTCGTCGTCGGGCGGCGCTCGCCGTTGAGCCTGTACGACAAGAACCTCGCCACGTACGACGAGGGCGACGCGTTCGACCACGCCTCCGCGGTCGGGTTCATCGAGATCTTCGGGCTGCCGCTCCGCGTGGAGGCGGCGCGCCACGGCGCGGTGGGCAAGCACCACGGCGCCGCCTGGACGTGGACGGAGCCGCTCCTCGCCGACCTGCCGACGACCGTGGCCGAGGGCGCCGGGGCCGGCGCCGGCTGAACGCCGCTGGGCATCCGATCAGTCGGGCTGCCTCACGGCCAGGTCCGGGATCGGCGCGAAGTCGCCGACATTGCGGGTGACCAGCGTCAGCTGCCGCTCCAGGGCCGTGGCCGCGATCAGGGCGTCCGGCAGCAGGATCGCCAGCTCCCGGCGTAGCCGCCCGGCGCGCTCCGCGATGGCGCGGTCGACGCCGACCTCGGCAAACGGAGACAGCAACAGCCGCACCGCGTCCTCCTGGGTCGCCCGCCCGGCGAACAGCTCCGCGCGGGTGATCGTCGAGTAGAACAGCCGGTCCGAACCGACCGTGAGTGAGCGATGGCCGCGAAGGTGGTCGACGAACACGTCCGTATCGACGAGGAGGTCAGCCACCGCGTTGGTCCCACTCCGCCCGCGGAGGGACGTCCATGTCGGGCAGCGCCCCGAACGTCGCAGCCACGGCGGCCGCCGGGCTCGGCGGCTCATCCGCGACGAAGGCGTCGACGGCCTCCCGGATGACCTGGGCGAGGGTCTTGTCCTCGCGTCGTGCACGGCGGTCGAGCCGCCGGCGCTGCTCGTGCGTCAGGTACACTTGCGTCCGAATGCTGCTCATACAGCGCAGTATACAGCAGTCGCCATCGACCCACCGGGCCCGGCGATGCCGTACGGTGAGCGCGTGACGTCACCCTCCCACGACCAGGCGCCGTCGGTCCCGCCCAGCCGGCTCACCCGCAGCCGGCGCGTCGTCGACCGCCTCCACCAGCTCGCCTTCCTCCACGAGTTCGCCCAGCTCGCGACCCAGGCCCACGACTGGGATGAGCTGATGCGCACGCTCGTCGACCGGACCACGATCGCCATGGGGGTCGAGGTCTGCTCGTTCTACCTGCTCGATCGGACCGGGGAGCGGTTGACCCTGGCGGCCACGAACGGGCTGGACGTGAACCAGGTCGGCCAGGTGTCGCTCGCCCTCGGCCAGGGGATCACCGGCCGTGCGGCGGCCGAGCGCGGACACGTGATGTCCGCCGACGTGACGACCGACCCGCGCTTCTCCTGGGTCCGCGGGTTCGACATCGCCGACCTCCACGCGATGCTCTCGATGCCGCTGGTCTGGAACGACGCGCTGGTCGGCGTGCTCAACGTCCAGACGACGGCGGCGCGCGAGTTCGACCGGGAAGAGATCGAGTTCCTGGGCACGATCGCCGCACTGCTGGCGGGGATCGTGGAGAAGGGCCGGCTGCAGGCCGAGGCGGAGGCGCAGCTGGACCGCCTGTCCCAGCTGGATGCCGCCCGGGCGGAGCTGCTGGCCGTGGTCACCCACGAGCTGCGGACGCCGCTCGCGGTGGTGCGGGCGTACGTGGACCTGCTCGCGGACGCGGCGGGCGGGGGCAGGGACG
>MGOE01000113.1:23093-27545 GCA_001797035.1 Chloroflexi bacterium RBG_16_72_14
CAGACCCGGACCAGGTGGAGCAGTGGCGGGCCGGCGCGACCGACCAGGTGACGCGGCTGGACCGGCTCGTGGACTCGATCCTCGCCTCGGTGCGCGGCGAGGGGCTGACCGGGCTCCGTCGCGAGCCGTTCGACGTGGTCACGGCGATCGGCAACACGGTGGGCACCCTGGCGCTGCTGCTCCGCACCCGGTCCGTGCGCTGGGACCCGCCCGGGTACGGGCTCGTGGCCCGCGGCGACGAGGCACGCTTCCGCCAGGTCCTGGAGCACCTGCTCGACAACGAGGCGAAATACGCCCCGCCCGAGCAGGCTGTGTCGATCGGCGTGTGGGTCCAGGAGGGCGAGATCCAGGTCTACATCACCGATGACGGGCCCGGCGTCCCGATCGAGGACTGGGAGGCGGTGTTCCAGCCGTACGTGCGGGTCGACCGGGCGCGGTCGCGCGGCTCAGGGATCGGGCTGTTCGCGGCGCGGCGCCTGATGGAGGCGATGGGCGGGCGCGTGTGGATCGAGCAGAACGGCTATGGCGGGTCGCGGTTCGTGGTGGCGCTGCCCATCGTCTGAGGCCGGCGCGGGAGCGGCGTTTCGGCCTTCGTGGCCGGCCGCCAGCCGCGGCTCTGCGGCGTTTCGGCGTTCGTGGCCGGCCGCCAGCAGCGGCTCTGCGGGCGCTACCTCCTCCTTCGGGCCGACCCACACGGGGAGCTGCCTACTGGACGAGCGTCCCGATGAAGATCCCATCCTCGTGCCTGCTGGTTGAGCAGGATCGCGAACATCGGGCCGCTCATTCACGATTCTGCCTGCTGGACAGGCGGGATCGAGCGGTGCTCCATCCGGACGCTCGCTGGATGGGCAGCGATGGGGCCGAAGGGGAGACGGCGATCCTCGCGGCGGGGGACACACGGGGCGCCGCGGCGCGGCGGGGGACAAACGGGACGCGGCCCTCACGAGCTCGAGCCTCACGCCTTGGGGCCGAACCGCCCGCACCTTCGCCCCGGGGGCAACTGTCCGTCGCCAACGGGTCATGCCAGCGTGGGCGCCACAGGAGGCGAACATGGTCGAGCTGCTTCACCCCGTCCCCGGCGAACCCGCTGCGGTCTTCGATCGGGCACCGGGGAGCATCGAGGTCCACGAGCTGCACCCCCGCGAGGTCGCGATCGTCCGGGTCGAGGTCCCCATGGCCGAGCTGCCCAACACGATGGGCGAGGCGATGTGCGAGGTCGAGACGCAGATGAAGGAGGCCGGCGTCGAGGTGGCCGGGCCACCGTTCGCACGCTACCTGGAGCTGGCCCCGGACCGGATCGTGGCGGAGATCGGCTTCCCGGTGTGGCGGCCGGCCCCGCACGTCGGGCGGGTGTTCCCGGGACAGCTGCCGGGCGGGCGCGTGGCCACGATCCTGCACCTGGGCCCCTATGCCGGGCTCGCGGAGACGTACGCGAAGCTCGAGCGCTGGCTCACGGAGTCGGGGGCGACGGCGGCGGGGCCGATGTGGGAGGTCTACTGGAGCGATCCAACGGCGGAGCCCGATCCGGCAACCTGGCGGACGATGATCCACGTCCCGCTGGCCTGAGCGGCGGCCGGGCGGTCGTCAGGCCTCGCGCGCCTCGGGGGGCGCCTCGTGGGGTGACGCCTCGTAGCGCGCGGCCCCCTCGGGCTCCGGGGCCGCGATCGCCTGCTCGGTGATGACCAGGCGGCCCGCGACCAGGAGCGCGGTCATGGCGCCCGCGACCAGGAACACCGCCTGGGGACGCCACGCTCGTCAGGCCGGCGCCGGCACCACGTGGGTCTCGAGCGCCCGGAGGTGGGCGTAGCCGGGCTTCACGACCTCGTTGATCAGCCGGAGGCGCTCGTCGAACGGGACGAACGCCGACTTGAGCGCGTTGATCGTCAGCCACTCCATCTCGCCCAGCCCGAGGCCGAATGCCGCGTCGAGGGCCGCGAACTCGGACGACAGCGTGACACCGCTCATCAGCCGGTTGTCGGTGTTGACGGTGACCCGGAAGCGCAGCCGCCGCAGGAGGTCGATGGGGTGCGTCTCGATCGACGCCGCCGCCCCGGTGTGGACGTTGGACGTCGGGCACATCTCGAGCGGCACCCGGCGATCTCGGACGAAGGCGGCCAGGCGCCCCAGCGAGACAGAGCCGTCGGCGAGCACGGTGATGTCGTCGATGATCCGGACCCCGTGCCCCAGCCGCTCGGCGCCGCAGAACTGGATCGCCTCCCAGATGCTCGGCAGCCCGAACGACTCCCCGGCGTGGATCGTGAGGTGGAAGTTCTCGTGGCGGATGTGGTCGAACGCCTCGAGGTAGCGTGTCGGGCGGTAACCCGCCTCGGGGCCGGCAACGTCGAAGCCGACCGCGCCCTGGTCCCGCCACCGGATCGCCAGCTCCGCGATCTCGCGCGACCGGGCGAACTGGCGCATCGCCGTGATCAGCGTGCGCACGACGATCGGCCGCCCGGCGGCGGCGGCTCGTCGCTCGCCCTCCCGGAACCCCTCGGCGACCGCGCCCACGACCTCGTCCGTGGTCAGGCCGCGCTCGACGTGCAGCTCGGGCGCGAACCGCACCTCGGCATACGCGACGCCGTCCGCGGCAAGATCCTCGGCGCACTCCGCCGCGACCCGGGCGAGCGCGTCCCGCTCCTGCATGACGCCGACCGTGTACTGGAACGTCTCGAGATACAGCTCGAGCGACTTGCGGTCCGCGCCCCGGCGGATGTGGGCCGCCAGCGCGTCGACGTCGTCCGTGGGCAGCTCCCGGTAGCCGAACTCGCGGGCGAGGTCGACGATGGTGGCCGGCCGCAGGCCGCCGTCGAGGTGGTCGTGGAGCAGGGCCTTGGGCGCCTGGCAGATCGTGTCGAGCGTGAGCATGCCGTCCTCCGGGTTCCGGCGATCGTAGCGCGCCGGGTGGCGGACGGAAGGGCCGGTCGGGGCCGAGGTGCGGGGCATCGGTCGTTCGACGGATGACCCCTCGACGGGCGGTCGTACACTCCGGCGATGCGATCGTGCGCAAGGCGAGGGCCACCGGCTACCGCGTGTCCAGGGGCGACATCGCCCCGCAGGACCGCCACCTGCCGCTGTCGTCGATCCTGGACCTCGGCCGCACGATGACGCGGGGCGTCGCGGACGGCCGGCCCGCACCCGCGGGCCCTGGCCGCGCCCCGGCAGCGCATGGGGAGCGGGCATGACAGCGAGATGGACGGCCACGGACGGCGGCGTGGACTGGCAGCTGGAGCTCGATCGCGACCGGCTCCTGCCCGGCCGGCTGGTGGACGGGCGGGTGACGCTGATGGCGCAGCGCGGTATCGAGGCGCGTGCGCTCCTGATCACGCTGCTGGGCAAGGAGCACTGGCGCTACGAGGTAACCACAACCGACTCGGAGGGCCGCAGCCACACTGAGCGGCGCACGGGGCGCGATGACCTGCCGCGGGTCCCCGTCCTCCTGGGCGGCCCGATCCACCTTGCCGCGGGCGAGCGCCTGGAGATGCCGTTCCAGCTCCCCATGCCACCGCTGGGTCCGCCGACCCTCGAGGCGGACGTCTCGGGCGTGAGCTGGACGGTGGAGGCGAAGCTCGACGTCGGCGGCGGCATGGACCCCTCGATCGAAGCGCCGGTGCGCGTGCTGCAGCCCACCGCCCTGCTCCGCGCCGGGGCCGTGCGGGTGGCGCAGTTCGCCCTGTTCCCGTCGGCGGACGCGGCGGGCGACGGGGTGACGGGGTCGATCGCACTGGACCCGGTGCCGCTCGTGCCCGGCGAACCGTTCACCGGGCGCGTCGTCGTCCGGCTGGAGGGGCCGGCACGGCTCCAGGAGGTGCGGGCGGAGCTGCGGGTCAACGTGGAGGCGACGGTGTCAGGCGGGCTCGAGGAGACCCTCACACCGTGGGCCGCGGTCCTCGCGCCGGCGGGCGAGGTGGCCGGCGAGCTCGCGTTCGCCCTCGCCGGTACGATCGACGACGTGGCGCTGCCGACCGTGGTCCTGCCGCACGGACGCGCATGGGCCGAGCTCCACGTGATCCTCGCGCGAGCGTGGGCGCGCGACCCGCACCTCGTGCGCGACGTGGCCATCGCGACCACCCGCGAGCTGTAGGCCGATCGCGCCCGGACCCAGGCTCAGGTGCCCGTCGCCTCCAGGCGCGCACGGGCCGCGGCCAGCGCGCCCGCCACGCGGTCCGGGGCCGTCCCGCCGATCACGTCCGCGGCCGCCAGCGACCCCTCGATCGTGGCCGCCTCGCGGAGCGCCGCGGCGATCCCCCGCTCACGTGCGAGGGCACGGGCCGCCGGGTCGTCGCTGCCGTCGAGCGCGGCCCGGAACGCCTCGTCGGGGAGTGCCGCCAGCGACGGGATGCCCTCCGCCTCGGCACCGCCCACCAGGCCGCCGACGATGTGGTGCGCGGCCCGGAACGGGACGCCGCGTCGGACGAGCGCGTCGGCGAGCGCGGTCGCGGTCGTGTAGCCCTC
>MGOE01000113.1:27577-45541 GCA_001797035.1 Chloroflexi bacterium RBG_16_72_14
CGGCCAGCGTCTCGACCAGCCCGGCCATCACGGCCAGCGACGTGTCCAGCGTGTGGACGGCGGCGAAGAACGCCGGCTTGTCCTCCTGGAGATCGCGCTGGTACGCGAGCGGCAGGCCCTTGAGCAGCGTGAGCATGCCGGCCAGCGCGCCGATGACCCCGGCCGCCCGCCCGCGGACGAGCTCCGCGGGGTCCGGGTTCTTCTTGTTGGGCATCATCGAGGAGCCGGTCGAGAACGCGTCGGCGACCCGCACGAACCCGAACCGCGGGTTCGACCACCAGGTCACCTCCTCGGCCAGGCGGCTGAGGTGGACCATCGCGAGGGCGACGGCGCCCAGGACCTCGACCACGAAGTCACGGTCCGAGACCGCGTCGAGCGAGTTGGCGCTCACGCCGTCGAAGCCCAGCTCCGCGGCCGTGGTGGCGCGGTCCAGCGGGTACCCCGCTCCGGCCAGGGCACCCGCACCGAGCGGCGACACGTTGACCCGGCGGCGGGCGTCGGCGAGGCGGTCGCGGTCCCGCTCCAGCATCTCGACGTAGGCCAGCAGGTGGTGCGCCAGCAGGACCGGCTGGGCGGGCTGGATATGCGTCGTGCCCGGCAGCACCGCGTCGCCCTCGCGCTCGGCGAGGTCCACCAGCGCCCGCTCCAGGCCGAGCATGCCGGCCGACAGCCGGTCCACCGCCCGGCGGGTCCAGAGGCGCAGGTCCGTGGCGACCTGGTCGTTGCGCGAGCGCCCGGTGTGGAGCTTGCCGCCCACTGGCCCGACCCGCTCGGTGAGCAGCGTCTCGAGGTTCATGTGGACGTCCTCGAGCGATGGATCCCACGCGATCGCGCCCGCCTCGACGTCCCGGCGCAGCCCTACCAGGCCGCGCTCGAGCGTGGCGACCTCGTCCGCGGTCAGCAGCCCCGCCCGCCCCAGCCCGCGGACGTGCGCGATCGATCCCGCGAGGTCGTCGAGCGCCAGCGCGGCGTCGACCTCGATCGACCGCGTGAAGTCCGCCATCCGCTTGTCCGGCCCCTCGCCGAACCGGCCGCCCCAGAGTCGCATGCGCCCTCCTGCCCCCGTCGCGCTCATCGTACCGGCGCGCCCCGGGTCGGGCCAACGGCGCTGCGGCTAGCCGGCACCCGCCGGCAGGGCCGCGCGGAGCCGCTCCGCGGCCTCCTCCGCCGTGAGGTCGCGCTGGGCCTCGGCGAGCAGCTCGTAGCCGACCATGAACTTGCGCACCGTCGCGCGCAGCAGGGGCGGGTAGAAGTGGGCGTGCGCCTGCCAGTGCGCGGTGTCGCCGCCGCCGAACGGGGCCTGGTGCCAGCCCATCGAGTACGGGAACGGCCGGCCGAACAACGCATCGTAGCGGCGGGTGAGGTCGTTGATGGCGGCCGCGAGCCCGTCGCGACGCCCGTCCTCGAGGTCGGCGAGTCGCGCCGCCGGCGCCGTCGGGACGATCATCGCCTCGAACGGCCAGGTGGCCCAGAACGGGACCACGACCAGCCACCCCGGCGCTTCGGAGACCACCCGGGGGCCGCAGGCCTCGGCCGCCGCGTAGTCCACCAGCAGCCGCCGGCCGGTGACCGCGTGGTGCCGGGCCTGAGCCGCGTCCTCCTTCGCCGCCTCCACCGGCAGGGCGTCGCCGGACCAGATCTGACCGTGCGGGTGGGGGTTGGACGCGCCCATCGCCTCGCCCCGGTTCTCGAACACCTGGACCCACCGGAAACGCCGGCCGAGCTCGGTCGTCTCGTCCGCCCACACGTCCACGATCCGGCGGATCTCGGGTGCGCTCATCCCGGCCAGGGTCAGGTCGTGGCGCGGCGAGAAGCACACCACGCGGCAGGTGCCCCGGGTGCCCTCGGCGCGGAACAGGCCGGCATCCACCCGCGCGTCCGAGGTGTCCGGGCGGAGCGCGGCGAAGTCGTTGGTGAACACGAACGTCGAGTCGTAGACCGGGTTGACGTCGCCGTTCACGCGGGCGTTGCCGGGGCACAGGTAGCAGCCGGGGTCGAACGGCGGCCGTTGCTCGGGCGGCTCCGGCTCCTCGGCGCCCAGCCACGGCCGCCGGGTGCGGCCGGCCGAGACGAGCACCCACTCGTCGGTGAGGGCGTTCCATCGGCGGTGGGGCTCGGTCTCGAGCGCGCGGATCGCGGCTTCGTCCGGCGCGCCCGGACGGTCGCTGGGCACGATCGGATGCTCAGTTGGCACGGCCCGCGGCCCCCTGCGCGGACCGGCGGATGCGCACGCGGGCGACCGGCAGGGCCGCGGGCGCGCCGGCGGCCTCGACGAGCACGAGCTCGCCGACCGCCTCGCGGAGCACCTCCTGCGCGGCCGGGTCCAGGCCGGCGTCGCTGATCAGGACGTCCGCCTGGTCCAGGCGCGCGATCGAGGCGATCCCGATCACGCCCCACTTGGTGTGATCGGCCAGCACGACGAGCCGCCGGCCGGCCTCGATCAGCGCCCGGTCGGTGTCCGCCTCGGCCAGGTTCGGGCAGGTATACCCGGCCCGGGCGTCCATGCCGTGGACCCCCATGAACACGAGATCGAGGTGGACGGAGCGGAGCTGCGCGATGGCGAACGGACCGACGAGCGCCTCGGAGGGCGTCCGGACGCCGCCCGTGAGGATGACCGTCTGGTCGCGGCGGCCCGTGCGGTACAGGACCTCGGCGACCCGCAGGGAGTTGGTCACGATCGTCACCCCGGGGACCTCGCCGACGCGCGAGGCCAGCGCGTGGGTCGTGGTGCCGGCCGAGATGCCGATGGCCATCCCCGGCTCAACGAGGCGCGCGGCGGCTGCGGAGATCGCGAGCTTCTCGTCCTGCTGGAGCGCTGACTTGGCCACGAACCCGGGCTCGTAGGACGCCAGCCCGGAGATCGCGGTGGCACCGCCGTGGACCTTCTCCAGGAGCCCCTGATCGTGGAGGATCTCGAGGTCGCGCCGGACGGTCATGTCCGACACCTCGAGCTCGCGGGCGAGGTCCGCGACGCGGACCGCCCCAACCTCGCGCACCCGCTCGAGGATGAAGGCCTGGCGTTGGCGGGCGAGCATGCCCTCCGCTCCTGGACTCGCTGCTGCAGGGCGACCGCGACCGGCAGCCAGCCGTATCTTCACTCCGCCGCCGGTCGAAAGTCAACGGACTCGCACAAGAAAGATTGTTCGAACACGCGCGAGTGTCTTGACATTCTGCCACCCGGTCGCAACAATCCGGTCGTGGCCCTGCCCCGCAGATGCGTCGCGCGGAGGGCCACCGAGGAGGTTCTCATATGGCTGAACTCGACGGCCTCCGATCCGTCACGCGCCGGCAGGTGCTGAAGGGCGGCGCCGCGGTCGCGGCGCTGGGCGGCGTCTCCGCCTTCCTGGCCGCCTGCGGATCGTCAGGCGCCACCACCGCTCCGTCCGGAGGCACCGGTCCATCGGGCGCGGCCCCGTCCATCGGCGGCAGCATGACCTTCGGGTCCAACTACTCGGACGACGTCCCCAAGACCGCCATGCAGGCGGTGGTCGACGCCTTCAAGGCCAAGACCGGCATCGACGTCTCCGTCAACACGGTCGAGCACGGCAAGTTCCAGGACACCATCAACGCGTACCTCCAGGCCACGCCGGACGACGCGTTCACCTGGTTCGCCGGCTACCGGATGCGGTTCTTCGCCGCGCAAGGCCTCGCGACCGACATCAGCGACGTGTGGGGGACCGTCGCCGCCAACTTCTCCGAGGCGTTCAAGACCGCGTCCACGGGCGACGACGGGAAGCAGTACTTCATCCCGTTCTACAACTACCCGTGGGTCGTGATCTACCGCAAGAGCCTGTTCACCGAGAAGGGCTACACGATCCCCAAGACGATCGACGAGTTCACCGCGCTGGGCGACAAGATGAAGGCCGACGGCCTCATCCCGCTCGCCTTCGGGGACAAGGACGGCTGGCCCGCGATGGGCACGTTCGACATCCTCAACATGCGGATGAACGGCTACGACTTCCACGTCGGCCTGATGGCCGGCACCGAGAAGTGGACGGACCCCAAGACCAAGGCCGTGTTCGAGAAGTGGGCGGAGCTGCTCCCCTACTTCGATCCGCAGCCGCTGGGCAAGACCTGGCAGGAAGCGGCCCAGGACATGATCGGCGGCAAGGCCGGCATGTACTTCCTGGGCACGTTCGCTGGCGAGCAGGCGACCGACCCGGCCGTCCACGACGACCTCGACTTCTTCCCGTTCCCGCTGTTCGGGACCGAGTACGACGCCGAGATGGGCATCGACGCCCCGATCGACGGGTTCATGGTCAGCGCCAAGGCGAAGAACCTCCCGCAGGCCAAGGCGTTCATGGAGTTCCTCGCCAGCGGCGAGGCCGTGGACATCTTCCTCAAGTCCAGCCCCAACAACGTGGCGGCGGCCAAGGACGCGGACACGAGCGCCTACACGCCGTTCCAGAAGTCGATGGCCACGATCATCGGCGGCTCGAACAAGATCGCGCAGTTCCTCGACCGGGACACCCGGCCGGACTTCGCGGGCGCCAACGCCATGCAGGGCTTCCTGCAGACGTTCCTGGGCGAGCCGACCCAGGACCTCGACGGCTTCCTGTCCGGCGTCCAGGCGTTCTACGACAGCCTGCCGCCGCTGTGATCGCCGTCTGACCCAGCGACCAGGGAACGGGTCGTGGCCGACTACTCCGTTCCGCCGTACGCCCCGCCGGTCGACTCCGGCGGGGCGTTCGCGCCTCAGCCGGGCGGCGTCGCGCCCGCGCGCCGCCGGGGACGCCACTTCAGCGTCCTGACCCGGCGCGACAGGATGGTCCTCGCCCTGATGGTGGGGGTGCCGGCGTTCATCCACATCTTCCTGATCTGGATCCCGACGATCGGCTCGATCGTGCTCTCGTTCACGAGCTGGAACGGCATCGGCGGGCTCGAGAACATCAAGTGGATCGGCACCCGGAACTACGAGACGCTGGTCAACATCTACCCGCCGTTCTGGCCCGCCGTGCAGCACAACTTCATGTGGCTGGGCGCGTTCCTGTTCATCGCCACGCCGCTGGGCATGCTGCTCGCGGTGATCCTCGACCAGAACATCCGGGGGACGCGGATCTACCAGAGCGTCCTGTACATGCCGGTCGTGCTGTCGCTCGCGATCGTGGGCTTCATCTGGGAGCTGATCTACTCGCCGGGCCAGGGCTTCATCAACAACGCGCTGGGCATCGCCGGCACCCCGGACCAGATCGACTGGCTGGGCACCAAGGGGCTCAACCTCGCCGCGGTCCTGGTCGCCGCGGGCTGGCGCCATGTCGGCTACATCATGGTCCTCTACCTGGCCGGGCTCAAGAGCGTGGACAACACGTTGCGCGAGGCCGCCGCGATCGACGGCGCGAACGCCCGCCAGACGTTCTTCCAGGTCGTGTTCCCGGTGCTCGCCCCGATCAACGTCGTGGTCCTGGTGGTCACGGTGATCGAGTCGCTGCGCGCGTTCGACATCGTGTACATCATCAACAAGGGCCTCAACGGCCTCGAGCTCCTGTCGGTGCTGATCACCACCAACCTGCTCGGCGAGGCGAGCCTCATCGGGTTCGGGTCCGCGATCGCGGTGATCCTCCTCCTCATTTCGATCGGCCCGATCATCTTCTACCTCTACCGCACGATGCGGGAGATGCCCGAGTGACCGTCGACGTCCTCGCCCCGCGCGCCGCCACCGGAATCGTCGGCAGGACGCACCGCCGGCCGCGCTACGGCACGCATGCGTTCCTGATCGCAATCAGCCTGGTGTGGATCTTCCCGCTGGCCTGGGCGGTGTACACCTCGATCCGCCCCTACGGCGAGACCGCCCGCCTCGGCTACGTATCAGTCGGCGGCGCCTACAACCTCGACAACTTCTTCAAGGCGTGGAGCGACGCGGAGCTGCCCCAGCACTTCCTCAACACCCTGATCGTGGTGGTCCCCGCGATGGTCCTGGTGCTGTTCTTCGCCTCGATGATCGCGTTCGCGGTGTCTCGCTACAGCTTCCGGTTCAACATCGCGCTGCTGATGCTGTTCACGGCCGGCAACCTGCTGCCGCAGCAGGTCGTGATCACCCCCCTGTACCGCATGTACCTCGCGCTGCCGCTGCCCCAGCCGGCGTCCGACAACGGGATCTGGTACGACCAGTTCTTCGGCATCATCGCGATCCACATCGCGTTCCAGCTGGGCTTCTGCACCTTCGTGCTGTCGAACTACTTCAAGCAGGTTCCCAGGGAGCTCAACGAGGCCGCGGTCATGGACGGGGCGTCGGTGTGGCGGACGTACTGGAGCGTGCTCCTGCCCCTGGCCCGGCCCGCCCTCGCCGCGCTCGCTACGCTCGAGTTCACGTGGATCTACAACGACTTCTTCTGGGGCATCCTGCTGCTGCGCACAGGGGACAAGTTCCCGGTGACGTCGGCCCTCAACAACCTGTCCGGCCAGTTCTTCACCGACAACAACCTGCTCGCCGCCGGCTCGCTGCTCGTGGCGCTGCCGACGCTGATCGTCTACTTCGCGCTCCAGAAACACTTCGTGGCCGGCCTGACCCTAGGCTCGACGAAGGGGTAGCCGCGCGCCCGGCCGACGCCCGGAGGACCCGGCCCGGCCTGGCTTCAGGAGGTTCCGCAGCATGATGCCCGCGCCGTGGGCCGACCCCGGGCTGACCGCCCGCGGCCGGCTGCCGATGCACGCCGTCCCCCACGACGACCGCCTGTCGCTGGATGGGACCTGGCGGTTCCAGCTGCTGCACCGACCTGCCGAGGCCCCGGTCGGCGACGAACGTGCCTGGCGTCCGATCGAGGTGCCCGGCTGCTGGACGATGCAGGACACGTGGGACCACCCGGTCTACACGAATGTCCAGATGCCATTCCCCCACCGGCCGCCGGAGACCCCGGCCGAGAACCCGACCGGTGTCTACGAGCGTGCCTTCGAGCTGCCGGCGGCGTGGGCCGGGCGGCGGGTCGTGCTCCATGTCGGCGCCGCGGAGAGCGTGCTCATCGTCGCGCTCAACGGCGCCGAGGTCGGGGTGAGCAAGGACTCGCACCTGGCGGCGGAGTTCGACGTCACCGCTTTCCTGCGGCCGGGCACGAACGAGCTGCGGCTGACCGTCGTCAAGTGGTCCGACGCGTCGTTCATCGAGGACCAGGACCAGTGGTGGCACGGCGGGATCACGCGCCCCGTGTTCCTGTATGCGACCGGGCCCGTGTACCTCGCGGACCTGGCGATCGACGCGGGGCTCGAGGCGGACGGGCGCACCGGCACGCTGGCGCTCGACGTGGGCCTGGGCTGGGGGGACGCGACGCTGGGGCCCGGCTGGCGGGTCGAGGCCGCGATCGACGGGCTGGCCGAGCCGCTGTCGGCGGTCGTCCCAGACGCGCCGCCGCCGCCCCCCGGGCCCGGCGACTGGGTGGTCCCGGGACCGCCGCGGCGCGGGATCCTGGACCTGCAGAGCCTCACCGCCGCCGGGGTCCTCGCCGAGCCCGACGACGTCGCGCGCTGGCGGGAGGCGGAGCCGGTCGTGCGGCCGCCGCGCGTCGGGCGGGTGCGGCTGACGGCCCGGGTCCCGGGGGTCACGCCGTGGTCCGCCGAGGTGCCCGCCCTGCGCGGGCTGACGGTGTCGCTGTTGGCGCCCGACGGCTCGCCGGTGGAGCGGGTGGAGCGCGGGGTCGGGTTCCGGCGGGTGGAGGTCCGGGGCACCGAACTGCTCGTAAACGGCCGCGCCGTGCTCATCCGGGGCGTCAACCGCCACGACTTCGACCCCCGGACCGGGCGCGTGGTCGCCCCGGAGGACCTGCGGGCCGACGTGGTCGCGATGAAGCGCTGGGGCTTCAACGCCGTGCGGACCTCGCACTACCCCAACGACCCGGCGTTCCTCGACGCCTGCGACGAGCTGGGGCTGTACGTCATCGACGAGGCCGACATCGAGTCCCACGGCTGGTACGAGGACGTGTGCCACGACCCCCGCTACCGCGCCGCGTTCGTCGACCGGGTGTCCCGGATGGTGGAGCGCGACCGCCACCACCCGTCGATCATCGCCTGGTCGCTGGGCAACGAGTCCGGCTACGGCGCCAATCACGACGCCGCCGCGGGCTGGGTGCGCCGCGCGGACCCGTCCCGGCCGGTCCACTACGAGGGCGCAATCCGGTTCGACTGGGCGAGCCGCCAGACGGCCAGCGACATCGTGTGCCCGATGTACCCGCCGATCGCCGCGCTCGTCGCCCACGCGACGTCCGGCACCCAGCGCCACCCGCTGGTGATGTGCGAGTTCAGCCACGCGATGGGCAACAGCAACGGGACGCTCGCCGAATACTGGGACGCGATCGAGGCGACGCCCGGGCTCCAGGGCGGGTTCATCTGGGAATGGCGCGACCACGGCCTCGTCCAGCGGCTCCCGGACGGCACGGAGCGCCACGCGTACGGCGGCGACTTCGGCGACCTGCCCAACGACGGGGTGTTCTGCATCGACGGCATCACGTTCCCGGACCGCAGCCCCAAGCCGGCGATCTTCGAGCACCTGCACCTCGCCGCGCCGGTCCGGGTGGCGGCCGACGCCGCGGCCGTCGCGGCCGCGCGCGAGGGACGGCTGACGCTCACCAACCGCGGCGACTTCCGTGACCTCGCGTGGCTGCGCGGCAGGTGGGAGGTCTCGGTGGACGGCGAGGCCGTGGCGGACGGGGAGCTGCCGCTGCCGCCGGTCGCGCCGGGCGCCTCGGCAGAGGTCGCCGTCCCGGGCTTTCGCCTGCCCGAGGCGGGCGCCGGCGAGCGCTGGCTGACGCTGCGATTCCTGACGGCGGACGACGCCGAGTGGGCGCCCGCGGGGTACGAGATGGGCTGGGCGCAGGTGCCGCTCGACGGCGACGCGCCCGGCACCGCGGCCGATCAGGCCGCCGTGGGCTGGACCGGCGGTGTCGAGCTGGACGAGGCGGGGCAACTCCTCCACCCCGCGTTCGCGGCACCGCCGGCCCTGTCCCTGTGGCGCGCCCCGACCGACAACGACCGGATCGGGGGCATGGCCGGACGATGGGCCGGCTGGGGGCTGGGCTCGCTGACGCGCCGGCTGGACGGGATCGAGCGGGCGGCCGACGCGGTCACCGTCCGCGCCACGTGGACCACGGCGGCCGGGATCGAGCTACCGCACACGGTGCGCTACGCCGTCGCGCCAGACGGCCGGATCCGGGTCGAGGAGACGGTCGCCGTGCCGGCCGTCATCGAGGACCTGCCGCGGGTGGGCACGGTGCTCACACTCCGCGGATCCCACGAGTCGTTCGAGTGGTTCGGGCGCGGGCCGCACGAGACGTACCCGGACCGCCGGCGCGGCGGGCGCATCGGGCGGTGGGCATCCACCGTGACCGAGCAGCTCACGCCCTACGTGCGGCCTCAGGAGAACGGCGGCCACGCCGACACGCGCTGGCTCCGGGTCGCGTGCCCCGACGGGACTGTCCGCGTGGACCTCGCACGCCCCTCGCAGGTCTCCGTGCTCCACGTGACGGCCGCGGACCTCGACGCCGCCACCCATGACGTCGAGGTCCGACCCCGGGCCGAGACATTCGTCCACCTCGACGCGGCGCACCGCGGCCTCGGCACCGCGAGCTGTGGCCCCGATACGCTCGAGGCGTACGTGCTGCGCCCCGGCACCTACCGCTGGAGCTGGACGCTCACGACCGAGGACACCGCCGGATGACGGTCCACTGGGACCCCGCCGCCCGCGAGTGGCACCTCGCCAACGGCCGGGTCAGCTTCGCGATGCGGGTGCTCGAGAACGGCTGGCTGGGCCACCTCCACGCGGGCGCGCCCCTGGGCGTGGGTGCCTCGCTGCGACACCTCGGGCCGGCCGCGTTCGCCGGGTTCACGAACCGGGTCGGGGAGCCCGTCGCGCTCGAGGTCCCGGTGCCGGGCGTGGGCGATTTCCGGGTGCCCGCCCTGGTCGTCGAGGGGCCGGACGGGTCGACCGTGCTCGACCTCCGCTATGCGGGCCACCGCGTCGAGCCCGGCAAGCCCGAGCTCCCCGGCCTCCCCTCCACGTATGCCGAGGACCCCGCCGAGGCCGAGACGCTCGAGATCGACCTGCGCGACGAGCCGACCGGGCTGCTGGTCACGGTGCGGACCACGATGTTCGCGGATCGACCCGTCCTCGCTCGCTCGCTCACGCTCGCCAACGGCGGCGGTGCTGCGCTCACCGTCCGGTGCGCGATGAGCGCGGTCCTCGACCTGCCGGACGCGGGCTGGCGGCTCGTGACACTCAGCGGCACGTGGGCGCGAGAGCGCTACGTTCACGACCGGGCGCTCATCCCGGGCCGCCAGTCCGTGGGAAGCCTGCGGGGCGCGTCCGGCCTCGAGCACAACCCGTTCCTCGCGCTCCGCCGCGAGCACGCGACCGAGGACGCCGGCGAGGCCATCGGGTTGTCGCTCGTGTACTCGGGCAACTTCCTCGCGGAAGCCGAGGTGGACCCGTTCCACACGACCCGGCTCCGGATCGGCATCCACCCCGAGGCGTTCTCGTGGCGGCTGGAGCCGGGTGCGACATTCACCACGCCGGAGGCCGTGCTGGCGTTCTCCGCCGAGGGGCTCGGCGGCCTGTCCGAGGCGTTCCACGCCCTGTACCGGTCCCGTCTCGCCCGCGGCCCGTGGCGCGACCGCCCCCGTCCGGTGGTGCTCAACAACTGGGAGGCCACCTACTTCGACTTCGACCACGACCGGCTCGTCGCCATCGCCGCCAGGGCGAAGGCGCTGGGCGTGGAGCTGTTCGTGCTCGACGACGGCTGGTTCGGGCGGCGCGACAACGACGACTCCTCGCTGGGCGACTGGATCGTGGACCGGCGCAAGCTCCCGGACGGCCTCGAGGCCCTCGTGCGCGACGTGCGCGCGCTGGGGCTGCGGTTCGGCCTGTGGATCGAGCCCGAGATGGTCAACCCGGACAGCGACCTGTTCCGGGCCCACCCGGATTGGGCGATCGGCGTGCCGGGCCGGGCGCGGACGGAGAGCCGGCAGCAGCTCGTGCTCGATCTGTCGCGCCCCGAGGTCGTGGACCACCTGACCGAGGCGCTGGTCGCGGTGCTGTCCTCCGCCCCGATCGACTACGTCAAGTGGGACATGAACCGCAACATTACCGAGCCGTGGACGCCGTCACTGCCCCCGGACCGGCAGGGCGAGCTGTTCCACCGCTACATCCTCGGCGTGTACGAGCTGTACCGGCGCCTGACCGCCCGGTTCCCGGACACCCTGTTCGAGTCCTGCGCCAGCGGCGGCGGCCGCTTCGACCCCGGGCTGTTGGCCTTCGCCCCCCAGGCCTGGACGAGCGACGACACCGACGCCGTGGAGCGGCTGGCGATCCAGTGGGGCACCTCGCTCGCCTACCCGCTGTCGTCGATGGCCGCGCACGTGGCCGCCGTGCCCAACCACCAGACCGGGCGCATCACCCCGCTGTTCACCCGGGCGGCGGTGGCGATGTTCGGCGCGTTCGGGTACGAGCTGGACCCGACCGCCATGACCGACGCCGACCTGGCCGAGGTCGCGCGGCAGGTCGCGTGGTACCTCGAGCGCCGCGAGCTGCTCCAGTACGGGCGCTTCCTGCGGCTGCGGAGCCCGTTCGAGGGCGACGGAAACGAGACCGCGTGGATGGTGGTCGACGCGAGCGGCGAACGCGCGGTCGTGGGGCACTACCGGGTGCTCGCCCACCCGCAGCCCGTGCGCAATCGGCTCCGCCTGCGCGGGCTGGACCCGGACGCCCGCTACCGCGTCACCACCTGGGCGGACGGCTTCGGGGCGCCGGTCGGCAGCGTGGAGCGCGCCGGCGACGAGCTGATGGCGGTGGGCCTGGGCATCGAGCCCCCGGACCCGATGCCGGCGGGCGCCGTGTTCGACGCGATCCGCTTCATCCGCGGCGACTTCGCCGCGCGCCTGTTCGAGCTGCGCCGGATCCAGCCCAGGCGTCGAGGAGCGGGAGCGTGATCCCCCGGGCGCTCGCGGAGCAGGGAGCCGTCCAGGCGGTGTCCGCCCGGGCCGCGGCGTGGCGCTCGCCTGACCTTGCTTGCCAAGCCGCGATTCCTGCGCTTCACGGCCCGCTCTCGGCTTCCCGAGCCGGAAGTCGACCCGAATCGAACCCAGCGCCGGGCCACGAGGTCCGATACCTGTTCCGCAAGCCGGAGTCAAGCCGCCTGGACCCGGAATCGCGGCTTTCCGAGCCGTGACCCGCGGCGCCCCGGGCGACACGTGCCGGAGGGTCGGACGCGGACCGCTTCAGGCCAGGCGCGCCGCCCCGGCCGAGGCCTCTACGGCGAACACCCGCGGAGTGAGGCCCGTCCGAGCCGGGTAGGCGCTCAGAACCGCCGTGCGGAACGCGCCCACGGCCTCGCGTCGCACGAGGTTGATCGTGCAGCCGCCGAAGCCGGCGCCGGTCAGGCGGGCGCCGATCACGCCGGGCGTGGCGCGGGCGATGTCCACCAAGGCGTCCAGCTCCGGGCTGCTGACCTCGTACAGGTCGCGCAGCGAGGCGTGGCTGGCGTAGAACAGCCGCCCAACCGCCGCGAGGTCGCTCGCCTCGAACGCCGCGATCGTGTCCAGGACGCGCGCGTTCTCCTCGACGACGTGCGCCGCCCGCCGGGCGGCGACCGGGTCCAGGCGGTCTCGCACCACATCTAGCATCGCCGGCGAGACGTCGCGCAGGGCGGTCACGCCGGGCGCCAGGGCCGCGATGGCCGCCACCGCGGCCTCGCACTGCGCCCGGCGCTCGTTGTAGGCAGACGACTCCAGCGTCCGGGGCGAGCCGGAGTGGCAGGCGACCAGCGCGACCTCGTCCAGCGGCAGCAGGATCGACCGGTGCTCGAGCGACCGGCAGTCCAGCAGCAACGCCCGGTCCGGCTCGCCGAAGATCGACGCGAACTGGTCCATGATCCCGTTGTTGAGCCCGATGTAGCCGTTCTCCGAGCGCTGGACGACGTGGACGAGGTCCATCGGATCGAGGGGCGGGCGATCGCCCCCGGACAGCGCCCACGCCGCAACGACCTCGATCGCCGCCGAGGACGACAGCCCGGCCCCCTGCGGCAGGTCCGATGCCAGCAGCCCCCGGAAGCCGCGCGGCCCGGTCGCCGCCTCGCTCGATCTCGCGGCCTCGCCCAGCGCCCACGCCATCCCCGCCACGTAGTCGAGCCACGAGCCGCGGCGCTCCCCCACCCGCCCGACGTCGAAGGCGCCGGTCTCGCCGGTCGCCGCCAGCGTCAGCGCCGCGCGGCCGTCGTCGGTGGGGACGAGGGCGACCGAGATGCCGAGGTCGATGGCGACCGGGAGCACGAACCCCGCGTTGTAGTCGGTGTGCTCGCCGATCAGGTTCACGCGGCCCGGTGCCCGCACCACACGCACGTCGTCGGGGTGCGCGGCGGCCACCGGGTCGAGCGCGATGAGCGCGTCGCGGAGGGCGGCGGGGTGGCGGGCGAGCCGGGCCTCGGCGGCGGGATCGTGGGGCGGCATCAGGTCCGAGTCTATCGGCCTTCGGCGCCGGCGAGATCCCCGACCAGGTAGCGCTGGATCGTGGGCCCGACGGTCCGGGCCAGCATCTCGCGATCGGCGGACGCCAGCGGCTCCACGCCCACGATCAGCCGGGCCATCGCGAGCCCGATGAGCTGCGACCCGGCGAGGGCCGCGCGGAGTGCCGCGTCCGGCCGGTCGAGGGCCGTGGCAAGGGTGAGCAGCGGGCCCTCCGCGAGCATCCGGCGAAGCATCGCCGCGGCCACCGGGTCGGTGGACGCGGAGCGCACCACGCCCAGCAGCAGCGGTCTGACCTCGGGGCGGTCCCACAGCTCGAGGACGAACCCCGCGAACCGTTCGCCCACTCCGTCCGGGGGACCCGCCAGGATCGCGGGCGCGGCGGCGCCGAAGTCCACCGGCATCTCCATCGCGGCCACGAACAGGCGCAGCTTGGTCCCGAAGTAGTGGTGGACGAGCGCCGAATCAACGCCCGCGCGCGCGCCGACGTCACGGATCGTCGCCGCGTCGAACCCGCGCTCGGCGAATGCCGCCCGGGCCGCCTCGAGGATCCGGCCCCGCGTGTCGGCCGATCCCGGCCGGCGTCCCGCCCGGCGCGGGCCCGGGGCATTGCCCGCCGGGCCGCCGCCGGCGCCATGGGTGACCCGGCTCATGCCACCTCGCGGCGGATCGTGAGCGACGCGATCAACCCGAAGAACGCCGCGATCACCGCCAGCACGAGCAGGTCGAGCTGCAGCGAGCCTGAGCTCAGGTCCGCCCCCGCGATGAACACCTGCCGCAGCCCGTCCACCGCGTACGAGACCGGCATCAGCCCGACCAGCGGCTGCAGGATCTCGGGCAGCCCGCTGATCGGGAACAGGATCCCGGACAGGAGGAACTGCGGCACGATCACCAGCGGGATGAACTGGACGATCTGGAGCTCGGTCCGGGCGAAGGTCGACAGGAAGATGCCCAGGCTCACCGCGCCCACAGCGAGCAGCAGCACGACGAGGAACGCGACGGCCGGATTGCCGGCAGTCGCCACTCCGAGGCCGATCGCGAACTCGGGCAGCGGGCCGATCGCCGGTACCCGGATCGTCCCCAGTGACCAGATCATGAGCAGCGCGACCTGCAGCCCGGCGAACAGCGTGAACCCGAGGGTGTACCCGGTGACGATCTCGCCCCGGGTGACCGGCGTGGCCATCAGGCGCTCGAGCGTGCCGCCTGTCCGCTCCCGGAGGAAGCTGATGCCGGTCAGGATGTAGACGAAGAAGTACGCCAGGAACCCCACGATTGCCGGAGCGTACGGAGCGATCGGGTCGTCCGTGGGCACGCCGTACGCGGTCGCGTGCTCCACGGTCGGGAGCGGCGCGTCCAGCGCGGCGGTGGCCGTCGCGACCAGGATCCCGCGGACGATCCCGAGCTGGGTGCCCTCGCCGATGGGGTCCATGCCATTCGTGATGGCCGTGATCGTGGCGCCGGGCCGTCCCAGGTCGACGGGCAGCACCACGCCCACGTCAGCCTGACCGTTGGTGATTGCGGCGCGAGCCGCGGACTCGTCGACCGCGGCGATGACGGTGATGTCCTCGGCCTCGAGCGCCGACCGGAGCCGGTCGGACACGACCTGCCCGATCGGGCTGCCCCCGTGCACCAGCGCTACCGTGACGGAGGGCGCCTGACCCTCCCGGACGATGAAGGTGATGAGGCCCGTCATGAGGATCGGCGCGGCGAACAGGAGCGCGATGGAGCGGTGGTCGCGACGGAACTCCGAGACGACGCGCCGGAAGATGGCCCGCAGCCGTCGCGCATTCATCGGCCGACTCCGTTCTCGCTGGCGAAGGCGAGGAAGGCCTGCTCCAGGTCGTCGGTACCCGCCCGGTCCCGGATCTGGCGGCCGGTGCCCCGGGCGATGACCCGGCCCGAGCGCATGAACAGGAGCTCGTCGCAGCGGTCGGCCTCGTCCATCACGTGGCTCGAGACGACGATCGTGGTCCCGGCCTCGGCCAGCGTCCGGAAGTGGCCCCAGAACTGGACGCGGAGCAGCGGGTCGATCCCCACCGTGGGCTCGTCGAGGAACAGGACCGGCGGCCGGTGCGTGAGCGCGCAGGCGAGCGAGAGCCGGCGGCGCTGGCCGCCCGACAGCGTGCTCGTGACGTCGCCCTGGCGGTCCGCGAGGTCGACCAGCGTGAGGGCGTCGAGCACGGCGGCATCGCCGGTCACCCCATAGGCCGCGGCGAAGAACCGCGCGTTCTCCCCCACCGTGAGCGCCGGGTACACGCCGTCGCTCTGGGTCATGTAGCCGATCCGGCTCAGGTTTGGCCGCGACGGCATCGCCACCCCGAGGACCTCCACCGTGCCGGCAGCCGGCCGGGCCATCCCGGTGAGGAGCCGGATCAGGGTGGTCTTGCCGGAGCCGTTGGGGCCGAGCAGGCCGTAGATCCGGCCGGGCGCCAGGTCGAACGAGACGTCGTCCACGGCGCGGATGGTGCCGAACGTCTTGACCAGGCCCGCCGCACGGATGGCGGGCCGGGCGCCGGGATCCCGTTCGATGTCGGGCAGGACCTCGGATACCACGGGCGGCTCCTTCCGGCTGTGACCGTAATTCATCGAATGATGAATTCTGGCCGATCGCGACCGCGAGCGCAACGGGCCATCGGTCCCGCGTTCGCCGGTCATCATGTCCCATAGGTTGGCCTACCCACGTGGGCCAAGGACGCGTATGCTCCCGCGATGCAGCGCGCCGGCCCGACCACCTGGATCCTGTTCCTCGCCCTCGGATTCCTGTGGGGGTCCTCCTACTTCTGGATCAAGATCGGCGTGGAGACGCTGCCGCCGCTGACGCTCATCGCAGGCCGACTCCTGCTGGGCGGCGCGTTCCTCGCCACGGTCGTCGCCCTGGCGCGCGAGCGACTGCCTCGCGGGGCCCGCATGTACGGGCACCTGCTCGTGATGAGCGTGGTCAACATCGTGCTGCCGTTCATCCTGATCACCGTGGGCGAGCAGACGATCGACTCCGCCCTGGCATCGATCCTCAACGCCACGGTGCCGCTCACCGTGATCGTGCTCGCGCCGCTGTTCCTCCCCGACGAGCGGATCACGATGCCCCGGGTCGCCGGCCTCGCGGTCGGGTTCGCCGGGGTCATCGTCCTGGTCGCCCCGGACCTCGTGAACCTCTCGGACGCGGATCTCACCGGCGAGCTGATGATGCTGGGCTCGAGCCTGTGCTATGGCGTTGGCAACGTGTACGCGAAGCGCAATGTGCACGGCCTCCGGCCCATGATCCCGGCGCTGTTCCAGGTGGCCTTCGCGGCCCTCATCATCACGCTGCTGGCCCTCGTCATCGACCAGCCCTTCAGCCGTGTCCACCCGGAGCCCGAGGCCATCGTCGCCGTGGTCTGGCTCGGCATCCTGGGCTCCGGCTTCGCCTACCTGTGCTACTTCACGATCCTGCAGCGCTGGGGTGCCACGCGGACGTCGATGGTGGCCTACCTGCTGCCGCTGGTCGGCATCCTGATGGGCACCCTGATCGGCGAGCCGGTCACCCTCTACCGCGTGACGGGCACGCTGCTGATCATCGCCGGGATCGCCCTGGTCAACAGCGGCCCGACCCTCCGGCGCCTGCTCGACCGGCGGGCCGACGAGGCCGCCCGCGCCCGCGCCGCCTGAGCACGCGTCGGGCACGCGCGGCGAGCGCCCGTCGCCCGGCGGGGCCCCGTCGCCCGGCGCACGATCCTCAGGCGCCCGGGACCGACTCCGGCTCCGGCCGAGCGCCCGAGGGCGCACCGCGGTCCGGCAGCGCCGTCCACCCAACCACCGCGCCCGCGACGGCCAGCCCGGCGGCGATCGCGAACAGCGTGCCCGCGCCCGGGCCACCGTAGACCAGGCCGCCGCCGATGTTGGCGAGCACGCCCGCGACGCCCGTCGCCGTGATCGTGAACAACGCCTGGCCCGAGCCCTGGAGGTGCGCCGGCAGGAGTCGCTGGATCGTCATCACGCCTGCGATCCACAGCCCCGCGTAGCCGACCCCGGAGACGGGGCGCGAGACGATGATCGCCTCGGGTGACGGCAGCACGCCCCACAGCGCGAGCGAGACCGCGTACAGCAGCGCCGACGCCCCGAACAGCACCCGCAGCCCGATCCGCGGCACGAGGCGACCGGCCGCGACCATCGCGCCGATCTCCACCGCGGCCGATACCGCGGACGCGATCGCCACTTCCGGCGCACCGCCCCCGAGCTCCACGATCCGCAGCGGCAGGAACGTGAAGCCGGCGAGGACGCCGCTGTACACCAGCCCGATCGCGACCAGGATCCGCGGCAGCGCCGGCTGCACCGCGAACGCCTCGCGGATCGCGCCGCCCCGTCGGTGGGCTGCCAGCGTGGCGCGGCCCAGGTCCGGCACCCGCCCGCCGGCGATGGCCGTGGCCACGCCGAAGACCCCGAACACCAGCGCGGCCGGCCCGTACCCGGCCACCCCGTAGACCAGCCCGAGCGCCACGCTGGCCACGGCGAACGACGCGCTGGTGAGTGCCCGCACCCGGCCATACTCGC